>DAIOUM010000112.1:0-6577 GCA_036759505.1 Alishewanella sp. | reverse complement strand
AATTCAGCAGGATAAGGAAGTATGTTCCGTAAAATACTGATAGCAAACCGCGGCGAAATCGCTTGCCGGGTGATCGACACCGCACACAAGCTGGGTATTCGCTGTGTGGCAGTTTACTCCGAAGCCGATGCCAACGCCCGCCATGTGCGTCTGGCCGACGAAGCCTTTTTACTTGGCCCTGCCGCCAGTAAAGATTCTTACCTGCGGGCGGACAAAATCCTCGCTATTGCCAAACAAAGCGGCGCCGAGGCGATTCACCCGGGCTACGGCTTTTTATCTGAGAACGAAGACTTTGCCCGCGCCTGTGCTGAAGCAGGCGTGGTCTTTATTGGCCCACCGGTACCAGCTATCGAAGCCATGGGTTCAAAAAGCGCGGCCAAGAAAATTATGCAGCACGCCGGCGTGCCGCTAGTGCCGGGCTATCATGGCGATGATCAAAGTGATGCCACCCTGGCTGCTGAGTCTGCCAAAATTGGCTATCCGCAATTGTTAAAAGCCGCCTATGGTGGCGGCGGTAAAGGTATGCGCGTGGTCTGGAACGCCGATGAATTTGCCCCGGCACTGGCCAGCACCCGCCGCGAAGCCAAGGCCAGTTTTGGCAACGACAAAATGTTGCTGGAGCGCTACCTGACCAAACCACGCCATGTCGAAATTCAGGTGTTTGCCGACAACCACGGCAATGCGGTTTATCTGGCCGAGCGTGACTGCTCGATTCAGCGTCGGCATCAAAAAGTGATTGAAGAAGCACCGGCGCCGAATTTTACCCCGGCACAGCGTCAGGCGATGGGTGAAGCGGCGGTAAAGGCAGCTCAGGCGATTGATTATCGTGGTGCCGGTACCGTCGAATTCCTGTTTGACGAAGACGGCTCCTTCTATTTTATGGAAATGAACACCCGGTTACAGGTTGAACACCCGGTCACCGAGATGATTACCGGTCAGGATTTAGTGCAATGGCAATTACTGGTCGCAGCCGGGGAAAAACTGCCGCTATCGCAACAGCAAATTCAGCTGGATGGCCATGCTATTGAAGTGCGGGTCTATGCCGAAGATCCGGATAACGACTTCCTGCCTGCTACCGGTAAGCTGACCTATCTGCGCCAGCCAGAGCACAGCCGGCATGTACGGGTGGACACCGGTGTGGTCGAGCACGACGAAGTCACGCCCTACTACGATCCGATGATCGCCAAGCTAATTGTTTGGGATGAAAGCCGCGACCGCGCCATCAGCCGTATGCTGCGCGCACTGGATGATTACCGCATTGCCGGTGTTACTACTAACCTCGGTTTTTTAACCAGTTTGGTAGAACATCCGGCCTTTAAAGCGGCGGAGCTGGATACCAACTTTATCAATAAGCATCAGGCCAGTCTGTTTGCGCCGGCGCATAACCAGCAAAGCCAGGCGTTATTGCTGGCCGCACTTTATATTGTCAGTAAGCAGCAGGCACCCAGCTGTCAAACGGCCAGCAGCCCGTGGCAGTTCAGCCATGGCTGGCGGCTAAACGAAACCCCAAGCTTAAACCTGGAGTTAAAGCTGGGTGATGACAAGCAGCTGATTAACGTAGCGGCGCAGCAACAACACTATAGCCTGACGTTAAACGGTCAGACGCTGGATTGTCAGGCCAGTTTAAATGGCGATGAGCTCAGCGCTATCCTCGCCGGGCACCGGATGAAAGTGCGGGTTAGCCAGTATCAGGACACCATCAGTGTCTTTATCAAACATCAGCGCTACGACATTGTCTATCAGACCGAAGTCGCTACGGTTACCGATGCCGCCGATAACGCCGGCAGCTTAACCGCGCCGATGAACGGCACTATCGTTGCCGTGCTCTGTCAGCCAGAGCAGCAGGTGCAAGCCGGTGAAACACTGGTGATTATGGAAGCGATGAAGATGGAATATGCGATTAAAGCCCCTAAAGCCGGTACCGTCAATGCCGTATTTTATGCTGCCGGCGATCTGGTAAAAGATGGTGCTCAACTGGTGGACTTTAGCCCGGAGGAAGCATGAGTTTTCCCAAACAGGTCCGGCTAGTCGAAGTCGGGCCGCGTGACGGCCTGCAAAACGAAAGCAGCGTGAGCAGCGGCGCAAAAATTCAGCTGATTGATCTACTCAGTGCAGCAGGCCATCAGTATATCGAAGCCGGCGCCTTTGTCTCACCCAAGTGGGTGCCACAAATGGCCGATTCAGCGGAAGTTTTTGCCGGGATAAAGCGCCATCACGGTGTCACTTACGCCGCGCTAACGCCAAATCTGAAAGGCTATGAAGCGGCCAAGGCCGCCGGCGCCACAGAGGTGGCGATCTTTGGTGCGGCTTCGGAAGCCTTTAGCCAGAAGAACATCAACTGCTCGGTGGCTGAAAGCCTGCAGCGCTTTGCGCCGGTACTCGAAGCGGCTAAAGCTGATGGTATCAAAGTGCGCGGTTATGTCTCTTGCGTGGTCGGTTGCCCTTATCAGGGTGAGGTTGCACCAGCTGACGTGGCTTTCGTCGCCAAAGCCCTGCTGGATATGGGCTGCTACGAAATTTCGCTGGGTGATACCATAGGTGTCGGCACCCCGGCTAAAGTCAATGCTATGCTGGACGCGGTGCTGGCAGTAGTGCCGAAGGAACAACTGGCGGTGCATTTTCACGATACCTATGGCCAGGCACTGACTAATATTTATGTGGCGCTCAGTCGTGGTATAGCCGTGATTGACAGCGCGGTCGCCGGTTTAGGCGGCTGCCCATATGCTGCCGGCGCTTCGGGGAATGTCGCTACCGAAGATGTGGTGTATTTACTCAATGGTCTTGGCATTGCACATGGCGTAGATTTAACCCTGCTGGCGCAGGCCGGTTGGTTTATCACCCGCGAGTTAGGGAAGCAGCCTAGTTCTAAAGTAGGATTGGCGTTACAGGCCAAGTGCAGCCAAACTGGTCAGTAATTTAGTGCATTGCCTGATGGCAGCTTAAAGATCGGTGTAATGCCCTTAGCTGAGCAGATTATAGATCGGTGCAACGCCCTTAGCTGGGTAGTAATTTTCTCCACCGGCTTCAAGGATCACATCCCTGTGCCCTTTCAGCCTCCGCAGCATCCATGCTGCTGTTACGAAAATTCTACCGCAGCTAAGGGCTTAACTAACAAGCGATTGCGAACGAGATGATGAGCATTCCGTGCACTTTGTAAGGGAATGTATTTTTCAGGGATGAAAAATGCACAAATTTGTCAGGAACAAATTTGAACAGCGGCACGCTGGCCCGAAGGGCAAACTTCAGGATGAAGTTTGTAACCGTAAGGGATGTATTCACAGCGTGTCCCGGCAAAGTTGTACGGTGTGCTTGTCATCGGATGCTCAGAACCTGAATCTGACATATACGTTAAAAACAGAGGACAACAAATGGCAGGGTTTAATAAAGTCGTACATAGCTACGAAGACGCCATGGCCGGCCTGACAGACGGCATGACCGTTATTGCCGGTGGCTTTGGTTTATGTGGTATTCCGGAAGGCCTGATTGCCCAGATTAAAAAAATGGGCACCAAAGATCTGACAGTGGTTTCAAACAACTGCGGCGTCGACGGCTTTGGTTTAGGCATTCTGCTGGAAGATCGGCAAATTAAGAAAATGATTGCCTCCTACGTTGGCGAAAACGCCCTGTTTGAAAAACAACTGCTTAGCGGCGAGCTGGAAGTGGAATTAACCCCACAAGGCACGCTGGCAGAAAAGATGCGCGCCGGCGGCGCCGGAATACCGGCATTCTTTACTGCCACCGGCTACGGCACGCCAGTGGCTGAAGGCAAAGAAACCCGCGAAATCAATGGCCGCCACTATGTTCTGGAAGAATCCATTACCGGTGATTTTGCCATAGTACGCGCCTGGAAAGCCGACCGTTACGGCAACCTGGTATTCCGTCATACCTCGATGAACTTTAACCCGATGGCGGCGACAGCCGGTAAAATTACCGTGGCCGAAGTCGAAGAAATTGTTGAGCCGGGCGAATTAGAACCCTCACAAATTCATACGCCGGGTATCTATGTGCAGCGCGTGATCAAAGGTAACTTTGAAAAACGCATCGAACGCCGTATGGTTCGTCAGGGTTAAGGAGACAACAATGGCTTTATCACGTGAACAAGTCGCCATGCGGGTGGCACAGGAATTAAAAGACGGTTACTACGTTAACCTCGGCATCGGTATCCCGACCCTGGTCGCAAACTATGTACCAGCCGGTATTGAAGTAATGCTGCAATCGGAAAACGGTTTACTCGGTATGGGCCCCTACCCAACCGAAGCCGAAATTGATGCCGATATGATTAACGCCGGTAAAGAAACCGTCACCGCGATTAAAGGCGCGGCGATTTTCAGCTCCGCCGAAAGCTTTGCCATGATCCGCGGCGGTCATGTTGATCTGACGGTACTGGGGGCTTTTGAAGTCGACCAGAACGGCAATATCGCCAGCTGGATGATCCCGGGTAAACTGGTTAAGGGCATGGGCGGCGCCATGGACTTAGTGGCCGGCGCCCAGAATATTATTGTGACGATGACCCACGCCGACAAATACGGCAGCAGCAAACTGCTGGAAAGCTGCAGCTTGCCACTGACCGGCGTGGGTTGTGTTAAGAAGATCGTGACCGATCTGGCCGTACTGGAAGTCAAAGACGGCGCCTTCCACCTGCTGGAACGCGCACCGGGCGTTTCGGTTGAGGAAATTCAGCAGAAAACCGCCGGTAAGCTGGTGATTAACGGCGATATTCCGGAAATGCAGTTTAACTAAGCCGTAATGCTTATCAGACAAGGCGCCGCGATGGCGCCTTTTTGTTGTATCCGCAGAAATTCACGACAGATTACCCGCCGTTTTATTGTATAAATGCAGCCTTTTCGTCACTATAGCGACAAACTGAATTAACAGGAGTCTTGTCTATGTTTCGTTTAAGCGCTATCGCCGCCATCCTTGCCGCCAGCTGCAGTTTTGTGGCTATTGCTGACCAATTTCAGGTAAAAGCCAGCAGCAGTATTGCCCCCACTGCTGATACCCTGGTGTTGCTGGTTAGCCCGGATCAACTCAATGCTAATCCGCAACTGGAAGCGATCAGCAAACAAGAGAATTTTAGCGCAGCACATGGCAAAACGCTGAACTGGCTGGCACCGGCTTCACCCTATTCTCAGTATCAGCGCGTATTGCTACTGGGTACTGGCGACAGTGCCAAGCTGACACCTTATCAGGCCAGCCTGCTCGGTGCCACCGCAGCCCGCAGCCTGAAAGGCAGCGCTGCCAATACTATCCAGCTTGATGCCTCATTAATTAAGACTCCGATTGGCCAGGCAGAGTTACTGGCTCAAATCAGCCATGGTGTCAATCTGGCCAGCTATACCTTTAGCCGTTACCACAGTAACAAGCAGCCACCTAAAGTCCGCCAGCTACACCTGTTAAGTGCCGAACAAGCCGCAACAGAACAACGTCTGGCCCAATTAGCCGCCCTCAGCGAAGGCGTAGCTCTGGCCCGCGATCTGACCAATGAACCGGCCAATGGGATTTATCCTGAGACCTTCGCCAAACAGGCTCTGGAGCTGCGTAAACTTGGCGCTAAAGTCACAGTACTGGATGAAAAAGCACTGGAAAAAGCCGGTTTAGGTGCCATCCTGGCCGTCGGTCGCGGCAGTGCCCGCCCGCCGCGCCTGGTGATTGTGCACTGGGAAGGTAGCAAGCAAGCGCCTTTGGCGTTAATTGGTAAAGGTATCACCTTTGATACTGGTGGTTACAACCTAAAAACCCAGGCTGATTCAATTCTGCGTATGACCAGCGATATGGCAGGTGCTGCCGCTGTACTGGGTACCATGCACACGCTGGCGAAGCAGAAAGCGCCGGTTAATGTGGTTGGATTGATGGCTCTGGCCGAGAATATGATTTCTGATCGCGCTTACCTGCCAGGTGATGTGATTACCGCCGGTAACGGTAAAACTATCGAAATTATCAATACCGATGCCGAAGGTCGTCTGGTGATGGCCGATGCGTTGTACTACGCCGAGACCAACTTTAAACCGCGCGCTATGGTCGATATTGCGACGCTAACCGGTTCTAAAGTGGGCGCCCTGGGGTCTTACTACGCCGGTATTTTCAGTAAGGATGATAATCTGGTTGCGCAATTAACCCAGGCGGGTGAGAAAACGCAGGAGAAATTATGGCGTTTACCGATGACCGATGAGATGTTACCGGAGTTAAAGAGCCGCATCGCCGACTTACGTAACACCGGCAGCAGCACCGGCGCTTCAACTGCCGCTTTATTCCTGCAGCAGTTTGTTAAAGACACGCCTTTTGCACATCTGGATATCGCGGGTAATGCCCTAAGCAGTGGCAATCGTGGCTTACAAACTGAGGGTGCCACCGGCTATGGTGTGCGCTTGTTAACCGAGTGGGTTTTAACCGCTGAGTAATCTGCAAATTAATCCGGGTAGTCGCTTTGCTGGCTACCCGGATTTATCACTGTTGTCACTACAATCTGAGTTCGATACCTGACATGCAGATTTGAGACCTGCTCAACGCCCTTAGCTGGGTAGCAATTTTCTCCACCGGCTTCAAGGATCACGTCCCTGTGCCCTTTCAGCCTCCGCAG
>DAIOUM010000111.1:3856-6658 GCA_036759505.1 Alishewanella sp. | reverse complement strand
TTTACTGCTGAGCGCTTTCCGATCAATCAACCTATGCTGGGCATGGGGTTATTACTGGAAGCCCGCTAATGAAGCTGCCCGCTATCTTTACTATCAGTTTATTCAGTCTGAGCTTGTGCGGCCTGACCGCCTGCAGCAAGCCCGGCGATGAGGTGACGCAACAGCAACAGCGTCAACAGGTGCGTGCAACCGGTCAGCTGGCGGCAGCGACCTACTTTACAGTGTCGCCACCCAGTGTCGCCCGGATGTGGCAATACAATATCCGCGAAATGGCACCCGAGGGCGCCATGTTAGAAGCCGGGATGCCGGTGGTAGGCTTTGACGGCCAGAGTATTCAGGATGATCTGCGCAATAAAAGCATTGAACTGAAAAGCGCCCAGCAGGAGCTGGCAAACCGCCTGACCACCGATGAGCAGCGCTATGAAGAGCTGAAGCTGCAACTGGCAGAACGTAAAAACGATCATGACCGGGAACAGCGCAAAGCCGAAATCGTCGATCATTCCCGCTCTGAGAACGACCGCCGTAAAGCACAAATTGACTTTACGCTGGCGCAAAGCCAATACCAGCTGGCGCAGCGCCGGCTGGATTTTCATCAGCAGCAACGCGAAGCAGAAAAGCAGATTATCTCGTCAAAAATTGCCCGCCTGACTGCCGAAGTACAGCAACTGCAGGCAGAGTTCGCTTCGTTACAAATCAAAGCCCCCTATGCCGGCATTATGGTGTATTTGCCTGACTATAATGGCGAGAAATCGTCAGTGGGCGATACCGTACAATTCGGACAACCTATTGCCGAGGTCAGTCAGCTCGACAGCCTTTATATCAAAACAGAAATTGATGAAGTTGACCTGAAATATCTGCAGCCTGGTCTGACAGTACAAATTACACTGGACGCCTATCCCGAGCGGAACTTTAGCGGGGTGCTGACTGATCTGGGTAAGGCGGTGCGGAATAGATCCGCCGAAAACCTGAGCCGGGTGGTTGATGCCAGTATTAAACTGGATGAGCCGGACTTAAGTATTATGCGGCCGGGTATGAGTGCCCGCCTGGTTATTCGTCTGTCGCAGGGAGCGAACTAATGCGGTTACTCTCAGGTTTTATTGTTAGCGTTGCGATAAGTGCCCTACTACTTGTGGGCTGCTCTGATCCGGCACAAACCCAGCCCTTGCTTAAAGTCAGCAGCGGTGAACTGGAACATCGCATCAGTGCCGAAGGTGAGCTGTTTGCGGTAAATTCCATCAGTATTAATGCGCCCCAAAATACCCGCGGCCCGCGTTTTATCGCTGAGTTGGCGCCGGAGTACAGCACTATTCAACCCGGCGATCTGGTGATCCGCTTTGACGCCACCCAACTGGAGCGCAGCCGCCGTGATGCCAGTAATTCTCTGGCGGCAGTGCTTTCTGATCAACAATTTAAAGGTACCCAACAAGCGGCTGAGCTGGCGAATATCGGTCTGGACCAACGGCTGGTGCAGCAGGAGTTTGCCTTTGCTGATCGCTTTAGTATTGATGATATTCAAATCCGTTCGCGGTTGGAAATTCTCGATTCGCTGCAAAACAAAGAATTTCTTGGCGAAAAGCAAGCCTATCTGGACTGGCAACAGCACAGCTTTGCCGCCCGCTCGCAGGGTGAACTGGACTTGCTGCAACTGCAAAAAGGCCAGCAGCAAAGCTTGTTAGAACAGGCCGAAACCGGCTTGTCAGCGCTGGAGATCCGGGCGCCACACAGCGGTATTCTGCTTTACGACAGCAACTGGCGCGGTGAAAAGCCAGAAGTCGGTCGCATGGTGTTCCCTGGCGAAAAGCTGGGCAGCATCCCCGATCTGAGCCTGCAACACCTGAAGCTGCAAATTATTGAGCAGGAAGCCGTCGGTCTGGCGGTGGAGCAAAGCGTTAGCTTTCGGCTGACGGCCCGGCCGGAGCAGCTGCTGTCCGGTAAAATTGTCAGTGTTGGCCAGGTAGCGCAGTCCCGCGAGCGGCGCGACCCAAGGCGCTATATTGAAGTGATCGTCGCCCCCGACAGCCAGCAAAGCTTTTTCCTGCCCGGTGCCAAGGTCAGAGCCGAGATCCTGGCCAATCGTTTATCCGAGGTCCTGACCGTGCCACTGCAGGCGGTATTTAGCGACGAACAAGGGCAGTACGTTTGGAAACAACAAGCAGGCAAACTGGTTCGCCAGCATGTCAGCCTGGGCGCGAAGAGCCTGACCCATACCGAAATTACTGCCGGCCTCAGTGCAGGCGATCGGATCAGCCTGCTGGCACCGGAGAATTAATATGCAGCACAGTGCGATGCTTAAAGATACGCTGGCCGAACTGGCGCAGCATAAGTTACGAACCTTTCTTACCTTACTGGGCATGATCTTTGGTGTTGGTGCGGTGATCGCGATGCTGAATATTGGCGAAGGCGCAGAGCGCGAAGCCTTAAAAACCATCGAAACCATGGGCCTGCGCAATATTATCGTCGAGAGCAAAAGCTTTGATGAGAAAACCCTGCTGGAGCACCGCAAACACTCACTGGGCCTGAGTCAGAGTGATCTGCAAGCGGCGGTCAGTACCCTGCCCGGCATTACCGGCTTTAGTGCCGAACGGCAGCTGGAAACCTATGCCATTATCAGCCATAGCGGCAAAAGCGAAGGGGTGGCGATTGGCGTCTTACCCAGCTATCTGGAACTAAGCAGCCTGCCGCTGGCAGCCGGACGCAACTTTACCGAACAAGAAGATCTGTATGCGGCCCAGGTTGCTATCCTGGGTTCGCAGATGGCGGCCAGTCTGTTTCCGGACGGTGATGCGCTTGGCAAAAATGTGA
>DAIOUM010000111.1:0-3756 GCA_036759505.1 Alishewanella sp. | reverse complement strand
TCGCAGATGGCGGCCAGTCTGTTTCCGGACGGTGATGCGCTTGGCAAAAATGTGAAAGTTAACCATGTCTGGTTGCAGGTCATTGGTGTGCTGGCCGAGCCCTATACCGGCCAGAATGAGTTTCAGGGTATTAAACTCGGCGGTGAACAGAACCAGTTGTTTATGCCGCTGCAAACCGCGCGTAACCGTTTTCGCAGTATTCCGCTGGATGCCGAACTCAGCTCCTTCCGGCTGCAGCTGGCTGAGGGTGCTAATACTGCTATGATAGCCCGGGCCCTGAATCATCTGCTGTTGCAACGCCATAATGATATTGATGATTTTCGGATTGTGGTACCGGCGGCATTACTGGCGCAGCAAGAACAAACCCAGAAAATTTTTAATATCGTCATGTCCTCTGTCGCCGGTATTTCACTACTGGTCGGTGGCATCGGTATTATGAATATTATGCTGGCGACCGTACTGGAGCGGACCAAAGAAATTGGTTTGCTGCGGGCCATTGGCGCGACCAAGCGGGATATTAAACTGCAGTTCGTGGCCGAGAGCTTTACCATTGCCATTGTCGGTGGTATCGCCGGTATTCTGTTTGGCATAGTGCTGTCGGAGTTAATTGCCTTCTATTCCGGCTGGGCGGTGTCCTGGTCGCTACCGGCCATCGTGCTGAGCTTTAGCATTTGTGCGCTAATTGGTATCGCCTTTGGCGTCTATCCGGCGATCAAGGCCTCTGAGCTGGATCCGATCACTGCGTTACAAACCGACTAGGCGTTAGTTAAGGACAAAAGGCCGCCAGTTGCTGGTTGGCCTGGCGGAAGTAACGCTGTTGCAAGGCAATAAAGGTGGGGTGCCGCCAGAGCTCGCGCTGGGCACGGTCAAAGGCGGCGGCTTGCGCCGCATCACGAAAGGCGACCCGATAGTAAGAGCTTTGGAAGGTCATGATCTGTAATGCCGGCTCCACCGCCAGCGCATCCAGATGATGCCCCAGGATATTAAGGTCCAGCACTATCGCGTCGGCACGCTGACGTAACAGCATATCGACCTGACTACTCTGATCGACGGTTTCGCTATAGCTGGCCATTTGCGGTATCACCCGGCGAAACTCCTCGCCTAATACCTGCTGCGCGGTTTGAAACGCAATGACTCGCTGTTGTGCCAACTCAGCTAAGCTTTGCAGTTCGTCCCTGCCATTAGCCAGCCTCGCCACGACGTTCTGGTATTGAATATAGGGGCAACTATAAAAATAGTCCGGTTCGGTCGCGCTCATTGGCTGTAGGGTCACAGCGTCAAAGGTACCGCTTTTAAACATCGGTAGTAGCCGGCCATTAGGCACATGAGTAAATTCGGCCTGCCAGCCAGCAGCACTAAAGATCTCCCGCAGCAGCTCCAGCTCATATCCTGCGCCCGCGTTCAGGTCAACATAGGGTGGTTTATGCAAGCCTACCAGCACCTGCATCCGCGGTGGCTCAGCAGGCACTGGCGTACTCAGCAATAACATCATGCTGATAATCAAGCTTAAAATCATCTCGCTACCTTTGGCCACCAGTTTCAAAACGTCTTTTCGAAAAGCATACACCAGATTTATAAATACGATTGCTCTTTTGGCCAACGGGTTATAGCGGTAAAGTAAAGTACAGTTGACGACTGTACTGTTTTTAACCATAGTACCAATAGCAAAGCCGACAACAGTGTTATGTATCGGGTTAACAGGACAGTCCTATGAAGTTACTGCTATTACTGACAGTGTTAATCCTGGCCTTACCACAGGCTCTGGCGAGCATTCCGGTGCGGGTTGGTGCCTACGAATTCCCACCTTATGTGCAGCTGCAACAGCAGCAGGCCAGCGGTTTAACGGTGCAATTGATTACGCAACTGAATCAACTACAGCAGCAATATCACTTTGAATTAGTACTCACCACACCGGTACGCCGGCATCAGGACTTTCAACAGGGACTGTTTGATGCAATTTTTTTTGAAGACGAAAACTGGGGCTGGCAAAAGAAAGGGCTGATGATGCAGGCCTCTCCGGCCTTTGCCCAGGATGACGAGGTTTTTATTGCCCTGCAGAGTCAGGCGCAATCGCAGCAATGGTTTGCCGATCTGAGCCAAAAGAGCAAAGCCGGGATTCTGGGTTATCACTACCGTATCGCTAACTATGAAACCGATCCTGATATCCTGGCAAACCAGTACCTGATGATCCCGGTAACAGACCACCTGGCCAGTGTCGAATTAGTGTTAAAACAGCGCACCGACACCGCTATTGTGACCCGCTCCTTTATCAAACAGTATTTAAAGTCTTACCCACAGTATCAGAAAGCCCTGCTTGTCTCCGACCGGGTCGACCAAAGTTACCAACTACAACTGCTACTGGATCCAGCACATCCGTTAAAAATGGACGCGCTGTACCAGTGGGTATGCCAGATTATGCAACAACCGGCGATGCAGCAGGCCTTTGCCGACAACGGCTTAACCTTGTTGCCCAAACCAGACTAAAACGGCGTGGCTGCGCCTGTATCAGGTCGCAGCCAGCGTACAGCCTTAGTATTTAATACTGCAACCATAAGGGCGGGTTACCGCCGGATCCGGCGCCTGGCCTGCTAACACGGCCTTAGCAGCATTGGCAAAATACGGGGTGGCTTTGGCGATATCTTCGACCTTGGCCGACGGAATGCTATCAATACCGCCCATATACTGCAGCACACCATTCTTATCAATCACATACATATGCGGTGTGGTGCGGGCGTCATAGGCTTTACCCATTACACCGTCTGCATCGAAAATGACCGCAGTTGGCGCAGCGCCACGGCTGCTGGTCAGCTCGTCAGATTTTGCCTGATTTACATGGCCCTGCTTACCCGGTGCCGAGGAGATCACACTCAGCCATACCACATCTTGCGCCGTCAGATCTTGTTGCAGTTGCTGCATATTGCCCTGATAGTGTTTTACCACAAACGGGCAATCGTGATTGGTCCATTCCAGCACCACATTCTTACCGGCGAAATCCTGCAGACTATGCACCTGACCGGCGGAATCTTTTACAGTAAAAGCCGGCGCGGGTTGCCCTACCTGTGGTGCCGCCGCCAAACTACCGGCAAAGACCGCGGCCGCGGCCAGTGCTAACAATTTCATTTTCTTCATCATAGACTCCTGTTGCGTTAAAAACGGGCGACATTACTGACTACTGAGTCGCTCTAAGGTTTGCCGGAGCGTATCCGGCGTTAAAATCTGCGGTAACACTTCCGGCGTTTGCCCTGGCCAATACAGCACATATAAGGGCACGCCATCACGCTGGTACTGATGTAGATAGGCCGTGATCTCTGCGTCGCGACGGGTCCAGTCGCCTTTTAAATAGGTCACATCATACAGCGCCAGCGCAGCCTTACTGCTGTCGGTATTAAGTGCCACCCGCTCATTGACCAGACAGGTAATACACCAGTCGGCGGTCATATTCACCAACACCGGCTTGCCGCTTTGTCTCAGCTGCGCCAGTTTATCCGGGCTCCAGGCTTGCCAATGTGCGTCTGTTGCAGCCGTTGCCGGCGTGGTGCTGTCTGGCACCAGACGTAACACACCAACTGACAATAACAGTAGCAGCGCCGCCAACAGCGGTCGGCTCCATCCAGCGCGGCTAAATTGCCAACTACCGTATAACCAGCAGGCAGCGGCGATTGCCACCATACCGCAAAGCAGCACAGCGACCGCATCGATACCCGCCTGGCGACCAAATACCCAAACCAGCCATACTGCACTTAAATACAACGGAAA
>DAIOUM010000110.1:4488-6742 GCA_036759505.1 Alishewanella sp. | reverse complement strand
CGATCTTATCCAATGTGCTGCTGGACGTTACGGCTGATACTTTGTCGCTGACCGGTACCGATCTGGAAGTCGAGCTGGTGGCCAGCACCGAGCAGCTGCAGATCCAAAGTCCGGGCCGGATTACTGTGCCGGCAAAAAAGCTGCTGGATATTTGTCGCAGCTTACCGGAGCAAAGTGATATTCAGGTCGCGGTACAAGGCGAGAATTGCGTACTGACCAGCGGTAAAAGTAAGTTTACCCTGTCTACCCTGAGTGCTGCTGAGTACCCGAATTTAGAGAGCTGGCAAGGCGAGGTTGAGATTAACCTCAGTCGGCAGCAATTGCGCAAGTTATTAGAAGACACCGCGTTCTCGATGGCGAATCAGGACGTACGCTACTATTTAAATGGCTTGTTGTTTGAAGTCGACAACGGCACCCTGACCGCAGTAGCAACCGATGGTCACCGGCTGGCGATGAGCACGCTGGCGTTACCTGCTGTTAGCGGGCAACAAAAGCAAATTATTATCCCACGCAAAGGTGTGTTGGAGATTATGCGCTTGCTGGCCAATGACGAGCAGCAAGTCAGCCTCAGTTTAGGGCAGAATCATATCCGTTTAACCGACAGCAGCTTTAGTTTTAGCAGTAAGCTGATCGATGGCCGCTTCCCGGACTACCGCCGCGTCTTGCCACGTAATAGCACTAAGCTGGTGACAGCGCATCGCGCGGTGTTAAAAGATGCCTGTATCCGGGCGTCCATTTTATCGAATGAAAAGTACCGTGGCGTGCGTTTTACGCTCAGTAATCAAGAAGTCCAGATCGTTGCTAATAACCCTGAGCACGAGCAAGCGGAAGAAGTGATTGAAGTTGAGTATCAGGGCGACACCCTCGAGATAGGCTTTAACGTCGGTTATTTGCTGGATGTATTAAATACTCTGGCGACCGATTTGGTGATCTTGCATCTGAACGATGCGAATTCCAGCGCCCTGATCGAAGGGGTCGGCAACAATGGCGCGGCCTATGTTGTGATGCCGATGCGTCTCTGATTTTTACTCCGTTATGTCGCTGCTATTGCTGCAGGCGCAACAATTTCGCAATTTTGCGGAACTCAGTTTGCAGCCACATCCACAATTTAACCTGTTGGTTGGTGAAAACGGCAGCGGTAAAACCAGCTTGCTGGAAGCGATTTATTATTTGGCACATGGCCGCTCTTTTCGTACCAGTCGGCATCAGCGGTTAATTCAGCATGATGAAGCGGCCTTTGTGTTGCATGCCAAAGTCAGCAGTGCGGAGCAAGTACATAGTATTGGTATTCAACGAGAGCGGACTGCCGATTTACAACTGCGCTTAAATGGCTCTGCCCAGTGTCGTCTGGCGGATATTGCTGAGCTGTTGCCGGTGCAGTTATTAACGCCGGACAGTTTTAAGTTGTTTTTTGGCGGACCCAAGGAGCGGCGGCAGTTTTTTGATATGGGTGTGTTCCACGTGGAACAACATTTTTTTGCCGTCTGGCTGCAGTTTAGTCGGGTACTTAAACAACGTAACGCGCTGCTAAAGCAAAGTCGGCAGTATAACCAGCAATTTGAATACTGGGATGCGCAGTTTGTGCAACTGGCCTGGCAACTGCAGGCGCTGCGCCAACATTATATTAGCTTGTTGCAAAATGCTTTTGCGTCATTAACCGATCAGGATAGCTTGCTGTCGACAGTCAGCTTACAGCTTTACGCCGGCTGGCCGGAGAAGCTGCAGACGAGTGCTGAGTTGCAGGAGTTGTTAAGCCAAAGTTTTCAGCAAGATTTGCGGCTGGGTTTTACCCAGTATGGGCCGCAAAAAGCCGATCTGCGACTGCGTAGCGCCGGCCACTCAGTTGAAGAAGTATTATCCCGCGGCCAGCTAAAAGTGTTATTATTTGCGCTTAAAGTTGCCCAAAATAACCTGATCGCAGGGAGTGGGCTAAAGCAGCCGATACTATTGATTGATGATCTGGCGTCGGAACTCGACCCCGGTTCAACAAAAAAGATTTTTGATTTTTTAACTAATATTAATTCACAGGTTTTTATAACTGCAATTAATGCTGACCAGGTGACACCCTTTATTGCTGCCGATTGCCGGCAAGTGTTTCACGTGGAACATGGTCAGATAACCAGCACGGACAGATAACGATGGCCGAAGAGCATAACTACGATTCCTCCAGTATTAAAGTATTAAAAGGTCTGGACGCCGTCCGGAAAAGACCAGGGATGTACATCGGTGATACCGACGATGGTACCGGTTTACA
>DAIOUM010000110.1:1515-4388 GCA_036759505.1 Alishewanella sp. | reverse complement strand
TACGGGAGCTGTCATTCCTGAATTCTGGCGTCAGCATTATTCTGACCGACGAGCGCACAGATAAGACGGATCACTTTAAGTACGATGGCGGTATTGAAGCCTTTGTGCAGTACTTAAACCGCAGCAAGACCAGTATTCACCCTAAGGCGTTCTATTTTACTGATCAGCGCGAAGACGGTATTGCGGTTGAAGTGGCGATGCAGTGGAACGATAGCTATCAGGAAAATGTATTCTGTTTTACTAACAATATTCCACAGCGTGACGGTGGTACTCACTTAGCCGGTTTCCGCGGTGCTTTGACACGGGTACTGAATACCTATATCGATCAGGAAGGCTACGCTAAGAAAATGAAGGTGCAGGCCTCGGGCGACGATGCCCGCGAAGGCTTAACCGCAGTAATTAGCGTTAAGGTACCGGATCCAAAATTCAGCTCACAAACCAAAGATAAACTGGTATCCAGTGAAGTGCGCTCGGCAGTAGAAAGCGTGATGGCGGAAAAGCTGAACGAATATCTACTGGAAAACCCGGGTGATGCCAAGATTATCGTAGGTAAAATAGTGGATGCGGCCCGTGCCCGTGAAGCGGCCCGTAAAGCCCGTGAAATGACACGTCGTAAAGGCGCGCTGGATATTGCTGGCTTACCCGGCAAACTGGCCGACTGTCAGGAAAAAGACCCAGCCTTATCTGAACTCTATATCGTCGAGGGTGACTCTGCGGGTGGTTCTGCCAAGCAGGGCCGTAACCGGAAAAACCAGGCCATCCTGCCACTGAAAGGTAAGATCCTGAACGTGGAAAAGGCGCGCTTCGATAAGATGCTATCGTCGCAGGAAGTCGGCACCTTGATTACGGCTTTAGGCTGTGGCATTGGCCGCGAAGAATATAACCCGGATAAAACCCGTTATCACAGTATCGTACTGATGACCGACGCCGATGTCGACGGTTCACACATCCGTACCCTGTTACTGACCTTCTTCTATCGCCAAATGCCTGAGCTGATTGAGCGTGGCTATATCTATATTGCGCAGCCGCCACTGTATAAAGTTAAAAAAGGCAAGCAAGAGCAATATATCAAAGACGAACCGGCGCTGGTGCAATATCTGACCACGCTGGCACTGGATGAAGCCTCATTACATGTGAACGAGAATGCGCCGGGGATCAGTGGCGAAGCGCTGGAGAAACTGGTGCAGCAGTATCATAAGGTAATGGCGGTCATCGATCGCTTAAGTCGGAAGATCCCGGTTAACCTGTTAACCGAGCTGATCTACGTTACCGGTTTAACTGCCGAACTGATGAAAGATCAAACCGCCGTTGAAGCCTGGGTAAAAACTCTGGCCAAGCGTCTGGATGATAAAGAAGGTGACGGTTCAATTTACAAGTACGCTGTGATTGAAGATCGTGAGCGCCATTTATTCCAGCCGAAGGTGATTATCCGTCAGCATGGTATCGATAACGAATACCTGCTGCATCACGACTTTATTAGCTCACGGGATTACCTGAGTCTGGTTGCACTGGGTGATGAAATTCGTGACCTGATTGAAGAGGGTGGCTATATCCGCCGTGGTGAAAAGGTGAAGCCGGTTGAAACCTTTAAAGACGCCCTGGATTGGTTAATGACCGAGTCCAAGCGTGGTCTCTACATTCAACGCTATAAAGGGCTGGGTGAAATGAACCCGGAACAACTGTGGGAAACCACCATGGATCCGCAAAACCGCCGCATGTTGCAGGTAACCATTGAAGATGCCATTGGCGCCGATCAATTGTTTGCCACCCTGATGGGGGATCATGTTGAACCAAGGCGCGCCTTTATCGAAGAGAATGCGCTGTACGTCGCTAATCTCGACGTCTGATAAAAATTAAACGGGGGCAGCTTTGCCCCCTTAGTCATTTAAAGTGAGTCTGTTGCGCCATGCATAAGTACGATATTAAAACCTTTCAGGGGCTAATTTTAGCCCTGCAGGATTACTGGGCACGCCAGGGCTGCGTTATCGTGCAGCCGCTGGATTTAGAAGTTGGCGCCGGTACTTTCCATCCGATGACCTTTTTACGTTCTCTGGGGCCAGAGCCGACTAACGTCGCTTACGTGCAGCCATGTCGCCGGCCAACTGATGGCCGTTATGGCGAGAATCCAAACCGGCTGCAGCATTACTACCAGTTTCAGGTGATCTTAAAGCCGTCACCAGACAATATTCAGGAGCTGTATCTGGGCTCGCTGCGCGAACTGGGGATTGATACCCTGGTACACGATATCCGCTTTGTGGAAGATAACTGGGAATCACCGACACTGGGTGCTTGGGGCTTGGGTTGGGAAGTGTGGTTAAATGGCATGGAAGTAACGCAGTTTACCTACTTCCAGCAAGTGGGTGGCCTGGAGTGCCGTCCGGTAACCGGCGAAATTACCTATGGCTTAGAGCGCCTGGCGATGTATATCCAAGGTGTGGATTCGATCTATGATCTGGTATGGACCGACGGTCCCTTGGGGCGGGTAACCTATGGCGATGTGTTCCATCAGAATGAGGTCGAGCAATCGACCTACAATTTTGAGCATGCCGATGTAGCCGCCTTGTTTGCCTACTTCGACCAGTGCGAAAAGGAAAGCCAGTATCTGATTGAACAAGGCCTGGCGTTGCCGGCCTATGAAAAAGTAATGAAAGCCTCGCACGCCTTTAACCTGTTGGATGCCCGTCATGCCATCTCGGTGACTGAGCGTCAGCGCTATATTCTGCGGGTTCGCACTCTGGCCAAGGCCTGTGCGCAGGCTTACTATGATGCCCGCGAAAAACTGGGTTTCCCGCTTTGCAAGAATCAGAGCGCCAAGCAGTCGGAGGCGAACTAATGCGTTCACAAGATTTTCTGGTTGAAATTGGTACCGAAGA
>DAIOUM010000110.1:0-1415 GCA_036759505.1 Alishewanella sp. | reverse complement strand
CAGGCTGAGCGTTTAGAAACCGATAAGGGCGCCTGGCTATTATGCCGGCAACAGCAACAAGGGCAGGCGACGGTCAGCTTGCTGCCGGAAATCGTCAGCACAGCGTTAGCCAAACTACCTATTGCCAAGCCGATGCGCTGGGGTAGCTCAGATGCCGAATTTATCCGGCCGGTACATACCATTATTATGCTGTATGGCGAGCAGGTAGTGCCTGCCACCATTCTTGGCCGGCAGAGTGGCAACCAGACCTATGGCCATCGTTTTCATGCGCCGGCGCTGGTTAGTATCAAAGATGCTGATGCCTATCTGCCGACGCTGGAACAAGCCTTTGTAGTGGCTGATTTCGCTAAGCGCAAAGCCTATATCGCGGAGCAGGTACAAGCGACCGCTCAGCAGTTACAAGCACAGCCGCAATGGGATGACGCCCTGCTGGAAGAAGTCACGGCGCTGGTCGAATGGCCGGTAATACTGGTAGGTAGCTTTGAAGAAAGCTTCCTGCAGGTGCCGGCTGAGCCGCTGATCTCCACGATGAAGGATAATCAGAAGTACTTCCCGCTGCGGGATAATCAGGGCAAGTTACTGAACAAGTTTATCTTTGTGGCCAATATCAGCAGCAAGGATCCACAGCAAATTATCTCTGGTAATGAGAAGGTGGTACGGCCGCGCTTATCAGATGCGCAGTTCTTCTTTAATACAGACCGCAAGGTCAAACTCGCTGAGCGGTTAGACAGTTTAAAGACGGTACTGTTTCAGCAGCAGCTGGGTACGTTGTTTGAAAAATCGGAACGCATCAGCCAGGTAGCCGGCTATATTGCCGCTAAAATTGGTGCCGATCAGGCCGCCGCTGCCCGTGCCGGCTTATTATCCAAAACCGATCTGATGACCAATATGGTCGGCGAATTCCCGGAAGTGCAAGGCATTATGGGGATGCACTATGCCCGGCTGGATGGCGAAACTGAAGCAGTAGCCTTGGCGCTGAACGAGCAATATATGCCGCGCTTTGCCGGTGACCAGTTACCCAGCCGTCTGGAAGGGGCGGCGGTGGCTATCGCGGATAAGCTGGACTCACTGGTCGGTATTTTCGGCATTGGCCAGATCCCGAAAGGTGACAAGGACCCGTTTGCGCTGCGTCGCGCCGCCATCGGTGCCTTACGCATTATGGTGGAACAACAGCTACCCTTGGATTTAACCGACCTGATTGCCGTGAGTCAGCAAAGCTTTGGCAGCAAGCTGACCAACCCGCAGGTAGCCAGTGACGTATTGGACTTTATGCTGGGCCGCTTCCGCGCCTGGTATCAGGACGAAGGCTATAGCGTCGATGTGATTCAGGCGGTACTGGCGCGCCGGCCAACTAATCCTGCAGACTTTGATCGCCGGGTTAAGGCTGTAGCCGAGTTCCGGCAGTTAGAAGCCGC
>DAIOUM010000109.1:1307-6873 GCA_036759505.1 Alishewanella sp. | reverse complement strand
TCATTACGGGGTTCGCTGCTATCGCGAAAGTTTTGCCGATTGCGCTCGGCCTCACGTTCATTATCTAACCGCTCAATCACTGCCCGCTCCACGCGGATCCCTGCCGCTTGCTGCGTGCTTTGCGCCTCTGCCGCTTGGCGCTCAGGTGTAGTTTGCCGCAGCGGTTGCGGACGATTCGTCGCCGGGTTTAGCAAACTGCTGGCATTGATATTATTGCTGGCGTTAATGCTCATATAAGCCGCTAACTAAGAGAATTGCGCTAATTATAGACAAGGAACAGCGAAAGTTACCACTAATATTTATCCACAGCACTATTGTTGCTTACGTGGTACCGGTAGGACCTCGGAGGTCAGTCCGGTACCGGAGTGCTGTGGATAAGTTAGCGGCCGGGGAGTTTTTGCCAGGTGACTTCATCGCGTACGTAGACCGGTTCGGCCTGCTCGGCACTGACAAATAACTGTTGCTGCCAGGCTCGGCTGGCAAAAGGCAACATAAACTGCGCTGACGGGTACAGAATCGAATCAGCAATCAGCGCTGGCGCCAGCTGCTGTAGTGCCTGCGAATAAGTTTGCCAACCGGTGCCAACACCCAACAGCTGTGAAGTAAAAGACAGTGAGGTCAAAACCTCAGGTAAAGCGGCCGGCTTAGCCGCAATTTCCGGCGTTATCGCTTGCATTAAACCCGCTTCATCTAACGCATAAGCTGCGATATAAACTTCGGCCATTCTGGCATCAATAGCGGCAATCACCTCTGTGGCGTTTTGCTGCACTGCTGCCGCCTGTGCCATCGCCGCCAGGGTTGACACCCCGAATACCGGCAAATCTGCGCCAAAAGCCAGGCCCTGGGCGACGGACACGCCAATCCTGACGCCGGTAAAACTGCCGGGGCCACGACCAAAGATAATACCGTCTAACTGATAAAGGCTGACGCCAGCATCACTTAACAGCTGCTGTAGCATAGGTAAAATGCGTTTGCTGTGTTGCTGCGGGCAAACTTCATCCAGCGCTAAGATCTGGCCATCCAGAGCTAAAGCGACCGAGCAGGCTTCGGTAGAGGTATCCAGGGCTAAAAACTTCATCATTTATCCTGTTGCATAGCATGTAAAAACTGACAGGCCTCAGCCAGATCGCGACTGCGGCGCATCGGTGGCAGGCTCTTTAAAAACGTGGCGCCATAGGGCTTAGTCACCAGCCGGTTATCACAGATCACCAGCACACCGCGGTCGCTGACATCGCGAATTAGCCGCCCGACGCCCTGCTTTAACGTAATCACCGCCTGGGGTAACTGTACCTCGGCGAACGGATCTTTGCCGCGCATTGTACAGTCTTCACTGCGTGCCTGCAGCAAGGGATCGTCCGGCGAAGCGAAGGGCAGCTTATCGATAATGACGCAGCTTAAGGTATCGCCCCGTACATCCACCCCTTCCCAGAAACTGCCGGTGCCCAATAACACCGCATTTTCCAGCTGCACAAACTGCTCTAATAGCAAACGCTTACCGGTACTGCCCTGCACCAGCACCGGCTGGCGGATCTGCTCCGGCAAGGCGCCCGCCATCCATTGCAGCATACGATGGCTGGTAAACAGAAAGAAACAGCGGCCGTTATTCGCCTGGATCAGCTGAATCGCTAAACTGAGCAAAGCATGCGCCATCGCCGGCTCATGTGGCTCGGGTAAAAACCTTGGCACACAGAGCAGTGCCTGCTGCGCATAGTCAAAAGGGCTTTCCAGCAACAGTGTACGAGCACCGTCTAGGCCCATTTGCTGTTGATAATGGGCAAAGCCCTCATCTACTGACAACGTGGCCGAGGTGAAGATCCAGCTGCGTTCAGCGGCAAATACCAGTTTTTGAAATTTATCGGCAATACTCAGCGGCGTTAAATGCAGCGTCACGTGCAAGCGGCTGGTTTCAAACCACAGACTGACGCCGCTTTGTTCGGTTTGCAGCAACTTCGGTAACTGACTTTTCAGCTGCGCCAGCCGCTCATAGCAGTTATCCAGCGCCTGACTGCGTCCAAGACTGCTTTTTACAATCTGATACAGCATCTCCAGCGCATCATTAATACGGATCACTGCCGTTTGCATGCTAGTTTGCTGATAGGCCTGCCGCCAGTTGCCACGCGCCGGATCGGCGGCAAACTGCAACCGCCAGTCGCGGGTCAGGCTGGAGAGTTTATCGGCGGCTTTACTTAGCTGGATCAGATCTTTCAGTTCAGTTTTGCCGATTTGCTCTAAGTCTTTACACAGATCCAGCAACACCCGGCTGGAGAAATGCTCACCAAAATAATCGCTGGCGATATCCGGGATCTGATGCGCTTCGTCGAAGATCACCACTTCCATGTCAGGTAACAGTTCACCAAAGCCGGTATCTTTCAGCGCCAGATCGGCAAAAAATAAATGATGATTGACTACTACCAGATCAGCTGCCTGTGCCTCTTTACGCGCCTTTAGCAGATGGCAGTCTTCATACACCGGGCAGTCTTTTCCCAAGCAGTTATCGGTGGTACTGGTGACATAAGGTAGCGCCCGCGAGTCTTCGGCGATATAACTGAGCTCACCGATATCACCGCTTTGCGTTTCCGCGGCCCATTTTTTGATCAGGCTAAGGTCATTAATCAGCTCAGGATCGGCACTGGGGATATGTTGATAGTGCTGCTCTAAGCGAAACAGACATAAATAATTTGCGCGCCCTTTTAACAGCGCAGTTTTTACCGGCAGGGCCAGCGCCTGTAATACCGTTGGCAGATCGCGAAAGTACAGCTGCTCCTGCAGGTTTTTGGTACCGGTTGATAAGATCACCTTTTTACCGGACAGCAGTGCCGGCACCAGATAGGCGTAAGTTTTACCGGTACCGGTACCAGCTTCGACCACCAAAACACCATTGGCCGTGATACTTTCTGCTACGGCCTGTGCCATCTCTAGCTGCGCAGCGCGCGGTTTAAAGCCCGGGATCTGTTTTGCCAGAGTGCCCTGTTCGGCAAAGGCATGTTTGACCTTAGCCGACATCAGTACCTCGGGTAACGGCATCACAATAACGCAGCACAGCAGCTCCAGAATAGTAATAAGACTTCAACCAGACCAAGAAAGAAGCAAAATACAAAGCAATTGCCGGCTATTATGCCTTGTCAGCGCCGAAAATCAGATAAAAATATCCACATGGCCATCTTTATCGACGTGCTGATCTTCCTCTGGCGTGGTGTAGGGTGCTGGCGGATAGTCATCTGACTGCGCTTTTTTGGCAAAGCGGCGCAGAATTAAAAACTTTTGCTCATTGCGTTTTAACGGTTCCAACCGGGCTTCTTTAAACACAGGCAGTACCTGCCGTGGATCCTGTTCGACAGGGGTTCCCGGGGTACGTTGAATAAAGGGCATAAAAACGTCCATCATTCCTCCTGCCTGTGTTGAAAACGTGGCCGCCGCAAAGCGTTAAGTTGCAATACCATACTGTTATCGGCTGCATTAGCCTAAACTTTAATCAGCAATATTGCCTATACAACCTGACCACAAAATAAGCAATAAGTTGCCAACCTTGAACTTTAAACACGGAAAAACTTTTGTAAGAAACGAGCTGAAAAAACGCAAATTACTGATTAATATGAAAATTAAAAAACAACGCCATATTTACCACTGAAAATAATAGTTGCAGCCAAAGCTTGTCAGGAGTAACTTGTATAGCATCTAACGTACAGGATTAACCCATGACACTGTTCACTGTAACACTGCACCATCATCATAGCACCTAGCCTTCCGGCTTAGGCGGAGGGCTATTGCTAAGGCCTCCGGTGGATACTGTCATATCAAACCCCGCAGGCCAGTGCCACGGGGTTTTTTGTTTTCAGGTTTTTTATTTTTCGACTATCAGGAGTGACGTATGAGTCCGGCCATTGAAAGTAAACGTTTACGTATCGCGATGCAAAAATCCGGGCGACTGTCGGTTGACTCGCAAGCCCTGCTTAGCAGCTGTGGCTTAAAAATTAACCTACGTGAACAGCGCCTAATTGCCCATGTCGAAAATATGCCGATTGATATTCTGCGGGTACGGGATGACGATATTCCGGGTTTAGTGATGGATGGCGTCTGTGATCTGGGCATTATCGGCGAAAACGTCTTGGAAGAAGTGTCGCTACAGCGTCAGTTAGATCAGGAAAACTTCGACTATGAGGTGCTGGCGCGACTGGATTTCGGCGGCTGCCGCTTATCAATTGCGGTACCGCAAGAGGAAAACTACCAGGGTGTACAAAGCCTCGATGGCAAAACGATTGCCACTACTTACCCGCGCTTACTGGCACGCTTTTTAAAACAACAAGGCGTCAATGCCCGCATCGTGATGCTCACCGGCTCAGTAGAAGTGGCACCGCGCGCTGGCTTGGCCGATGCGATCTGTGACCTGGTCTCTACCGGCGCCACGCTGGAAGCCAATGGTTTAAAAGAGGCCGAAGTGATTTACCGCAGCAAAGCGGTATTGATTCAGCGCAAAGGTCTGACAGATGCCGGTCAGCTAAAACTGATTAGAAAACTGATGCCACGCATTCAGGGCGTGATGCAGGCAAATGAAAGTAAATACATTATGCTGCACGCACCACGTGCCCGCTTAGATGAAGTGATTGCGCTGTTACCAGGCGCCGAAAACCCAACGCTGTTACCGCTGGCGGGCAATAACGATGTCGTCGCCATTCACGTGGTCAGTAGCGAAACCCTGTTCTGGGAAACCATGGAGCAGTTAAAAGTACTTGGCGCCAGCTCTATTCTGGTGCTGCCGATTGAGAAGATGATGGAGTAACATCATGCAGCGTATCGATTGGGCCACGTTAGACTCTTCTGCACAGCAACAGGCATTAGCCCGCCCGGCGCTGCCGGATGCTGCAGCCCTGGCACCCCAGGTGCGCGAGATCATTGCTAAGGTACAAAGCGAAGGTGATGCCGCCTTACGGGCGTACAGTGCCAGCTTTGACAAACTGGATAATAATCCGCTGCAATTAAGCCTCGACGCACAACAACGGCTGTTAAGTCTGCTAAGTCAGGAGCGCAAAGCCGCGATTGAACTGGCCTACGACAATATCCGCAAGTTTCACGCCGCCCAGCTGCCGCGCGATATCGAAGTTGAAACCAGCGCTGGCGTGATTTGTGAGCTAAAGAATCAGCCAATTCAAAGTGTTGGCCTCTATATTCCAGGCGGCAGCGCCCCGCTGCCCTCCACGGTACTGATGCTTGGCGTACCGGCACAATTAGCGGCTTGTCCGCGTGCGGTGCTGGTCACGCCGCCAGGCAAACCGGCCGCGACTGATATCGCACCGGAAATTATCTATGCCGCTAACCTCTGTGGTATTACCGAGATCTATACTATTGGCGGCGCCCAGGCGATCGCCGCGCTGGCCTATGGCACTGAGACCATTGCCAAAGTGGATAAAATCTATGGCCCCGGCAATCGTTATGTTACCGAGGCCAAGCAGCAGGTGAGTCAGGATCCGCGTGGTGCGATGATTGATATGCCTGCCGGCCCGTCTGAAGTGCTGGTGCTGGCCGATGCGCTGGCCAATCCGGCCTTTATTGCCGCCGACTTGTTATCGCA
>DAIOUM010000109.1:0-1207 GCA_036759505.1 Alishewanella sp. | reverse complement strand
GCCCGCAGCAGCATGAGTGGCGGTGCGGTTTGGCTTAATGCCAATGAAAATGCGCTGGCTCCGGCCTATCAGCTGGATGGCACTTTTAACCGTTATCCATCCTGTCAGCCCAAAGCCGTCATTGATGCCTATGCCGCCTATGCCGGTGTCGCGCCAGAGCAGGTACTGGTCAGCCGGGGTGCCGATGAGGGCATTGAGCTGCTGATCCGCAGCTTTTGTGAACCAAAACAAGATAGCATTACCATTTGTCCACCCACTTATGGCATGTATGCGATTAGCGCCGAGAGTAACCAGACCGCCGTCAACAAGGTATTACTGGTTAATAACGAGCAGCTGGATCTGGCCGGTATCTTTGCCACCACGCCTAAGCTGGTATTTATCTGTAGCCCGAATAACCCTACCGGCGATCTGATCCCGCGCGAGCAAATTATCGCCGTACTGGAACAGTTCCAAGGTAAGGCGCTGGTTGTCGTGGATGAAGCCTATATTGAATTTGCGCCCAGTGCTACTGTGGTGCCACTCTTAAGCCGTTACCCGCATTTGGTGATACTGCGTACCCTGTCCAAAGCCTTTGGCCTGGCCGGGTTACGCTGTGGCTTTACCCTGGCCGCCCCTGAGGTAATTAACGCCCTGAAAAAGCTGATCGCGCCTTATCCTATCGCCGAGCCGGTCGCGCAAATCGCCGCTCAGGCTTTAGCACCGGCGGGTATTGCACAAATGCAGCAAAGCGTGGCGACCATTAATCAGCTGCGCCAGGAGTTTTGCCAGTTTGCCCAAGGCTTAGAGGGGGTACAAAAAGTCTGGCCCAGCAATGCCAACTATGTGTTGTTGCAGGTAGCCGATGCCGCGGCCTGCGTCGCCGCATTAATTAACGAAGATATCCTGATCCGCAATCAATCCTCGCAGCTGGGTTTAAGCCAGGTGGTGCGGGTATCTATTGGCAACCCGGATGAAATGCAGCGCCTTAAGCAGGCAATGCTTAACTATTTTTCAGCGAATAAGAGAGTAAGCGCATGAGTGGCCAACCTATTTTATTTATCGACCGCGATGGCACCATGGTGGAAGAGCCGCCAATTGACAAGCAACTGGATAGTCTGGAAAAACTGGCTTATGAGCCAGGTCTGGTGCCGGCCTTGTTAAAATTACAGGCGGCCGGTTACCGGCTGGTGATGGTGACCAATCAGGATGGTCTGGGTACCAGCAGCTT
>DAIOUM010000108.1:0-6920 GCA_036759505.1 Alishewanella sp. | reverse complement strand
ACCAGGGTACCCATATTCATACAGGCCTGATACGCATGCAGCGCATCGAGCTCCGGTTTTAGCTCACCCACCACCCGCGATACCAGGTGCATCACATAGGAATAACGGTCGACTTTAAGTAACTCTTTCACGTAACGGCTGCCGGGCGTGCTGATGCGTGCTACATCATTGCGGGCTAAATCCACCAGCATTAAATGCTCGGCTTTTTCTTTTTCATCTTGGCGCAGCTCCAGCTCAATGCGGCTATCCAGATCGCGGTCAATACTGCCATCGGCGGCAAAACCGCGGCGGCGGGTGCCGGCGATGGGGTAAATCTCCACTTCGCGGCTGGCGGCATTAAACTTCAGCGCCGACTCCGGTGAGGCGCCGAACAGGCAAAACTTAGGGTCTTGCAGATAAAACATATAGGGGCTGGGGTTCAGCTGTTTTAACTTGGCGTAAGCCTGCAGCGGCTTAGGGCAGGGCAGCGAGAAACAGCGCGACGGAACCACCTGAAAGATATCGCCGGCGACAATATGTTGCTTTAGCGTTTCGACCTGGGTTTCAAAATCGGCGTCGCTAATATCAACCGCAATCTCTTTGCTGCTGGCGGCTTGCCCCACAGCCAATGGCTGGCTATGCAGTAGCTGCTGTTTTAACTGCTCCAGCCGTTTTCCAATGGCAAAGCAGTTGGCAGGAGCCGCTTCGCCGCAAAATACATTGCCCACTAAGCGGCTTTGCTGCGCTTTATGGTCAATCACCAGTGCAGTTTCGGCCAGATAAAACAGATAATCCGGGCACTGATTTTCTTTTACCGGCACCTCGGGCAATTGCTCGATATTGGCCACCATATCATAGCCAATCACGCCGCCTAAAAAGATAGCAAAGGGTTCATCACCCTGGCTGCGCAATTGCTGCTGTATTAAACGTAGCGCACTAAACGGATTAGGCTGCGTTAAACGGCTGACTTCATCCAATAGCGGATCGGGTAGTGCAAACTCGGCGACTAAAACAGCTGCAGTGGTCTGACCGGTACCGGAGTGCTGTGGATAACTACTGGTCGGACCGGTACCGGAGTGCTGTGGATAAGTGAGGGTGGCGATGGGGCTAAGCAGGTCGGCTAAAAAGGGCAGCAGGGTAAGGCCGTTGCTGCTTAGCGCCGTAATACTCACCTGCTGGCCGTTACACTCAATACGCAGTGCGGCGTCGATCAGCATCAGGCTGTTGACACTGTTTTTGCTGTCAATCTCGGCTGATTCCAGCAGCAGTGAGCAGCGGTCGGCCTGACACAGGCTGGCATAAGCCGCTAAGGCATCGCGCTGATAGGGCAACGTTAGCGCAATACTGGCCACCTCGCCTGGGGTGTCTGTGATATGGCTGAAAATCATCTTAATAATTTTCCTTAATTTTTAGTTGGTTAACCTGTTGCTATTGGTTTGTCGCCGGCTAACCCCAAAACTGCGCCCAAAAAAAAGCCCGTTTCGGGGGAAACGGGCCTGGGTTTCTAAAGCGAATACAACGCCTACACACGCCCGTTGGGAATGTGCCACCACCAGTTGATCAGTGAAAACGTTGTTAGATATTGCATTGGCTTTAACTACCTTATTCTTGAACGTCTACATAAAACCGCGAATCGGGCTTGGCGTCAAGCCCTTAATCACAAAAACAAGAAAGAAAAACGTATAAAAGTCTGGACGGCTCTATTGGTTGGCAGCTTGTTGTTGCTGCAACTGCTCAATTTTCTGCCAAAGCTCCTCGCTTTCTGCCGTCAGGTCGGCAAATAAACGCATATCGCCATTGCGCTGGGCGTACATCGCCTGTTCGAGTTTTTGATCGTAGGCCTTGCGTAGTTTTTTTACCGGATCGGATTTTAACCAGCCAAACATCATCGTTGCTCCATTAATTTGATGGTACAGCATACGTCAGGATGCTGAAAAAGGTTCACTGTCCTTGAATGGCCTGTTTATGCGACAATAGCTACCTAATTAGAGGATGATATGAAAATAGATCTACATAGCCACACCAACCACTCAGACGGCCTGTTGCCGGTTGCTGAGTTGTTGGCGCGGGCAATCAGCTGCAACCTGGATGTGCTGGCAATTACCGATCACGATACGGTGAGTGCCTTGCCACAGGCAGCGGCCTGGCTGACAGAAACTCAAGCACCGCTAACGCTGATTAACGGTGTAGAAATTTCTACCGCCTGGCATGAGTTTGAAATTCATATTGTCGGTTTAAATATTAAGCCGGACTGCCCACAGTTCCTGGCGCGGTTGGCGTCACAACAACAGCGGCGGCTGCAGCGGGCCGAGGAAATGGCCCGCCGGCTGGAAAAAGCGCAAATCCCAGGCGCATTAGAGGCGGTGTTGGCAGAGGTTGGCGATGGCGCCATTACCAGAAGTCATTTTGCACGCTTTCTGGTGAAAACCGGCCGTGCCGATTCGATGAATGCGGTATTCAAAAAGTACCTGGCGCGCGGTAAAACCGGCTATGTACCCAATAATTGGGTCGATTTAGCCAGTGCCGTACAATGGATCCATGATGCCGGCGGCCAGGCCGTGCTGGCGCATCCATTAAAATACAACCTGAACGGCCGCTATTTAAAGCGCCTGGTCACCGATTTCGCCGCAGCCGGCGGCGATGCGATGGAAATTATTTCCCCGCAACAAACGCCGGTGCAGCGGCGCGAGCTATGGGCGCTTTGCCAGCAACATCAGCTAACTGCTTCTGTCGGCTCGGATTTTCATCAACCAACAGCTTGGAATGAGCTTGGAAAGCATCTATATTTACCAGACGACGTCACGCCCGTTTGGGCCAGCTGGGGCCTGATCTCAAAACGCGCAGTCTCAGAATCCAAAGCAGAACCCCAGGCAGAGCCAGAGTCAGAACTAAACCGTACAGCGGCCAAGTCCGCTGAAGCAACTATCAGCATGGATACGCCAACATGAGCCAGTTTTTTCATATTCACCCGGAAAACCCGCAGCAGCGTCTGTTAAAGCAAGCCGTGCAAATTATCCAGAAAGGCGGTGTGGTGATTTTCCCAACCGACAGTGGGTATGCGCTTGGCTGTCATGTGGGCGATAAAACCGCTATGGATCGCATTATGCAAATTCGTCAGGTCAGCGGTGAACACCACTTTACACTGATGTGTCGCGATCTGTCGGAATTATCGGTATATGCCAAGGTGGAAAACACCGCCTTTCGACTGATTAAAAATAACACCCCCGGTGCCTACACCTTTATTTTGCGCGGCACCAAAGAAGTGCCTCGTCGGCTGTTAAATGACAAGAAGAAGACCATCGGCCTGCGCATTCCGGAAAATAAAATCGCGCTGGCGCTCTTGGAAGAGCTGGCCGAGCCTTTATTGACCACCAGCTTAATTTTACCCGGGCAGGAATTTGCCGAGAGTGATCCGGATGAGATGCGGCATCAGCTGGAGCGGCAGGTCGATTTGATTCTGCATGGCGGTATTATCGGTGAGGACCCAACCACAGTGGTCGACTTATCGGAAGACGCACCGCAGATTATTCGTCAGGGCCGTGGCGATAGCCGGCCGTTTGAATAAGTAACGAGTTAAGATGGCTGAGCAGCTACCGCCGTTAACGATACAGCAACCGTTACCGCTGGCCTTTGTCCGCGGTGAGGCGGTACTGGAGCGGCCGGAAGATCTCTATATCCCGCCAGATGCGCTGGAGGTGCTGCTCGATACCTTTGAAGGCCCGCTGGATTTTCTGCTGTATTTAATTCGCAAACATAAGTTTGATTTGGTCGATTTGCCGGTAAACGAAATTACCCTGCAATATATGGAATATATTGAGCTGATGCAGGAGCTGAATTTCGAGCTGGCAGCCGAATATCTGGTGATGGCCGCCATGCTGGCGGAAATTAAATCGCGCCTGTTGTTGCCGAAAATCACTAACCTGGAAGACGATGAGCACGACCCACGCGCCGAGCTGGTGCGCCGCTTACAGGAATATGAAATCTTTAAACAAGCAGCGACCGATCTGGATGCCTTACCGCGCGATGAGCGCGACTATTTTACTGCCCAGGCCAGCCTGGCTGATAACTTCAGCCCTTTATTGATTTTACCGGATGTGGATTTTACGGAGCTGATCAGTGCCTTAAATGACATAGTCAAGCGTAGCAAGGCGCTGGCGCATCATCATATTCAGCGTGAACATTTGTCGACCCGGGAGCGGATGAGCCGTATTCTGGATTTACTGCAGCAGCGGCAGGGTTATCTGGAGTTTGCTGAATGCTTTGACTTAACTGAAGGCCGGGAAGGCGTGGTAGTGACCTTTTTAGCGATCCTGGAGCTAACCAAAGAAAAGCTGGTAGAGCTGATCCAGGTGGCGCCTTATGCACAAATTCATGTCAAACTGGCGCTAAGTGAGGCATAATGGCGCAGAAAATTAACGACATTCAATTACTGCAACTTGTCGAAGCTGCGATCTTTGCTGCCGAAAAGCCCCTTAGCCGCGCCGAATTGCAAGCCACAGTGCTGGAGGGCTTTAACGTCAGCGCGAAGCGGCTGCTACAATGTCTGAAACAACTGCAGGACGATTACAGTGCCCGTGGCATCCAATTGATGGAAACGGCCAGTGGCTACCGGTTTCAAACCCGCCCTGAATTAAGCGAACCGCTGGCAAGACTCTGGCCCGAGCGTTCACCGCGTTATTCGCGTGCTGTGCTGGAAACGCTCGCCTTAATTGCTTATCGCCAGCCTATTACCCGCGGTGAAATTGAGCAAATTCGCGGCGTATCGGTCAGTAGCCAGATTATGCGCACCCTGACCGAGCGCGGCTGGGTCAAGGTGGTCGGCCACAAAGAAGTACCGGGTCGGCCCGGGCTTTATGCCACTACTGAGGCCTTTTTAGATTACTTTGGCTTACGCCATTTAGACCAATTACCGCCATTAGCCGAGTTTGCAGCCTTGCAACCGGCAGAAGCGGAATTATTAACCACCGTCGGGATGACAGGAGAGCTCCACTAATGAGTGAAAAATTACAGAAAGTTTTGGCCCGGGCCGGCATCGGTTCGCGCCGCGAAATGGAAGACTATATCAGCCGTGGCCGCGTGACCGTCGATGGTAAGCCGGCTAGCCTGGGCGATCGGGTTACCCCGACTCAGGCGATCCGCGTTGATGGTCATCCGGTGCAGGTAGCGAGCGAAGAGCAGCAAGTTTGCCGGGTGCTGGCTTATCACAAGCCCGAGGGCGAGATTTGTTCGCGTACCGATCCGGAAGGACGGCCCACGGTATTCTCGCGCTTACCAAATATCAAGGGCGCGCGTTGGATCGCCATCGGCCGGCTGGATATCAATACCTCAGGTTTGCTGCTGTTCACCACTGACGGCGAGCTGGCTAACCGCCTGATGCACCCTAAATTTGAAGTAGAACGCGAATACGCGGTGCGGGTTTTCGGTGAGATTAACGATGCCATGATCCAGCGTCTGCGCACCGGGGTGGAACTGGAGGACGGTAAAGCTAACTTTAAACGCATCAAAGCGCTGCCGGGCGAGGGGATTAACCGCTGGTTCCATGTGGTACTTACCGAAGGCCGTAACCGTGAGGTACGCCGGATGTGGGAATCACAGGGCGCGGTTGTAAGCCGGCTGATCCGGGTGCGCTATGGTGATCTGTTGTTGCCTAAGCACTTACCTGCTGGTGGTTATACCGAATATCCCCTTGCTGAAGTCAACTATCTGCGTAACCTGGTCGGGTTAAAAGATGAAGTGGCCACGCTGGTAAAACCGGAAGATCGCACTGAGCGGCGTCGCCGTCTGGCCAGCATGAAGCGGGCGGTGCGTAAGCATCAAATTGCCGAAAAAACGCCTGGTAAAAAAACTGAACCCAGCGCAAAGCCCAACCGGGCAGAGCCGGCCAAAAAACCGACTGCGACTAAAGGTCAGACGGGTAGAGGCAATAGCACACAGCGGCAGCCAACCGGCAAAACCCCAACCCGTGAAGGCAGAGGCTAATTATCCACAGCACTCCGGTACCGGTCTGACCACTTTATCCACAGCACTCCGGTACCGGACCGACCAGTTACCCGTCTTAACGCACCTTGCTTTTGCGGATCAGCCGGTACAGCAACTCAGGTGATAGCCGGGCGATGAAAGCCGCCAGCTTTTCTTTAAAGCCGCCGATAACAATATAACTGTTACCTTTGCGCAATGCTTTGAGTGTTGCTGTAGCAAACTCGTCGGCAGTCATGGCTTTTGCCTGGGCATCATCCATTTTACCGAGCGCTTCGCCACTGCCGGTTAGTGCATTCATTGATACCGCGGTTTTCACAAAGCCGGGGAAAACCACCGCCACGCGAATACCCTGGTTATACAGCTCGGCCCGCACGCTATTGGCCCATAAGTGCAGCGCTGCCTTAGCAGCAGAGTAGCTGCCGCGGTATTGGGTACCGACTAAACCGGCGACACTGGAGATAAACACCAGCTGGCCGGTGCCTTGTTTTAACATCACCGACAGCACCCGCCGACTCAGCGCCACCTGAGCAAAGTAATCAATTTCCATAATTTTGCGATCAGTGTCGCTGCTGGTATCCATCACTAGTGCGCGCTGACTGATCCCGGCGTTATTGATCAGCCAGTCCAGCCGGCCGTAGTGATGAATAATCTTATCAAGCGCTTGCTGCTGAGCATGCTCATCGCAGATATCCAACGGTACCGTTAAATGCCGTTCCGGTTGCGGCAGACTTTGTTGCACGCGCTCAAGCTCTGTTCTACGGCGGGCGCTCAGCACCACCTTGGCGCCGGCTGCGGCAAATTGCTTTGCCAAAGCTTCACCGATGCCCCCTGACGCACCGGTGATCCAGATCACCTTGTCTTGTAGCGATATTGTCATTGTTATGGCCATCTTAAGATACAGGTGGCCGATGTTAGGGGATTTGCGGTGTGACTGTCAAAGTGAAGTCACGCTGACTGGTCAG
>DAIOUM010000107.1:0-7227 GCA_036759505.1 Alishewanella sp. | reverse complement strand
ACTGCCGCCGATTGGTCGACCGGTTTTGCCAGCCCGCTGTATGCCAACTGGCAAGATCCATTATGGCTGGCCACGGCGGTAGCCGGCATCTCGGTCAGTGCCGCTATCCTGTACTGGATTTTAGAGCGCCGCGCCGAAGGCCGTTATAGCCTGGGTGTAGCGGAAAATAACGAAAAACTGGAATTTAAAGGCCTGTACAGTTTTAGTGCCTCTTACTGGTATGTGGTCGCGCTGTGCGTGGTGTTTTACGCCACTGTCTTTCCGTTTCGCAGCTTTGCCATCGACTACTTTCAGCAGGCGCATGGCCTTGACCGCGAAGCAGCCGGTATTCTTAGCAGCATTCTACCGGTCTCTGCCATTATCGCCACGCCACTGTTTGGTCTGTGGGTAGACCGTATTGGTAAGCGCGCCCTCTTTATGGCTGCCGGCTCACTGGTGTTGTTGCCACTGTTCTTAATTGTCACCTATGCACCGGCCGGCCCGCTGGTCGGTATTAGTATTCCATTTATCGGCAGTGCTATTGTGCCATTGACCTTACTGTTAGTGATTACAGTACTGGGTATCGTTTTTTCGCTGATCCCGGCGGTAATGTGGCCGTCTGTCGCTTACATCGTCGATGGCCGCCGCCTGGGTTCTGCTTATGCGCTGATGACGTTCTGTCAGCAAATTGGCTGGGCAATAGTGCCGCTGACTATCGGTTTCTTAAACGATCGCTTTTTGGCCGGGCCAGAAAATATTGCTGGCTATACTCCGGGTATGTGGCTATACACAGCGCTGGCGTCACTGGGTTTATATTTCTCTTATAAATTGTGGCGCACGGAGCAAGGACCAATGGGGCATGGCCTGGATACTATTACCAGCAAAAGTGCCGGTTAAGGCTGCTTAGTCAGCAATAAAAAAGAGGGAGCTAGTCATGCTCCCTTTTTTATTGCTGCCGCGCAAAAAATCAGCAAAAAAAAGCTAAAGTTTAATCACAGGCAGCCGTTAAACCGTTAAGGCCAAAATGTAACAGGAGCGCCCAGATGAGTACCATTAAACCGGATGTCGCGGTAAACGCCAATCGGCCCAGTGGTTATAAGACCGAATTACCGGCTACAGCGAACGCAAAAGCCCAGGAAAACTACAGCCAGATGCTGCAGAAAACGGGTAAAGATGTACTTAACCAATCCATTATGCAAGCCAACGAGAAGGTTGCGCTGCAAAGCGGTAACAAATCGCTTAGCTTGCTATATAAAACCGCGCTGGAAGGCATTAACAAAGAACTGGAACCGATTTTCGGTAGCAATGCCGCGCAAAAAATATATGACTCCGGCATCGACACCTCGCCAGAAGCAACCGCAGGGCGCATCGTCGGTTTTGCCACCAGTCTATTTACCCTTTACCAGCAGCAGCGTCCGTCAGATGATCAAGAGCAACAGCTGAACGACTTTATGGATGTGATAGGTAAAGGTATAGAGCAAGGCTTCGCTGACGCTATCAAAATTCTGGAAGGATTACAGGTTTTTAGTGGTGAAGTAAAAAGCGGTGTCGATACTACCTATAATCTGGTGATGCAGGGATTACAGAAGTTCCGGGAGCAGATGCTGGATAGCTTTAAGCAACCAGAACAAGCAGAACAGTCGAAAAGCTAACTTGAACAAGCAGGCCCTCGTTCAGTATCGAGGGCCTGCTCACCAGCCCTATTCGGCTCTGGCCGCTGGCAAAGACTCAATGCGGGTAACCAGCAACTGGTCGATTTTATAACTATCAATATCGACCACTTCAAACTTATAACCACCATGCAAGACGAAGTCTGTCCGTTTCGGGATCTTACGCAGGCTATACATCATAAAACCAGCAATCGTTTCATAATTTTCTTCATCCGGAAAGCTATCAATATCCAGTACCCGCATTACATCAGCCAGAGGTGTCAAGCCCTCGACCAGCCAGGAGTTGTTATCACGGGCGACAATTTGTTCTTCCTCAGAACTGACCAGCTCCCCCATCACAATACTCATCACATCTTTAAGCGTGATAATCCCCACCACCAGCGCGTACTCATTTAAGATAATCGCAAAATCAATACCAGCCGATTTAAAATGCTCCAGTGCCTCATACAGGGTAAGCGTATCGGGAATAATTAGCGGTGCCCGCACTATGCCATCTTTGCTAAGTGAGATCGGCTGGTTGTGTAGCACCTGCATCAGAATATCCCGGGTATCAACATAGCCGACAACCTGATCCAGAACTTTATCGCAGACTAAAAACTTGGCGTGTGGATGCTCGGCAATTTTCAGTTTGATATTGTCTTGTGACTCATCTTTGGTAAAGAAAATCAGACTCTCCCGCGCCGTCATCGCCGAGGTAACAGTACGCGACTCCATATCAAAGACGTTTTCCAGTAGCTGATGCTCGTGCTGTTGTAGCACACCAGCCTGCGCGCCAGCTTCCATCATCGCCAGGATATCATCTGGGGTGATGTCATCTTTACGCATGGTCGGAACTTTAAACAAACTGAAAAACAGATTGGCCAGGCCATTAAATAACCAGACAAAAGGACGTAGCAACATCACCAGCAATAACATCGGTGACACTATGCGCAGTGCGATCTGCTCTGGTGCAATCATCGCCAGCCGCTTAGGCATCAGGTCGGCAAACAGAATAAACAACGAGGTTACAAAAAATACCGAGAGTGTAAAGGCTGCGGGCTGCACCCAGGCCTCAGCACTGATAAGCCCCAACAACGCCGCAAAATAAGGAGTAAAAGCCGACTCACCAAGAATACCACCGAGGATCGCCACGGCGTTCAGACCAATCTGCACCACAGTAAAAAAATTTCCGGGATGGTCCTGTAACTGCAGCACTTTTTCTGCCCGCAGGTCCCCTTCCGTCGCTAACATCCGCAGCCGCATTTTGCGCGAAGCCGCCAGTGCAATCTCTGAAATAGAAAAAAAGGCACTGGCTGCGACCAGCATAAACATAATTAATAAGTATTCGAGGGTGGTCATAGGTGTTCCGTTACATCCATCAATTCGGGCCTGATGCCCGAATATTGTTGCTGATTATACGCGATTTGAAAGTATATTTTTTGACAACCTAGACTTTGGCGTAAAATTTCGTTACAAATATCAGACAAATCTGCTGTTTACGGCACTGCTATAATTATGTTAAAGCCGGTTTCAATTTTTTTACTACTGCTTGTGTGCTTGAGCACTAGCTTCAATACACAGGCAGACCATCCGAGCCCCGGAACCGATCCCGTTCTGGAAGCTCAGCTTGACCAATATTTATCACAACAATCTTTTGATGCCGACGTCTCTGTAACACAAATTCAGGCTATTCTTAGCTTAATGAATGAGCAAACCCCGATAGAGACACGGGTAAGGGCTCAAACCTATCTGTTGTTCAACTATTTATATCAACGCAAGGAACCGGAGACACAACAAGTACTGGATGATTTACTGGCGATAAAACAACAGCAGCCGGGTGCTAATGCGCTAGCCGAGATTATTGCAGCAGAATTAGAAGTATATATTCAACGGAATCAACTTAATGAAGCCTACCTTTTAGCAGATAGCCTGAGCGAGTTACTTGCGGATGCCCGAAACCCTCGAGTACTTTATTGGGTGCACGGGCTGTTAGGGCGTTTATACCGCATCGACGGTCAATATGATAAGGCGCTGGTGCATTATGATGCTGCGCTGGTTGCATTAATGACAACTAATGACGAGCGTACCCTAACCCGCCGCAGTTACCTGAATCTGCAAATAGCCCTGGTTCACTCAGAGCTGCAAAACTGGCAACGAGCCCGCCAGCTAATGGAGGAGCTGATCAGCGAGGCTAAACAACAAAATCAGACGCAGATCCTACCTGAATTATATTTATCGCTGGGGTATGTGTTAGCTGGTCAAAAAGATTATACCGCGGCGGAGGCTATTAATAAGCAGGGGCTTGAGGGTGCCCGCCAGCAAAATAATCAGCTGCTGGCGCTGACTTTTCTCAATAATCTCGGCTCTATCTATATTGAGCATAAAGATTACCCGTCAGCCCGTCAGGTACTCACTCAGGCGCTTACCGAAGTTCTACCATTAAACGATCCTGATAATGAACAGATTATCCGTTTTAACCTCGGCTATATTAAAGCAATACAAGACGATGCCGAGCAAGGACTGGCAGAAATGCAGCAGGCATTTTCTTACTATCAGCAAAAAGGTAACAAGGCGGAAATTGAAGGTTATCTGACCTGGTTCGCCAACGCTTATCGCGAGCTAAAAGACTATCAGAAGCTCGCTGACACGCTGGAGTGGCAACTGCGATTGCGCGAAGAAATCATGTCGGAAAAACGCGAGAAAAGCATCAGCGATCTGCAAACCCGTTATGATATGAAAGCCCAGACGCAGCGCATTACTATACTGCAGCAACAAAACGAGCTACAGCAGCAACTACTTGAAAATAAGCAACTACAACAACGCATTACCTTGCTGTTTATCCTTTTAATGTCACTGGCTGCGGTAATGCTGGTGCAACTATACCGCAAAGTACGCCGCTCCAACCTACGCCTGCGGGAGATGAATAAGCAGTTAGAATATCAGTCCATCCGCGACCCGCTTACCGGTTTGTTTAACCGCCGTGCTATGCAGGAAAAAATGGCAAAACGCCATCAGGAACCTCAGGCGGAACATTGCAGTTTATTACTGCTTGATATCGACTTCTTTAAGCATATTAACGATCATTACGGCCACGCCGCCGGCGATGCGGTGTTAGTCGAAATCAGCAAAAGACTAAGCGCACTTTGCCAGGAAAATGAACTGGTGATTCGCTGGGGCGGCGAAGAGTTTTTACTGGTGCTACAGCGTCCGCAACAAACGGCTATTGATAGCCTGTGCCAAACCTTATTGCGAAAAGTGTCCGAGTTGCCAGTCGAATTTGAAGGTAAGACAATTCCGGTAACCATCAGTGGCGGTTTTATCAACCTACCCTTTGCCGATGTAGCAGAGCATCAGTTTAACTGGGAGCGGGTACTTCAGGTAGCCGATATGGCGCTATACCTCAGCAAGGTAAACGGCCGTAATCAGATAAATCTGGTCACCGGCCTGCGCGTGCCATTTAGCGAGGCAGAACCCCATTTACAATCAGATCTGTCAGGCGCCATCCGCGAACAGATGATTCACTACCACACCATCGCCGGCTAACTTATCCACAGCACTCCGGTACCAGTCTGACCTCTGACCGGTACCGGAGTGCTGTGGATAAGTTAGTAGCCTAAACCGGCATGATGTTGACGTAGAAAGTGTTCAAACTCAGAGTGTGGTAGAGGCCGGGCGAAATAGTATCCCTGATAATGGTAACATCCTAATTGCAATAGTGATTTTAACTGAGCCTCCGTTTCAACACCTTCAGCTAATACTTCCAGACCAAGCGTTTGTCCCAGCATGATAATAGTACGTACTATCGCTTGCTGATTATCGTCCTGCACCAATTCATCGACAAAACCGCGATCAATTTTAAGCTGGTACAGCGGTAAACGTTTTAGATAAACCAGAGACGAATAGCCAGTGCCAAAATCGTCTAACGCGAAACGAATACCCAAAGCCCGTAATTGCTGCATCTTGGCCACGACCTGCTCAAAGTTATCTACCAACATACTTTCGGTAAGCTCAAGTTTTAGACTCGTCGCATCAACACCGCTTTGCTGCAAGATTTCAATAACCAGAGCCGTAAAATCGGGTTGCTGAAACTGCCGCGCACTAATATTAACTGACAGCTCGAGCCGGCTGGTTCCAGCCTGACGCTGCCAAAGCGCCAACTGCTGGCAAGCCTTGCGCAATACCAACTCCCCTATTGGCAGAATTAGGCCACTCTCCTCAGCGAAATCAATAAATTCATAGGGTCCCAATATGCCACGTGTTGGATGTCGCCAGCGTAACAACGCTTCAGCACCGGTTACCACACCCGGATGCACCAGTTGTGGCTGAAAGTACAACTCAAACTGATCATTGACGATAGCCTCACGCAGCTCATGCGCCAATAACAAACGGCGGCTGGCTTGTAACTGCATCTCAGCGTCAAAAAACGCCAAGCCGTTCCCCACAGCTTTAACCTGATGCATTGCCATATCCGCCTGGGTGATCAAGACATCAGTATCCAGCTGATCACCTAAAAACAAGGTCGCGCCTATACTAAGGGTATTCTTCGGTCGTAACTGAGTTAGTGCCACATTCTGCGCCACAGCAGCTTGCAGCGCGGCAGCCAAATCTGTCACCTCCTGCACTGCAGCCGCCCGCTGGGGCGAGAGCATTTCGGTCAGGATCAGAAACTCGTCAGCATTTAAACGGCCTACAGTGTCACCGGAGGGCAGCACAGCCTGCAGCGACTGCCCAACCAATTTCAGAACCCGATCACCGGTGTTGTATCCCAAACTATCGTTAAGGGTTTTAAAATCATCAATATCAATAAAGAGTAAAGCCTCGTAATGTTGGCTGCGGCTACTTTGCAGCTGCGCCTGTAGGATCCTGTCCAGCATCAGTTGCCGGTTTGCCAACCCGGTTACCGGATCATAAAATGCCAGGCTCTCAGCCTGTTGTTCAATTTGTTGCCGGATCAAGGCACTACAAATATTACCCGCAATGAGCTGCAGCCCAGCAATTTGTTCAGCAGACCATTGTTGTAAACCACGCACTATATCAAGACCAAACATCCCAAGCAGACGGTCCCGGCTTTTTAGCGGCAACATCAGTAAAGATTGGATCCCTTGCGGAGCTAATAACTGATACTCTGCGGAATCATGCGGTAAACTATTGATATCACAAAGAATCGATGGCAAACCTGCTGTCCATTGCCGATACCAGTCACCAAAAGCGGCAGAAGGCAACTGCTGCAACTGTTCCAGCTGCGGGCTAACGCCTGGCGCACACCATTCATGACTATTACTGGCGGTTGTTAAATCAGCGGAAAACTTAAATAAGTAGCAGCGATCTGCCTGATAGAAACGGCCAATGGCCGCTAGCGCAGAGTTAATCACTTCGTCTACGTCAGCCGCCGTCGCCTGGACAAAAGCGCCCGAAATGGTGGCGACCATGTTAAAAAAGCTATCTGCGGAGGGATGCGGCTCAGTCAAGCGTACCTCGGCTTGCAAAACCAGATAACTTCAGTGTATCTGCAAAACTGCAAACACGCAAAACCATATCACACAACACTTATCCACAGCACTCCGGTACCGGTCTGACCTCTGACCGGTACCGGAGTGCT
>DAIOUM010000106.1:0-7573 GCA_036759505.1 Alishewanella sp. | reverse complement strand
TTCAAAATCCGCCGGGGGAAACTCCGTGTCGGTTCGAGTCCGACCCTAGGCACCAAGTTATACGTCAAAAATATTACGCATTACTCAGATAGCTTTAGCTAATTATTTTTGATAGCTATCGTCTCAGGTTTGACTTGCCGATAACGTTGTAAGATCGCATCGATGGTGCCGTCAGCAACCATTTGCTGCAACGTCAGTAGCAAGCGCGCTGTTAGTTCTGGTTGATGCTGATTCAAGGCACAATACACATTAGCCGGCTCTGCCCATAGCGGATCAGCTTGTAAACCTTCGCTGGGGTATTGTTGCTGATGATAAAGATAGGCCAGATCAACCGTCAAAACTGCATCCAGTCGTTGTTTCTGTAACCGGTTTAGATTGATTTGCAGTGAAGAGGCATCATCTCTTACCGCTAAGCGTTGCGAGAAAACAGTATCGAGCTCCGGATAGCTAAAGCCCCGATCGGTGCCCAAGCGCTTGCCAAACAGGTCAGTAATATTTTGAATGGCCGGGCTGGTGCTGCGTCTGACGATAACCTGTTGCGTGGTGAAAAGTGCAGGGCTCCATACCAGTTGCTCAGGCTGCTCAACCCAGGCAGGGTTTAAAAAGCAGGCAATATCAGCGTCATCACGCTGCAGCCATTGTTCAACACGCCCGCGTGGCAAAGGCAGATATTGCCAGTTAAGTTTGGTGCGGTTGCTCAGCTCATCCAGGATATCTTTGCTGATACCGCTGCTCAAGTGATCATTCTCGTCAAAAAGTGCATAAGGAGGGGCATTGGACGCGCTGACAATAGCCCGCACTATCGTGCTCTCGGCGATTGCCATTCTACCACTCAGTAGACATAACATAACCAGTAAGAAGCTGCGCACCAACACCTCAGATGAATACCGCTGCGTCTTTTACCATAGCATGAATTGTTTAAAAAACAAGCAGGTTGCTCAGGGGGTTTTGCGCTGTGCTCCATATTACGCCGATAAATCGCACATTCTGGTAGTTAAGTAACCTGGTATGAGAGAAGTTTCTTGCGCTAGCTTAATTACTTGTGTTCTGAAGCAAATGGCGGTGAACTGGCCCTTTGCCTATGTTATGCTCAAATTAGCAAAGTATAATAGGCCCTGGCAGAGATTCAGGAGTTCAGGTTGAAGCGCAAACTTGGGTTATCTCTTACATTTGATTTGCATCTTGCCTTTGCGTTGGTGGTGCTAGTGTTGTTCGTTGTTAGCTTTCGGCTTTATGTCGATGCAGAGCGTGGCATTGAGCATGCACATCGACAACGCTTGCAATCCCTATTATTGGCAGATGAATTACGCCAATCCTCCGATGATCTGACCAGAATGGTGCGAACCTATGCTGTTACTGGAGATGAGCGCTATCGGCGCTACTTTAACGAAATCTTTGCGATCCGTAATGGAGATTTACCGCGTCCGGTCGACTATCACCATATCTATTGGGATTTGGTAGACGAAACCGACCGCCGGCCAAGGCCTGCCGAGTATACTGTGGCGTTGCTGGATTTAATGCGGGATGCCGGTTTTACTGAGACAGAGCTGTCGCAACTGGTATCTGCGAAAGAGGCGTCTGATGCTTTGACAAAGATTGAGCAGGAGGCAATGCGCTTGGTCGCTAGCGGTGTCCCCCAGCTAAGAGAGCAGGCGCTCGGGATCTTGCATGATACCGCCTATCATCAGGCGAAAGCCGGTATTATGCAACCGATAGACCAGCTATACAACATGATGCGGCAGCGCACAGACGCTGCGGTGCTGACCGCTGAACAGAGAGCCCGGTTACTGCGAGCACTATTCGTTCTGCTTGGCGTAATGTTGTTATGGTTGCTATGGCGCCTTAAGCAGCGGGAGCGTGCGATTTTGGGCGCACCAGTGACTGAGATCTATCAGCGTATCGAGCAATTGGGGCAGGGCGTTTTTACTCAGCCAGCACCTTTGGCAGAGCAAGATACTAATACAGTACTTGGTTGGCTGAGCCATACACAACAGCGGCTAGCGCAACTAGAACAGAACCGACAGCAAACACAACAGCGTCTGCAGCAACTGGCGCACTATGATCCTCTCACCGGCTTACCCAACCGGTTTTTGTTGGCGGAGAAACTACAGTTTGCGATGCATCAAGCCCGTCAACACCAACAAATTCTGGCGCTTGCCTTTATCGATCTGGATGGTTTCAAAGCGGTTAATGATCAGCACGGTCATCAGTACGGAGACCAAGTTCTTGTTGAGCTCAGCCGTCGTCTAACTGGGTATGCGGATGCCGCTGCTGCGGTATCCCGGATCAGTGGTGATGAGTTTGTACTGTTGTTAACAGGTCTGAAAGAGACAAGAGAGTGCGCAAAACTATTGCAGCAGGTGTTGGATGCGATAGCGGCGCCAATTTTGCTTGAGGGGATCAGCTCGCAGTTATCGGCCAGCATAGGCGTTAGTTTTTATCCGCAAGAACCGACCGTTGAGCCAGAACAGTTACTGCGACAAGCTGATCAGGCGATGTATCTTGCCAAGCAAGCAGGCAAGAACCGAATTCACTATTTTGATATTGTCGCCGATTTACAGGCCAGAGACCTTCACCAACGCCTGCAGGCTATTGAGATTGGACTGCAGCAAAACCAATTTGTACTGTTTTACCAACCGAAGGTTGATTTACAGAGCGGCCATTGTATCGGCGTTGAAGCGCTGATCCGCTGGCAGCATCCGCAGCACGGATTGTTGGCGCCAGGCGCCTTTTTGCCATTGATAGAGCATCATCAGCTCGGCGTGATGCTCGGACATTGGGTATTACAGCAAGCGTTAAAGCAATTATCGGTATGGCAACAACACGCATTGTCGCTACCTATTTCGGTGAATATCGCCGCAAATCATTTACAGCAGCCTGACTTTGCGCTGCAGTTACAGCGATTGGCAACTGAATTCTCACAAGTACCACTCAGATTACTGGAACTTGAAGTGGTTGAGACAAGTGCGCTACAGGATTTTCAGCATGTATCACAGACAATGCTTAACTGTACCGCTTTGGGGGTGAGCTTTTCATTAGATGACTTCGGCACCGGCTATTCGTCTTTGTCGTACCTGAAAAGATTACCGATCAGTACGTTAAAGCTGGATCAAAGTTTTGTTCGTGATGTTTTAACCGATGCAGATGATCTGGCAATCTTGCAAGGTGTACGCCTGCTTGCCGAGAGTTTTCAGCTTATGACGATTGCCGAGGGCGTAGAAACTGAGGCCCATATTCATAAGCTGCTGGAAATTGGTTATCGATATGGTCAGGGTTTTGGTATTGCCCGACCTATGCCAATCGAACAGCTGAATAGCTGGCTCGAGGGCCGGCTATAACTCCAGCTAGTGGTTAAGCTTCTTCTCTGCACCCTGAGTTGAGCGGTCTATACTTAGTTAACATTAAGCGGTTTCGGCACTAAAGTACCGAATGGCTACTTTAAATTCAGCTCACTGACTGAAGTTTTCGTTGTAGTTCCCGGCTGAACTGATCTCTCAATCAACAGAGGAGAACTGGAATGATGACTAGCATCACTCAATTTATACAGAACCTAAGTATCCGCAGCAAGTTATTGGCAGGGTTTGGAGTTATCTTACTGATATTGCTTGTTATATCTTGGGTTAGTTATGGCGCGCTGCAGACGCTCAGTAACCGTTTTTTGCTAGTGACAAATGTCAGCGAAGCGAATCTGCTAATCAGTGAGGCTCGGCAGCAAGAAAAAAACTTCTTGTTACGTCAAGACCTGCAATACTACCAGCGCGCTGTCTCTCTTGCATCTAATGCTAAAACACTGGGTGAACAAACCTTAGACCTTTTTTCTACCGAGCGTAGTAGGCAGTTAATGCAGCAAATGTTGCAGCAGATAGATTTGTACCAGCAAGCCTTATCTCAGTTGGTCGCCACAGAGCCCGGCTCCACTGCTGCGCGAGATCTTGAGCAGCAAATGACGAATGCCGCTCGTGCAGCGGATCAGGCTGGTACGGATTCCGTTGCAAATCAGCTCAACAATCTTGAGAAACAGCTTACTCAGGTTGAGCGGACTATAATCATCTCAGCATTGATCGCTATCCTGATTGGAATTGCGGCGGCACTGACTATTACGTCCATGGTAGTGTTACCGCTCAAGCGAGTAGTTGGTGTTGCGGAAAAGATAGCGGCTGGAGATTTGAGTGCCAATCTGCCGACGGATAGATTGGATGAGCCCGGTCAGCTGATGAAAGCGATGCAGCAAATGACATTAAGCTTGCGTGATTTATTGCATAATCTGACCTCGGGGATTGCCCAGCTCGCTGCGGCAACCGAGGAAATGGCAGCCATTTCAGAGCAAAATGCTGCTGGTGTAAGCCAGCAAAAAGCTGAAACGGAACAGGTGGCCACTGCAATGAATGAAATGACAGCCACCGTACAGGATGTAGCAAAAAATGCAGAGGAAGCCTCTGGTGCTGCAACAGAATCGGCAACCCAGGCACAGTTAGGCGAGCAAGTGGTAAGCCAAACTATTCACCAAATTAAAACCCTGGCGCATGAGGTTGCAAACTCTGCGCGGGCGATCAGTGAGTTGAAACAGCAAAGCAGTAATATTGGTGCAGTGTTAGATGTAATTAAAAGCATTGCCGATCAAACTAACCTGTTGGCATTAAATGCAGCCATAGAAGCAGCGCGGGCCGGTGATGCGGGTCGGGGGTTCTCGGTTGTCGCCGACGAGGTGCGGGCGCTGGCATTTAGAACTCAGGAGTCGACCGGTGAAATAGAAAAATTAATCAGTGATTTGCAGCAAAAAGCCGAGAGTGCAGTCGCTAACATGGACAGAAGCGCGGGATTAGCCGAGCATACACTTGGCAGTGCTGACAATGTTAGTGACGCCATCGAAACCATTAGCAAAGCTGTGCAGAGTATTCAAGCGATGAACCAGCAAATCGCGGCAGCGGCATTGCAGCAAAGTACGGTGGCTGAGCAGATTAACCGCAGTATATTTAATATTCGCGATGTTGCTGAACAGTCTGCCGTTGCCAGCGAACAAACAGCAATGGCTAGCTCTAATTTGAGCCAGCTAGGGAGCGACTTACAGCAAGTTGCCGCCCGCTTTAAGGTGGCTTAAGTAATTTAAATCAAGTGAATTAGCTGCCCGGTAGCGGAATAAATTCCTTTTCGTCACCGGGCACTGTGGCAAAACGGCCAGCCTGCCAGTCGGCTTTAGCTTGCTCAATCCGCTCTTTGCGACTGGAAACAAAATTCCATTCGATATAGCGTTTGCCAATACTCTGGCCGCCAATTAATGCCAGCTGACACTCGCTAAGTGCCTTAACTTCAAGTTCAGCGCCAGGATGTAATACCACCAGTTGCCGCGCCTTAAGCACTGTGCCGTTAAGCTCCAACTCACCACGGGTCAGGTACAGCGCCCGTTCGGTAACATTAGGTAGCTTAAGGCTTTGTCCCTGTTGTAGCCGTGCTTCCAAATACAGGGTTTCAAAAAAGGTTTTTACCGGAGATGTTACGCCATAAGCGGAACCAATCATTACCCGCACCGGCACGCCCGCCAATTCCAGCGTCGGGATCTGAGCAGCAGGATAATGATAAAACGCAGGTTCACATTCTTCGTCGGCTTCCGGTAGCGCCAGCCAGAGTTGTAAGCCATGCAAAGGGTGAGGCTGTTGCTGGATCTCGGGTCGCTCGCGCTCGGAATGCACGATACCACGCCCGGCCACCATCAGGTTAATATCCCCGGGCTGAATTGGTTGATAACTGCCAACCGAATCGCGGTGTAGAATTTCACCGGCAAACAAATAGGTTACCGTTGCCAGATTGATATGCGGATGTGGCCTGACATTGACGCCGCTACCGGCGGCAAATTCTGCTGGCCCCATTTCATCAAAGAAGATCCAGGGCCCGACATTACGTTGTTCGCGCACCGGTAAACAGCGGCGTACAGTAAAGCCGCCGAGATCTTTAGGTTTAGGATCAATAATCAGGGCGATGCCCGGACAGCTTTGTCCCAGTTCACATTCGGCGTCGACCCGTAACTGTTCATTACTCATTAGAAGTCTCCCTTAGTGTTGTTGTTTCCAGCCTAGGCGACATTAGTCACAACTACAAGCTTGTCAGATAGCGCAGATGCCCGATAAAGCTGCGTGCTACCGGCCCCAGCGTATCGGCATCGTTAAAGTTCAGATAAAACGTAAAGGTACGGCTACTGCCGCGAGGTAACGGCAATGGCAGCAGCTCACCATTGTCCAGAAAAGGTTGCACCGAGTGGCGTGGCAACCAGGCAAAGCCCAGGTTTTTACGTAATAACTCGATTGACGTTGCAACATGGCTGACGGTCCAGCGTTGTTCTGAACCTAGCCAACCGACATCCTTCTTTTGCTGCTGTGCTGAATCTCTCAGCACAATTTGCCGGCAGTTTTTCAGCTCCTCCAGCGTAAGTTCTCGCTGCGGTTGCGTCAGCGGATGTTGAGGCCCGGCGACGGCAACAAATTCAATCTGGCACAGATCTTCGCTCAAATTATCTGGCAGCGTAAAAGGCGAGACCGCTATTTCTGCTTTGCCCTGACTGAGTAATTCGTTGGCTCCGGATAGGATAGTTTCCAGCAACTCAATGCGGATCAGCGGATACTCTGCAGAGACGGCCGCCAGTGTTTGATACAGCAGATCGCGGGGAAAGGCTTCATCCACTGCAATACTCAGCCTGGACTCAACGCCGGCTTTTAAGTTTAGCGCGACATTTTCCATCCGCTCGGCTTCGGTCAGCAGAAAGTTAATTCTTCTGAGTAGCTGTTCACCCGCTGCAGTCAGTACTGTCTTACGGCCTTCAACCTGAAATAATTGCACATCCAGCGTTTGCTCCAGCTTGTGCACTGCATGATGGACTGTAGACTGACTTTTATAGACTACTTCAGCTGCCTGATGAAAACCACCGTGTTCAGCGACAGCCTTAAACATCCGCCATTGCTCCAGTGTTGAACGTGCCATTTTATACTCCTGTAAGAACGGGAAAAGCTAAAGCCAGTCTGTCGTTACCGACAGACTGGCTGAGTTATTATTTGCGGCTTAACCAGCGGTCCAGAGAGATTTTACCGGCACCGCTAAATAACAGTGACACACTGGCAGCCAGCAGTGCTAAGCCAAACTCATAGCCATTGTTACTCATAAAGAGGCCGTTTTCAAAATGCACGCTAAAGATTGCAATCAGCATGGCAAAGGCCAGGGCGGCAGCTGCCGGGCGCGTTATTAAGCCCAGAATTAAGGCTAAACCACCGAAAAACTCGGCCGCGCCGGCTAAAAAGGCCATTAGCACGCCTGGGCTTAAGCCGATGCTATCCATCCAGGCGCCGGTCCCTTGCAGGCCGTAGCCGCCAAACCAGCCAAAAAGCTTTTGCGCGCCATGGGCAGCGAAGATAATCCCTACCGGTACCCGTAATATCAGGGCGTCCCAACCTGCGTTGGTTTGCGTGATCTGTTGGAATAACTGTTTTGCTTTGCTCATCTGAGTGTCCTCGAATTTAAAAAGTACGATGTCTTAGGTTGCCGACGATAACCGCTGTCGTTGGGATAACTATAGTCACAATATTTGTTT
>DAIOUM010000105.1:0-7583 GCA_036759505.1 Alishewanella sp. | reverse complement strand
ACGGCGTGCCCCAGGAAAGTTGTACGGCGTGTTTAGCCGCCGGATGCACGAATCTTAGATAGTAAATGATCTTTTACCGGCTCAACCGCTTAATTAAACTCGACGTATCCCAGCGTCCGCCGCCCATTTGCTGCACCTCAGCATAAAACTGATCCACCAGCGCCGTCAGCGGTAAAGCACTGCCATTTTTGCGGGCTTCATTTAACGCAATTGATAAATCCTTACGCATCCAATCCACCGCAAAACCGAAATCAAACTTATCATCCAGCATCGTCAGTGAGCGGTTCTGCATCTGCCACGACGATGCGGCGCCTTGCGAGATCACCTCGACCACAGCGGCACCGTCTAACCCGGCATTTTTAGCAAAGTTTAGGGCCTCAGCCAGCCCCTGCACCACACCAGCAATACAGATTTGATTCACCATCTTCGCCAACTGGCCAGAACCGGCCGGCCCGAGTAACTTAACGCAACGGGCATAGCTCTGCATCGCCGCCTCAGCCAGACTGTAGTCGGCTGCACTGCCACCAACCATCACTGTTAAAATACCTTTTTCTGCTCCGGCTTGGCCACCAGATACCGGTGCATCTAAAAAGCCCAACTGCTGTTTAGCGCAAGCTGCGGCCAGTTCACGCGCCAATTCGGCAGATGCCGTAGTATGATCGACCAGTACTGCGCCGGCGGCCATGGTGGCCAGTACTCCCTGCTCGCCGTAAACTACAGAGCGCACATCATCATCATTACCGACACACATAAATACCAGACTGGCGCCCGCTGCCGCTGCTGCTGGCGTTAGCGCACACTTGCCGCCATACTGACTGACCCAGGCCTCAGCCTTGGCCGTAGTTCGGTTATACACACAAACCTGATAGCCTTTTTGCTGCAGATAACCGGCCATCGGATAGCCCATTACCCCAAGACCAATAAAGGCGACGCTTTTATTGCTAATATTTGACATAAAAATGACTTAAAGCTGTGACATAGTGGAGTGTGAGCTTACAAAGTTATCAGCCTAATTGAAAGTCTAAAGGAATGACCATGACGACACTTTATGATTTTACCGTCCAGGACAATACCGGTAAGCCGCTTGAGCTAAGCCAGTTTCGCGGTAAAGTGGTTTTAATTGTCAATACCGCCAGTAAGTGCGGCTTTACGCCGCAATATAAAGATCTTGAAGCCTTGCATAAACAGTATCACCAGCGTGGTCTGGTGATTCTGGCTTTTCCCTGTAACCAGTTTGGCAGCCAGGAACCGGGCTCTAACGCTGAAATTATGCAGTTTTGTGAACTGAATTACGGTGTGACCTTTCCGCTGATGGCTAAAGTGAATGTAAATGGCCCGGAAGCCGCGCCGGTATTTGAGTATTTAAAAGATCATGCCCGCGGTTTACTAAAAAGCCGTGCCATTAAGTGGAACTTTACCAAATTTCTGGTAAACAAAGAGGGAGTGGTGGTAAAACGCTATGCCCCGCGCACTAAACCTGCCAGCATAGCGCAAGCCATCGAAGAATTACTGTAACTTTGATCTGGCGCTAAATATGCAAAATCAGGATCCGGTATTCTCCCATCATCAAGATGGGAGAGAAGCAATGAAAATCGCTGTGTTCAGTGCGAAAAAATATGATCAGGATGGCTTTAGCCAGTGGGCTGATGCCAGCCTGCAATTTCGATACTTTGACAGCCGTCTGAATATTGAGACGGTAAAGATGGCCGCGGGCTGTCACGCCGTCTGTGTTTTCGTCAACGATGATCTGTCGGCTCCGGTACTGCAGCTGTTATCCGAAATGGGCATCGAAATGGTCGCCCTGCGCTGCGCCGGCTTTAATAATGTCGATCTGGATACCGCCAAGGCGTTAGGGATCAGAGTAGCCCGGGTGCCGGCCTATTCACCTGAGGCGGTCGCCGAACACACCGTCGCAATGATGCTGACCTTAAATCGCAAACTGCATAAGGCGTATAACAGAGTACGGGATGATAACTTTGCCCTGGACGGTTTGCTTGGCTTTAATATGCACGGCAAAACCGTTGGCCTGATCGGTACCGGTCGCATCGGTCTGGCAACAGCCCGCATTCTGAAAGGCTTTGGTTGTAAGTTACTCTGTTACGATATTCAGCCAGACGCTGAGCTGAGCGAGCACTACACCACGTTGGAAAATCTGTATCAGCAAAGCGATATTATCAGCTTACATTGCCCGCTTACCCCGCAAACTAAGCATTTGATTAATCAACATAGTCTGGAACAGATGAAAGACGGTGTAATGCTGATTAATACCAGTCGTGGCGGCCTGATTGACACTAAAGCAGTAATCCACAGCCTGAAAAACCGGAAAATTGGCTATCTGGGTTTGGATGTCTACGAACAGGAGGCGGATATCTTTTTTGAGAATCTGTCTGAGCAGATGATTGAAGATGAAGTCTTTAAACGCTTACTCACCTTCCCTAATGTGCTGATCACAGGCCATCAGGCGTTTTTCACCCGCGAAGCGCTACAACAAATCAGCCAGATCACCAGTGATAATTTGGTGGCTTTTGCCGGGGGACAAAGCAATGGTAATGAGCTGGTTAACTAAGATTTATGCTCTTCATAGTTGAATTTACCTGATAAAAAAACGGCAGGTTCCCCTGCCGCTTTTTTATGGTTTTGCCGCTGGCTTAAGCTTCGTCTTCCAGCTCGTTTACCAGGGTTTCGGCTAATTCGTCCGGCGTTACCACCACACCCGGACCGTCCGTATCCGGCAGTACAGCGATACTTAATTCGTCACCGTTTAAACCTTCAGTCCATTTTTCCAGCCAGGTATCGATGGCAACAGCCTGAGCGGTACAATTTGACCACTCGCCTTCGATCCACTGTTCTGCCAGCTCAGCATGTGGCCATACCGGAATGCAACGCTCGTCCTCGGCGCTGACCAGCACAAAGCCTTCGTCATCGGTCAGGATCCAGATCTGCTCCAGATCGGCGACGGCCTTAATAAAATACTCATAGCGCTGTTCCGCATCCAGCGCGGTGATCCGGGCCAGTTCTTCAGCAGTCAGTTGATAATCCATAGTGTGTTCTCTTTGCCAGTAAATACTGCTAATGATGACGGATCCGCTGCGCAAAAGCTATCAGAAAAACACGCTGTTACCAGAGCTGATGTCCCAGCCAAATCAACAGCGCATAGCGTAGCCCCTTACCCAGTGCCACCAGCAGCAAAAACAACCGGAAGGGTACTCTGAGTACCCCGGCTACCATGGTCAGCGGATCGCCCACCACCGGTAACCAGGCAAAGAGTAAACTCCAGCGGCCATAACGCTGAAACTGTGCGGTCGCACGCGTCATTGCTGTGGCTGAAATGGGAAACCAACTTTTATGCTGAAAGCGTAGCAACTCCCGACCAAGATACCAGTTAACACAAGACCCCAGGGTATTACCAAGGGTCGCAGCCAACCACAACCAAACAGGTACATAGCCCTGCATCAATAAGGCCAGCAGCAGCACTTCGGAGGAGGCTGGGAATAGCGTCGCCGCGATAAAGCCGCTTAAAAAAAGTGAGAAATAAACCACAATATAGTTCTGACTGATTAGATGCGGCAGAGTCTAGCATTTTCAAGGGGCCTTTAGGTAAAGCTGCCGGCTTTTGTTTGCGGTTGGAACAGGTAAATCTACGACTGAGCGACTGGCAAAAAATATACTTTCCGATAGACTTTAGTCTAAAAGCCGCCATAAGCTATTTACAAAGATCGCGGCATTCTCCACCCTGCCAAAAGTATTAGTGTTTCCGGAGTGCTTATGTCTACCCCGCTGATCCGTAATATCTTATTTCTGGTGGTGTTAACGACACTGCTAAGCCTACTGTTGTGGCTGACCAAACCAATGGTGGCGGTGTTTCTAACAGTGCTGTTAAGTGCGGCTTATTTATTTTTGCTACCAGCACAGGAAATGGCAGCGTCAGATCCCGCTCAGGCTCAGATTCAACCAGCCTCAGATCGGATGGTCCGCAACATCACCGAAGCGACCTCGAAGATGGCAATAGGCGCAGCAGAAGTCTCCTTCTATATCGATGCCCTGATCAAGGATATCAAACATAGCCACGATGACAGTCAGCAGTTAGCCACGGCCAGTAAGAATGTAGCGGACGGCAGCCGCGATCTGAACCATAATCTGCAAACCATTAATCAAACAATCAACCAAACTGCCAGTGCTTCAGAGCAAGCAGATAAAAATCTGCAAAATGGTGTTAACCGGATTGAAGCGCTAGCCGCTGCCGTGGCCAATGCCGCAGCAGAATTGCAAAGCCTGCGCAGCAGCGCTGATAAAATTCAGCATATTACTGAAGTGATTAATAACGTCGCCGCGCAAACCAATTTATTGGCGCTAAATGCGGCTATTGAAGCGGCACGGGCCGGCGAACAAGGCCGCGGCTTTGCGGTGGTGGCCGATGAAGTGCGGGCGCTGGCAGGTAAAACAGCGGGCGCCACCCAGGATATTGCGGCGATGTTGCAGGAGATCCGCAGTCAAAGCAGCCATACAGCAGAGCTGATGCAACAGTTGGAATTGTCCAGTCAAACGGTACAGCAGGAATTACAGCAGGTTGCAGCCGGGGTGAACCATATTAGCCAAGAGGTTAAGCAAGCCTCCTCAGCCTTACGTGAGATTGAACAGCTAAGCGATAACCTGCAGGAAAACAGCAGCCAGATCAGTGGCGCCATTGGTAATATCAGTCAGGCGCTGTCTGATATTGAACAAAAAGGCACCCGCATCGCCGGTCAGGCAGTTGATGTGTCAACCGAGACAGAAACCATTTATCGTGAACTGAGTGATCAGACAACGAACAGCTTCTATCAGCCGATACTGGCGGAGGCTAAACAGGCGGCAACAGCGATTGCCGCCACGCTGACACAATTGATTAATGACGGTAAAGTCAGTCAAAGCGAACTCTTTGCCGAAAAATATCAGCCAATTGCCAATACCAAGCCACAGAAATTCAGTACCGCTTATGACAAACTCACAGATCAGCTGTTCCCGCCGATCCAGGAGCCGATTTTAAGCCGGCATCAGAATGTACTCTATGCCGGCGCAGTCGATCGCAAGGGTTACTTCCCAACCCATAATAAAAAATTCAGTCAGCCGCTGACCGGTAATTACGATAAAGATTTGCTGCAAAATCGCACCAAACGGATATTTAGTGACCGTACCGGTAGCCGCTGTGGCAGCAACACTGAGCCGATGCTACTGCAAACCTATAAAAGAGATACCGGCGAAATTGTGCATGACTTATCGGTACCTATCTATGTTAATGGCAAGCACTGGGGCGGCTTTCGGATTGGCTTTAAACGCTAACTTCAGCGCGTAACCGCCAGCCTTGTTGGCTAGTGAAAATCCCGTGACCCGGCCGGCAGAGCTTCCAGTAAGGGCGTCAGATCGGTCAGGCGTCCGGCAATCACATGCACGACCTCGCCTTCGCGCTCTAAAATACCATTTACCTGCAGGATCTTCGCCGTCAGGTAGGGCTGTTGTTGTGCCAGAGCCGTCCCCTGCCATACCACAACATTAATATTACCGCTTTCATCCTCCAGCGTTAAAAAAGTGACGCCGGCGGCAGTACCCGGGCACTGCCGGCAAGTCACTAAGCCGGCGACCTTAACCACCGCCTGTTGCCGCACTGCCGCCAAGTCGCTAGCCAAAGTACAACCAGCCAACTTCCCACGCTGGCGCAAATAGTGCAGTGGATGATAATCAAGACTAAACCCCAGCGCCTGATAATCTTCCAGCATCGCTTCGCGTTCGCCGGGTGGCTGCAGCAGCGGCGCCGCCGGTTCAGCTACAGCAGCAAATAACGGTAGCTGCGTTTGCTGATCCAACAAATGCCAGCGACTGTTATAGCGATCGCCAGTTAAGCTCTGCAAGGCATTGCTACTGGCCAGCGCCGCCAGTTCGCGGGCATTTAATCCCAGTTGCTTTAACTGTGCCGGATGACAAAAGCCCGCCGCTGGCCGCTGCTGTATTAACTGTTGCAGCGTCTGCTGGCTTAAGCCCTTAACCTGTTGTAAACCAAGCCGGATAGCCCAATCGCCCTGATACAGGACCAATTGGTGAGCGGCAGCGGAGGCATTAATACAGACCGGTAGCACCCTAAGTTGATGACGTCTGGCATCCTGAATAAGTTGCGACGGGCTATAAAACCCCATGGGATAGCTGTTTAACAGGGCGGTATAAAATGCCGCCGGAAAGTAATGTTTTAACCAGGCAGAAACATAGGCCAGTACTGCAAAGCTGGCGGAATGCGACTCCGGAAAACCGTACTCGCCAAAGCCACAAATTTGCTGATAGATCCGCTCGGCAAAGTCTTGCTGATAGCCGCGGCTTAGCATGCCATTGATCAGCTTTTCTTTAAACTGCAACAGCTCACCGGTTTTCTTCCAACTGGCCATGGCGCGTCTGAGTTGATCCGCTTCGCCACCGCTAAAACCAGCGGCCACCATTGCCAGTTGAATCACCTGCTCCTGAAAAATCGGTACGCCCAGAGTACGGGATAACACGCCGGCGACTGCCTCGGAAGGATAGGTTACCGCCTCCTTGCCATGCCGGCGCAGCAAATATGGGTGCACCATATCCCCCTGAATTGGTCCTGGCCGCACTATCGCTATCTGAATCACCAAGTCGTAATAGCAGGCTGGCCTGAGTCTTGGCAGCATGCTCATCTGTGCCCGGGATTCAATCTGAAACACCCCAACTGTATCCGCCTGTTGAATTTGCCGGTACACCTGAGGGTCATCACCATAGCCATTAATTGCCGCAATACTAAGCGTCAAGCCATAGTGTTGCTGCACCAACTGAAAACAGCGGCGGATTGCCGTTAACATGCCCAAGGCCAGTACATCGACCTTTAACAGCCCAAGGGTTTCCAGATCATCTTTATCCCACTGGATCACAGTACGCTCAGCCATGGCCGCATTTTCTACCGGTACCAACTCATACAAAGGACCGGCCGAGATCACAAAGCCCCCGACATGCTGTGATAAGTGCCGCGGAAAGCCGCGGATTTGCTCCACCAGCTGCACCAGCTGCTGCCCCAGACCTTGTTCGGTATTCAGTCCAAGCTGGCTAAGCTGTTGTTGCCAGCTGACCACACCATGGCGGCGGTTCAGGTTTTTAATAAAATGCTCCAGTTGCATTTCATTAATCCCCAGCGCCTTCCCAACATCACGGATCGCGCTTTTCAAGCGGTAGCTGATCACCGTTGCCGCCAGCGCTGCCCGCTCGCGGCCATATTTCTGATACAGATACTGCATCACTTCTTCGCGCCTTTCGTGCTCAAAATCTACGTCTATATCCGGCGGCTCCTGCCGCTCGCGGGATAAAAAGCGTTCAAACAGCACATTAATCTGCCGCGGATCGACAGCGGTAATTTCCAGGCAATAACAGACCACCGAATTAGCGGCAGAGCCGCGGCCCTGATATAAAATGCCGCGCGCTTTTGCAAACTGCACCAAATCATAGATGGTCAGAAAAAAGTACTCATAACGCAGCTCGGCAATCAGCGCCAATTCCTTATCGATCAGCGCCTGGATCGACGCTGCCGGCCCTGCTATACCAAAACGCTGCAG
>DAIOUM010000104.1:0-7662 GCA_036759505.1 Alishewanella sp. | reverse complement strand
CAGCCGGTACAGCTAAAGCTGGAAAATGCCAGTCTGGCTACCCGGGTGGTGCGTGAGTACTAGATTTTCAAAAGGTCCTAGTAGCTAAAGTGTTGCTGCAGGCGGCTAAATTCGTTCTGATAGACGATGATAGCCGCCGCCAGCTCATCTCTCACCAGATTGGCCTGTCCCAAGCTTTCATTTAGTTTGGCTAACTCATCGCGGATCTTAATCCGTTGCTCACGGTTCAGGCCATCGGCAACCAACTGCTCATTTAACTGGCTAATGGTTTTTTCCAGTTGTTGCAGTTCCTGCTGCACCTTGCGTAATTCGCTGCGCGCGCCATCTAACTGGCTTCTGGCCTGATAGAGGGTCTGACCATCGCGATAACCGGCCATAAAGGCACTGGCAAATTCGGCCGGACAACTATTCTGATAACTTTGGTTGCCACTACCCTGGGCAAAGCCATTTTTTGCGGTACAAAACTGTGCAGAACCCTCGAAATGTCCGGCGCGGTAGGCATCCAGATCCGGCGTGATACCATGTTTGGCACAGTCTTGCCGGTATTGCCGGATCTGACTTTCGTTGCGGCCTTTAATGCCATCTTCAAAACCCAGGGTGCGCCAGTCCGCATTGACGCAGCCGGCCTGATCCAGACTGCTGCAGCCGGTTAACAGCAAAGCGGCAAGCCAGAGTGGATAGGTTTTCAGATACGGCATAGCGGGATTTCCTTTAATCAGTAGCGGACTGATCCGCCAAAATGGTTTCAATGCGGTTACGGCCACGTTGTTTCGCCTGCAGTAAGGTTTTGTCAGCTCGGGCGAACAATTGGTTAAAGCTTTCATCGCTTTGCTGCTCACAGATACCAAAACTGGCGGTAACCTGTTGTCCGCCTGCCGTGATATGCAACTGTTCGATACTAAGGCGCAAACGTTCACAGATTTTGCTGGCTTCGCGGCTATCGGTATCAGGCAATAGTAGCATTAGTTCATCACCGCCAAAACGCCCTAGCAGATCATGCTGTCGCAACTGGCGCTGTAAGGTTTGGCATACCTGCTGTAGCACTTCGTCACCGATCTGATGCCCCAGTAAATCGTTAACCCGTTTAAAGTGGTCCAGATCCAGCACTGCTAAACAGACTTTATCTTTGCGGCGCCCGGCACGGCCCATCAGCAAATTAGCTTGCTCGACAAAGCCTTGCCGGCTTAGTACGCCGGTTAGCGGGTCGGTATGCAGACTGCGCTGTAATTGCTGGTTGGTATTTTGCAGCAAAGGTACAGCGGTGCCATACAGCATGGCAACCGCGATCATTGCAATGGTAAACTGATAAATTGCGGCGTAGTTGGATAGGTCCAGTAAGGCCATTAGCAAGACGATGGCAAGACTGATCACCGCCAGGCCACTAAAGCTGCGCCAAATTGACTCGGTATAAACCAGCCACATCGCCGGTAAACTTAAAAACAGGATCAGAAAGGTAATCTCCTGCGCCCGGACCTGATGGGCCAGCAACATGCTCAAGGTGAGAAGCAACAGGCACAGAACGAGTTTTAGCAGAAAACTGTGACGGGGACCATGACCGTGCTGCAACAACCAGGGCGCTTGCTTGGCAATAGTTTTACCGGTGCAATAATCAAGCAGCAGTACAAGAAACGGACTCAGTGACAAAATCGCCACCAGATCGCCAATCCACCACCCCAGCCAGATCGCCAGGCGCTCACTCTGCTCAATGACACCGGCCAACTGTAAAGACCAGGCACCACTGTACGCGGCAAGCAAGGCGGCAATCGCAGCCAGGATCAGATAAGCAACCAGGGTGCCGGAGTAATTAACCCGTCCACTTTGGATCAGAATACGCAACAATAGGGCGCCCAGCAGGTAGCTCAGGCCATGCGCCATCGCTGGCAAGATGGCGGCAGCGTAAGGGATCTGCTCGGCTGGATGATAGCGCTGAAAATGCCAGACGCTCATCAGGAAGCAAACCAGTAATAAAGCCGGGAAGGCTCTTAAACCAAACAGGGTTAAGGCGGCAAAACTCAACGCAGCCGGCGGATACCATAAGCTGGCATGGGGGCTGTATTCCAGCAACTCCGCGCTCTGATAAAGCAGTACCCAAGCGAGCATCAGCGCCAGTTGTAAGCCGAGCTGAGCACTGATGCGTCCAACTGACGGCATAGCCGCATCCCTACGAAAATATTAGTAAATTTAGTTTAACGCGACTTAATGGCTTTGCCTAGTCACTATTACTTATGTATTAGTCGTCATGTTCAGGCCGGGTTGCGACTGTGCAATAGTTCATTGACGGTGACAAAGCGATAACCTTTCGCCTGCAGCCCCTCAATAATGAGCGGCAGCGCCTCGCGCGAACTTTGCCGGCTTTGGTACATCACATGTAACAGGATAATACTACCGGGGCGGGCGTTGGCAATCACCGCCGCTGCCATGGCCTCTGGATCCGCTGCCAGCTTTGGCTCGGACTCTGGCTCTAAATCCCACATTATGGTTTTGCGCTGCTGCTGGCTAAGATACCAGGGCAGGGTGAACAGTTTTTTGCCGTAAGGTGGCCGAAACAGGATCTCGTCGGTAAAACCAGCCTGCCGGATTTGTTGATCGGTGCGCTCCAGTTCTGATGCTACGGTAGCCGGTGATACCAGTAACATACGCTTATGGGTGTAGCTATGATTGCCCAACTGATGCCCGGCCTGCACCAACAAGCGGCCTTGCTCCGGATGGCGAGCGAGTTCATGGCCGGTGACAAAAAATGTGGCCGGCACTTGATAGCGTGCCAGCAGTTCAACCACCTCGGCGGTATAGCGCTCTGAGGGGCCATCGTCAAAGGTAAGGGCAATTAACGGCTGTTCTGTTTCCACCCGGGCGATCAGCTCGCCAAACAGCTGATACTGTCGTGATGACGCCAGTTGATACAAGCCAAGTAACAGCAGTAAGAACAGTGAGACAGTTGTAACAGCAGCGGTGCGTTTTTGCATTGAACGTCCTTGTGCAATAAAGCTTAGTTATCAGTGTGGTACATCTGAACTGAACTGCCAATTAATGTTGAAAATTTATTCCGCAAGTGCCGGCCAATCCGCCGGCCAGCCGTTGTCGCCTTGTTGATAATCACATACGCCATGTGGAAAGATTTGCTGTAGTTCCGATAAATATGGCGTCATATCAACCGGTTGATAGTGTCCGGCGGCAATAAAGTCGGCAACCGGTATTAACCGGCATTGCAGGAGTAAGCCATGTGTCGGTGCCCCGGCCTGGCGTCGACTATTACTGAGCGGCGGATAGTGCCTGGAGCAGCTGCCCTTGGGCTGCCATACTTCTGTACCTGCAGCAATCAGGCTGCCATCGGCAGCAAAGCAGCGGTCACTGGCACTCTCCGGCGCAGTACCTTGCTGTAGCCACTGCTCTATGGCGGAAAAGGCAGCGGCCTCCGGCGTATAGTCCGGGTGGCTGACCCAAATCCGCTGCCAATCGTCATTTCCCTGCATCGCCAGGCGTTGTCTGGCCATAAAGGAAGGTTCCAGATGATGCATATCCAGTACCGGATCCAGATAGTGGCGTAAATCGATAATTGGGATCTGTGCCTTACCGAGAAACAGCTGGCCATAGCGATAAGCGCGGTTAATGGCGGCGGTATCAGCACGATAGCGGGGCGCCACCAAAAGATCTACCGAGTCAGACTGCGGCGGGCTAATATTATGTCGGCCAAAGCTGCTAAGCCAAAGCGGTAGGTCCAGGTGCCTGATGAAGCTTATTTTTTCAGGTCGCATCTGTACTGCCGGGTGCCAGCTACCGATACGGGCATTAAGCTCCAGAAATTGCCGGGTGCTCAGTTGGCCGCTGCGCAGCGGCAGCAAACCATACTGCACGCCGCTATTATCCCACAGGCTATGCGCGAAACCGTGCTGATCCCGGCCATAAATCTCGACCAGATCCTGCCAGTAACTCCAGTGGGTTTGTTGCCGCAACTCGGGGCTGGTAAAGGGTTTTAAGCGGCCCTGATGCGGGTTATGCACCATCGAAGATAAACCAAACCAGGCGTTAATACATTGGCTGGCGCCTCGTGCCGGAGTGGGCCATTGTCCGGCCAGTAGCTGTGCGGCGCTGATTTGCCAGCGAAATCTTACGCTTTGCTGTTCACTGGTACTAAGCCCTTCTATTAGCTGGCGCTGGACCATACTTTGCCAGCTTGCCTTATTACTGGCGGTAAAGTAGTAATAGTTATGCAGCAGGTCGCAGTCGAGGGCATAGACGACCTGGCTCAGCATATCCGGATAGCTGTATTGCGCGATAGCGGCGTCGAGCAAGCCGGGCGCGTTCTGTGCCAGTAAATATTGTGCAATGCCGCCACCAGAGCCACCGATGCCAATGGTAAACCGCGGTTTGCCATATAAACTTTCAAAATGGCGTTTCAGCCTGACCGCCACCTCTTCAGCGCGCAAGAAATGATAGGTGTGGCTGGTTCGGTTGGCACTGCTGCTTAGTACGGCATAACCCTGCCGCAGTTGGGCAGCGCGGTTGGCAATCATCCGCTCCAGATTAATGCTGCCTTGCCGAAAACCGATACCTACACCGCCATGAAACTGATAAATCAGCTGCTGATTCCAACGCTCTGCACTGTCGCGCTCACCGTATTCAGCGGCATTAACCGGCATCACCACAAAGTAAAAAAAGCGCAGCAGGGTACCCAACTCGACCCGGATCAGCTGCTCATCGCTGCCTAAGGTTTCGCCCTGATAAGGCAGCACCTGATTATCAGCCGTAAGCCGATACCAGAGCAAACGGCTGGGGTGCAGGCAATCCTGGCTGTAACCCAACTGTTGCTCGTCCTGCACCACGACAATACCATAGCCCTGCTGATTATCGACTTGCGGTGGCTCCAGCCCCTGCTGCGAAAAGCCGCAATAGAACGGATACTGCAAGCTGCCGGAATACAACGGTGTTACCGGACCAACGGCACCGAGCGCGATCGGATAAGGATAAGGATCGGCCGGGCGTGGGGCAGTGGCAATAAAATCGCTGACCTGCAGTAGCTCGCCCGACGAGTGCGGCGGCACCGCCAGTACCGGGTGCGGCTCGATAAAGTGTGCCGGATAGTGGCTGCTGGGCCAGAAGTAATAAGCGAGCACCAGGATAGCGCCCAGCAAACTTAGCCATACTTTTCGTCGCATGTCAGCAATCTCTCCCCCGAGCTTTGTCGTACCAGCTAAATAATTTATAGCGGGATTTTGCGATGCGATCATTATTCTGTTGCTGGTTATTGCTGCTCTCGACCGCTGCTATGGCCGATGATGCAGCCTGGCAGGACTGGCGTGAGGGCAAGGCGGTATTAATGTTACGGCATGCCCTCGCGCCGGGTACCGGTGATCCGGCCGGTTTTCAGTTACAGGACTGTCAGACACAGCGCAATTTGAATCAACAGGGGCGGCAGCAAGCTAAAGCCTGGGGGCAAAAATTACGCCAGCAGTACAGTGGTGACATCCGGCTTTATAGCAGCCAGTGGTGCCGTTGCCTGGAAACGGCGCAGTTGATGGCGATAGCGCCGGTGCAACCGCTGCCGGCGCTGAATTCATTTTTTGCCGGGCGCGGTGATGGCCAACAGCAAACTCAGGCCCTGCTGGACTACTTTGCCAAGGCCAGCGAGATGCCGCTGGTACTGGTTAGCCATCAGGTCAATTTTACTGCGCTGACCGGTATTTTCCCACAATCGGCAGCCGGTGCCATTTTAGCCTTACCGCTAACCCAGCCGGCGACAGTACTCGCCAGCGTCAGTTTGGATGAGCGCTAGTATCTTGCAATGCCTATTAGCTGTTGTATAGTGGTTAACAGCTTTTCAACATTCAGGGGCGCGTTATGAGTAAAGCTGTGGTACTGGCCTTGTTAAGTGCCGGGCTATTTTGTGCTGTGAGTAAGGTGCAGGCTGTTTCGGCAGAGTTACAATGTCAATTACAGGTGCCGGCGGCAGTGCACGGTACCTCTGTGTGGTATCAAATGGGGTATCCGTTTAACCTGACGGCCAATAATCTTGGCTTACTGCCGGGCAGCACCCTGTATCAAATGGCGGAGCAAGCTTTTGGTTTATGGCAACAAGGTGTCAGCGAAACTGCCGTTATGGCGCAGGTAAGTCAGCGTTGCGCCAGCTTTAGTGCCGCTGAGCTGAATCGCGAGTATTCGTTTTTTGAAGAAGAGGGGAATACCCCAACGCACCTTACCGCCTGTGGTGATATGACTACCACCATAGTGCAAAGCTTTGCGCTGTTGGATGGCCAACCGCTGACCCTGAGTAACTTTAAAGCGGTGATTATAGGTGAGGAACAAAAGCCGGCAATTACCCAGTTAATTGTGCAGGCGTTTAATTTAAAACAGCAAGGCCAGCTGGAAACCGCCATTCTGGAGCAAACCTTTGCCTATTGTCAGCAACAAAGCGCCGAATTTAAACAACAACTGGCAGCAGAGTTCTATGCTGAATAACCTCTACTTTGCGGGAGTCGCGAAATGATGATTACAGCAGTCTATGCCGCCTTACTAGCGGTGCTGTTTGTGGTGTTAAGTGTGGCGGTGATCCGGCAGCGCCGTCGCTTACAGGTGGCTTTAGGCTCGGGAGGCCATAGTGCACTGCAACGGGCGATGCGGGTGCAGGCCAATTTTGCCGAGTACACACCTTTTGCGCTGTTGCTGTTATTTCTGGCCGAATATAGCGGTTTGGCCGGGCTTTGGTTGCACCTGCTGGGCGCATTATTACTGCTCGGTCGTTTAAGCCATGCTTATGGGGTGAGTCAGGAACCTGAGCCGCTTAAATTCCGGGTTATCGGCATGGTGCTGACCTTTAGCGTGTTGTTGCTTAGCGCGCTGGCGATACTGGTGCTCTATGTCAGTCGTTGAGCCGGTGGCGCGGCAACTCGCCGCTTACAATCAGCATAATCTGGCCGAGTTTATTGCCTGTTATGCGCCGGATGTGCGGATTTACCGCATGCCGGCCAGTGAGCCCAGTTTGCAGGGGCGTGAGGCGCTGGCACACTTCTATGCTACCGAGCGTTTTACCCTGCCAAAGTTACAGGCGGCAGTGCTAAGCCGGCAGGTCGTTGGCAATAAAGTCATCGATCATGAACGGGTGACCGGGCTACGGGACGAACCTTATGAGGTAGCAGTGGTCTATGAGGTCCAGGCAGGCCTGATTAGCCAGGTCTGGTTTTTTGCTGCCGACTAATGGCAATGAGTTACATACAAGGATGAAATGATGAAAACCCCGCTGTTATTGCTGATACTATTAAGCCTCAGCGCTTGTGCAACGGTAAAAACCTTACCACCCAGTACCACTCAGGTCAGTATCGAGCATCATGGCAAGAAAAGCTATTGCAAGGAAATTCCGCGCATATACAGTGGCTTTGCCTACAACCTGTGCAAACTAAACGGCGAGCCAAGCCGGCATGAAAACCTGGGCAATACCTTCAATAATGTGCCGTTCTTTATTATCGATGGCAGTTTCTCGCTAGTCGCCGATACTGTGGCCTTACCCTATACCCTCTATTCCCAAAGCAAACATGGCAGTATTGTTGTGAAGTAACTGCATTTGCCAGTGTTAGTGGCAGAACATCACCCAGGTTAACCATAACCGAGCTCCGACTCCGGTATGCTTGCCGTACCGGAGTCGCAACCTGCGATAGTGGGATTGGCACTTTT
>DAIOUM010000103.1:0-7712 GCA_036759505.1 Alishewanella sp. | reverse complement strand
TCATTTTTACATCTCCTGAGTTTAATTAGCCCAAGGGGCTAATATCCATTTTGGATGCTTTTTGTTAAAGCGCAAGCAAATTTTAGCGCCTTACTCAAAAAACTACTAATTTACTGCTTTTTCAGCGTATTTAAGCGGCATTATGTCGCTTTTGTCTTGTTTTTATCTAGTAGCAAAGCATTAGTTGATACTGTACTTATAACGGCTAAATAACTGCTGTGCCTGCAGCCAGATATCGCCTACCTGCCCATTACCCACCGGCTGGCCATTAACCTTCAATACCGGCGCAATTTCTTTACTGGAGCTGGTTAGCCAGATTTCATCTGCGCTAAGCACTTCGGCGAAGCTTATATCGCGCTCGACCACCTTTAAATCCGAGTGTTGGCGCAGGATCGCTAGTAGCAGTAAGCGGGTAACGCCGGGTAAGAGTTTATTGCTAAGCGGCGGGGTGGCAATTTCGCCGTTTTTAATCACAAATACATTTACTGCCGCACCTTCGGTTAAATTGCCGTCGCGGTCAAAGAGCAGGGTTTCCTGCGCGCCCTGTTCCACGCCGTATTGATAGTGCAGCACATTACCCAGCAAGGAGGTGGATTTAATATGGCAGCGCTGCCAGCGTAAGTCGTTGGCGGTAACCACACTATAGGTGCTGACCTTGCTTTTATCCGGCACCGGCTCGGCGGCGATGGCGAAGGTGTAAGCAAAAATGGTTGGGCTAATACCGGTTGGAAAGGCATGATTACGTTTGGTATCGGCACCGCGGCTGACCTGAATATAGACGCCCAGATTCTCACCCAGCACTGGCCGGTTTAGCTCGAGCAGCTGATCGCAGAGCTCGCGCCAGCGTTGCTCGGTCATACCATGCTGAATATTGAGTGCGGCTAAGCCTTCGTGCATCCGTGCGATATGCGGCGTAAAGCCGACATAACGGCCGTGATAGGTTGGGATCACCTCATAGATACCGTCACCAAATAAAAAGCCACGATCCATCGGTGAAATCCGCGCTTCGCTGGCCGGCAGAAACTGGCCATTTAAATATACTGTGCTCATAAGGCTCTCATTTCAGGTTACAGATAGGGCGCAGTAAGTGCCCGCAGCCGCTCAATCAGCTGCTCGCCTGCGCTCATCGGCAGGCCGTCTTCGGTTAGGGTGGCTTGGCGGGTTACGCCGTCGATACAGCCATGGGCAATTAAAAACTGTAGCAGGCCGGCCAGATCGGCCTTGGTTAGCAAGTCCTGACCCCGTAATACGCCTAACATCGCTATAATACCCCAGGCGGCCCAGTTCGACACGTCGGCCACCACTAATTCGTCGCATTCGGTAATGCTGGGGGTAATATTCAGGCTGGCCAGCGCCGCGTGCACATTGCCCATGCCAATTTCGTTACCGCCATCACCAATGGCTAGCGTCGGGCAGGCGGCCTGATTTAATAGCTCGTCATAATTGGCGCAGCGCGCCGAGATATCCTCACCGCGCATATTCACGTAAATGCCGGCAGCACTCAGGCCCGGTCGTTCAATCGATACCACCAATGCCGGTTGTTGTTGCAGCAGCAGCTGCGCCGCCTGCTGCTGACTTAGCTCAGGTTGATTAATGGCCAGTGGCAGGCATTGATAATACCGGCTAAGCAGCGAAAATAGCGGGTTACCACAAACCAGATAAGGCTTTAATTGCAACTGTTGCGCGCATTGATACAGCGCAATGGCGCCAACCGGGCCGTCGGTTTCAAAGGTATCCAGTACCGGAAAGCCGGTGCCGATCAGCACAGTGCTACCCGCGGGCAGGTTAAACAGCCGGGCCGCACGTAAGATGTAACCGGGGCGTAGCTGCTGCTGTACCAACTGCATACCACGTAAATTGCGCTCGGTAAGCAGTTGTTCGATTTGGCGGCTTACCGCCAGCAGGTTTGGCCGCTTGGCTAAAGATAATGAGTTTGACATTAAAGGCTCCTGGCTAAGCGCTGGCTATTTGGCGCCATGCTGGCCTGATACAGCGCTAGCGCGTTATGCGCCTGATAGCTGTCGATAGCACTAAACTGCACCAGGCTGCCGGGTGCGGTTTGCCCCAGTTTCCAGCAATCCAGCGACAGCACAGCGCCGATCTTGGGGTAACCGCCAAGGGTTTGCCGGTCGTTTAGCAGCACTATTGGCTGACCATCGGGTGGAATTTGCACTGCGCCCAGGCTGATGCCTTCTGATAACAGGGTGCGACTAGTGCATTGAATAGCGCTGCCGCTGAGTTTATAACCCATTCGATCGCAACTGGCAGTAACCTGATAGGGATTAAGAAAAAAGCGGGCCTGCTCGGTTGGGCTAAAGCTTGCGGCCTGATAGCCGGGCAGTAGCCGCAGCTGCAGCGGCTTGGCCTTGTCTGTTGGTGGTAAGGTAAGCTGTTGTATTGCCGGTGTAGGTGTTGCCGCTGGGGTGACAGCTAAGGGCTGTTCGGCTGCCTGGCCTAAGGGTAGCAGATCGCCAGCCTGCAGCTTGCACCCATCCTGTGCTAGGCCGCCGATACCTTCACGCATTACTGTGGCACTGCTGCCAAATTGTAACGGTGCGGCAATACCACCGCTGACAGCCAGATAAGCGCGCAGGCCGCGAGTCATATAGCCTAGTTCCAGTTCATCACCGCGGTTGAGTGATAGTGCCTGCCAGCAGGGTACCGGCTTACCGTTAAGCTGTAGCGGCAGCTCGGCACCGGTAACGGCGACGGTGCAGGCGGCGGTGGCCTGCAGTACCAGGCCGCCAATACTATGTTCAATCACGGTGCTGTTAGCTGTATTGCCGACTAAGGCATTAGCCCAGGCAAAGCTGTGTGCATCCAGCGGGCCGCCCTGGGTCAGGCCAAGGGCGGTCATGCCAAAGCGGCCGGCATCTTGTAGCAAACTTAAGGTGCCGGGGCTAATAATTTTCAGGCCAGCGCCTGAGCCAGAACTAAGGTTAAGGTGGCTCATAAGGCGCCTCCGAGTAACTGGAATTCCCGCTCGCTAACCGGTACAAAACGCACCTGATCACCCACCGCCACTGGCATTGCCGGCTCTTGCCGGGGGTTAAACATCCGGATTGGGCAAAGCCCCAATAAATGCCAGCCACCGGGTGAGGCCGCCGGATAGACTGCCGTTTGCCGATCGGCTATGGCCACCGCGCCGGCCGGCACTTTAGCTCGCGGGCTGCTTAAGCGCGGCATGGCCAGTTCTGCCGGTAGCTCGCCCAAATAGGCAAAACCCGGTGCAAAGCCAATCGCATAAACCTGATAACTTTGGTTACTGTGTAGGCGAATTACTTCATCCGGTGTCAGGTTTTTCGCTTTGGCAACGGTAAGTAAGTCTGCGCCGCTTTGCTCGCTGTACCATACCGGCAGCTCTACCAGCTTACCGCTACTGAGAGCCTGCGCAGCAGGCGAACTTTGTAGTAGAGCCTGTTGTAGAAGTGGTAGCAGACTGAGATGGCTATGCCGTAGTGGATTAAACAGGATCAGCACCGAAGCATAGGAAGGCAGTAATTCTACAATATCCTGGCCGAGCAGTGGCTGTAGCAGGGCACAGCATTGCTGCACCGTCGCGGCATTACAAGGGTGGATCTGCTGGGCGCCGGTATAAAGAATAAAGGCGTTTTCAGCGGCAAGTTTAAGTTCCAGCGGCTGTAGCCCTGTTGGCTTTGGGCTAAATACAGCGTTATCAGCACCGGCAGGCAGCAGTTCGGCCGGTAACAGTAATGGTGGTAGTGGCGGTATTACTGACATAGGCGCAGTAACTCACGAATTTCGGTAAGCTGCGTGATGGCAGCAACATTATCGCCATGCACACAGAGCGTATCAGCGGCCAGTGGTAGGGTTTTACCGCTATCGGTGGTCACCGAGCCTTGCGCAACGAGTTGCCGCACCTGGGCTAATACCTCAGCGCCATGCAACACCGCACCGGCCTGGCTGCGTGGTGTAAGCTTACCGGCATCGGTATAGCGACGATCGGCAAAGGCTTCCAACAACAGGCTGACGCCAGCCGCGGCGGCTTGCTGCTGATATTGCGCGGCATCGGCCGTGGCTAAGATCATCAGCTTCAGCGGTTTATGATAGCTGGCGACTGCCTGCAACACCGCTTGCCACACCTCTGGCTTTGCCATCATATCGTTATACAGGGCACCATGTGGTTTGATATAGCTAAGATTTAAGCCCTGACACTGCGCCATACCGTCCAGCGCGGCCACCTGATAGTGGATCAGGTTTATGATTTCACTGGTTGAGCATTGCATACTGCGCCGGCCAAAGCCCTGTAAATCGGGATAAGACGGATGGGCGCCAATGGTGACGCTGTGTTGCTTGGCCAGCTTTAGGGTGCGCACCATCACATCAGGATCACCGCCATGAAAGCCACAGGCAATATTCGCCAGATCAATATGCGGCATGGCCTGCTCGTCCAGCCCCATGGTCCAGCTGCCAAAGCTTTCACCAAGATCACAGTTAAGTAATAAAGCAGGGCGGGATTTTGACATCGGGCTCTCCGGTTGCAACTGACTCTAGGGCTCTAGCCCCGGGCAAGGTTCGGGGGCAGATCTCTATTTGTTGCTAGTTTGCGCGACTGGCTATGGCTTGTCCAGTAGCCGGTCACCACTTGCGCATAAAAAATTCCAGACGAAAAATAAAAAAGAATAAAGTATTCGTCCTAACCCCACCATAGCCACCGCACTTATCCACAGCACTCCGGTACCGGTCTGACCAGTTGTGTTAGAGTACTGCCAGCTTACTGTTGCTTAAGTCGGTAACCAGCATATGGCCCGGCGCATGGCTAATACAAAAATCCAGTTTTGCATTGGCAATCGCTACCTGCGGTGTGACACCACAGGCCCAGAATACCGGCACTTCGCCGGGTTTAATCGTTACCGCATCGCCATAATCTGGCCGGTTGATATTCTGAATGCCGATAGCCGCCGGATCGCCAAAATGCACCGGCGCACCATGTACTTGTGGGAAGCGCGAGCAAATCTGAATAGCGCGAATGGCATCGGCCGGTTTCATTGGTCGCATACTGACCACCATATTGCCACTAAATACCCCAGCACTCTGACAGGCCAGGTTAGTGCGATACATCGGCACATTGACCTGCTCGGTAATATTGCGGATCTCCAGGCCATCGGCCAGTAGCGCTTCTTCAAATGAAAAAGAGCAGCCGATTAAAAAGGTCACCAGATCATCGCGCCAGACGGTAGTCAGATCAGTCACTTCATCCACCAGTTCACCTTGGCGAAAAATGCGGTAACGTGGTAAGTCGGTACGAATATCTAAATCCTGTGCCAGCGCGGGCAGATCGACAGCGCCGGGGTGGGCGGCCATACCCAGCAGCGGGCAGGGCTTAGGGTTAAAGTGACAAAACTGCAGGAAGTCGGCAGCATAGGCGGCCGGAATAATGGCCATATTAGCCTGCACAAAACCCGGCGCCAGGCCCGAGGTATTGCTGGCAAACTCACCGCTACGACACAGCTGGCGGATCTGATAGGGCGACAGAGCAGTAAGATCTTGCATAGCATACCTCATGGTTCGTCATGATCGGCCACACTTTTATCCACAGCACTCCGGTTCAGTGTTAGCTTTGTACCGGAGTGCTGTGGATAAACTGGTCAGACCGGTACCGGAGTGCGGTGGATAAGTTAGGCGTGGCCGTAAATTTCTTTGTTGGCGAGCCAGCGTTTAATCAGTTGCAGGCTGGCAGGCCGGTGTTGTTGCCACATTATCGCTGCGAGTTGCCGAGCTTGTGGTAGTAACTCGCTGTCGCGGGTTAGGTCAGCAATTTTAAACTGCATTAAACCCGTTTGCCGGGTGCCGAGCAACTCGCCGGGACCGCGAATTTCCAAATCGCGCTGCGCAATAACAAAGCCGTCGTTACTTTCGCGTAGCACTGACAAGCGGGCCTGCGCAGTGCGCGACAGCGGTGCATGATATAACAGCACACAATGCGACGCGGCGCTACCCCGGCCAACCCGGCCGCGCAGCTGATGCAGCTGCGCCAGGCCCAGCCGCTCCGGGTTTTCGATAATCATCAGGCTGGCGTTGGGTACATCGACACCCACCTCAATCACGGTAGTGGCGACCAATAAATCCAGCTCACCACTGCTAAAGCTTTGCATAATTTGCTGCTTTTCAGCGCTTTTTAAGCGGCCATGCACCAGGCCAATTCTTAGCTCTGGCAGCGCTTGTTGTAGCAAGGTCGCGGTATCCTCCGCGGCCTGGCATTGCAGCGCTTCTGACTCTTCAATTAGGGTGCAAACCCAGTACGCCTGGCGTTGTTGTTCGGTAACTACCTGCTTTACCCGGGCAATCACTTCGTCGCGACGGCTATCCGGAATGGCGACGGTAGTCACCGGTGTGCGGCCCGGTGGCAATTCATCAATCACCGAGGTGTCCAGATCAGCATAGGCCGTCATCGCCAGAGTGCGAGGAATTGGCGTTGCCGTCATTACCAGCTGATGCGGATAATGGCCGGCGAGTCCGCCTTTTTCGCGCAGTGCCAGGCGCTGATGTACGCCAAAGCGGTGCTGCTCATCGATAATCACCAGCGCCAGTTGTTTAAATTCGACCTGTTGCTGAAACAGCGCATGGGTTCCCACCACCATTTGGGCTCTGCCATCGCCGATCGCGGCCAGACTCTGCTCGCGCGCCTTACCTTTACTTTTACCGCCAAGCCAGGCTAACTGAATACCGAGCGGTTCAAACCAGCGCTGAAAATTTAGCGCATGTTGTTCGGCTAAAAGCTCGGTGGGTGCCATCAACGCCACCTGATAGCCATTGCCGATAGCGGTTAACGCCGCCAGTGCAGCGACCAGGGTTTTACCTGAACCGACATCGCCCTGCACTAAGCGGAGCATCGGCAGATGTTTCGCTAAATCGCCCTGAATTTCTGCGACCACCCGCTGCTGGGCACCGGTGGGCTGAAACGGCAGCTGACTTAAAAAGTCACTAAGCAACTTTGCCGGGGCGGGCAATGCCACCGCCTGCTGTTGCTGGCCCTGACTACGCAGCTGATACATACTCAGCTGCTGCGCAATCAGCTCTTCTAAAATCAGCCGCTGCTGCGCCGGATGCTTGCCTGCTTCTAATAGTGTGAGCTGCGCATCCGGCGGCGGGCGATGAATATAATGCAGTGCCTCGGCCAGCGACCAAGGCTGTCGCATCAGCTCCGCCGGCAAATATTCGCTTGGCGCATATTGCTTCAGGTAAGTCAGGGCGGCATCGGTCAGATTGCGCCAGGTGGCTTGTTTTAAGCCTTCGGTTGTCGGGTAAATTGGCGTCAGGGTTTCGGCGACTTGCAGCTCTAAGGCCTCATCCTGTAATACTTTGTATTCCGGATGCAGCATCTCGAGACCACGAGGGCCACGTTTTACCTCGCCAAAACAACGTAAGCGGCTGCCTTTTACCACCGCATTTTTTTGTGCCGCCGAAAAATGAAAAAACCGCAGCGTAATGCTGCCGCTGCCATCTTTGACGGTAACCAGCCAACTGCGTCTTTTGCCAAAATGCACTTCGCTGCTCTGTACCTCGCCTTGCACGGTGGCGTGCAACAGCGGCATCAAGTCGGCAATAGGGTACAGGCGAGTACGATCTTCGTAACGCAGCGGCAGGTGAAATAAGATGTCCTGAATGCTAAAAATCGCCAGTTTCGCCAGGCGCTCAGCAACTTTGCTGCCGACGCCCTTAATGGCTGAAATGGCGATATTATCAAGGCG
>DAIOUM010000102.1:0-7784 GCA_036759505.1 Alishewanella sp. | reverse complement strand
GCGATTAACGCCGCGTCCCACTGTATGCTTTGCATCTGCTGTCTCCGGAAAACTCAGGACAATTATAAGCTGCCAGGTACTGTAGCAGTTTGATCTGCCGCAACCTCTGCCGTTGCCAACAAACTTTGCCAGCTTAGCAACAAGGCCGGCAGTGGCGGCGGCAAGCGGCTTAACTCAATAGTATCGAGCAGATTCTTGCAGTACAGTCCCAGCTCGGTATCCCCTAACATACTGAGGCGACGCCGGAAAAATAAGGTATCCGGATCGACTTTGCCGCAGATCAGATCCAGAAAATCCTGACTGCTGGCTTTAATCAGCAGATCCTGCTGCACAGATGCCAGTTCAACCTGTAATTTGTTGTTTTCTAAAGTTATGGCAAAGTTCAGTTGCCAGTCGCTTACCTGTAACACTAAGTATCGCTGTGCCAGAAAATCCAGACTGCCGGCAGTTAGCTCTGGCTGAAAAAACTTATTTAGCAGCAGCGTTAAGCCCTGCTGCTGCACACGCTTGGGCGTCAGCTGTTGCACCCGCTGCGCCAAAGTAGGTAGCAACGCTACCAATTTATGACTAACCCTTTTAATATCAAACATATAGAAGCAACCCACCCGCTAAATTCCCTATAATAAAAGCATAGTTCTACGGCGCTGCCTATAGCCTTTCCGGGGTACAGCAGGCAGGGTCACAGTAATGAGGCTGATATGGAGTTACTCTGTCCGGCTGGCAGTATGCCGGCAGTCAAAGCAGCAATTAGTCAGGGGGCCGATGCGATCTATGTCGGCTTAAAAGATGACACCAATGCCCGGCACTTTGCCGGCTTAAACTTTACTGAGTCGCAACTGACTGAGGTTGCCCGCTATGTGCATCAGGCGGGGCGTAAATTGCATGTGGCCATTAATACCTTTGCTCACCCCGCGGGTTGGTCGCGCTGGCAGCAGGCGGTCGACAGTGCAGTACGGGCTGGCACCGATGTACTGATTCTTGCCGATATGGCAGTGCTGGCCTATGCCGCTGAACGCTATCCGCAGGTTGAATTACATCTGTCGGTGCAGGCTTCGGCCACCAATGCCGCCGCCATTGAGTTTTACCGGCAATTTAATATCCGCCGGGTGGTGTTACCACGGGTGCTTTCGATGCAACAGGTGCGCGCGCTGGCCCGCAGCTGTGATATCGATTTGGAAGTCTTTGCCTTTGGCAGCTTATGCATTATGGCTGAGGGGCGTTGCTATTTGAGTTCTTACTTAACCGGGCAGTCACCGAATACCGCCGGCGCCTGCTCACCGGCGGCCTTTGTTCGCTGGCAAGAGCAAGACGGTGTACTGGAGTCGCGCTTAAATGAAGTATTGATTGACCGCTTCGCCGCGGATGAAACCGCCGGCTACCCGACCCTCTGTAAAGGACGTTTCAGAGTCGATGCCGATACCTACCATGTGCTGGAAGAGCCAACCAGCCTGAACACTCTGGATTTACTGCCACAGCTCTATGCCGAGGGCATTAGCTCACTGAAAATTGAAGGCCGGCAGCGCAGCCCGGCTTATGTTACCCAGATCACCCAGGTTTGGCGGGCGGCTATTGATGCGGTAATGCAGGATCCAGCGCATTTTCTGGTGCAACAACACTGGCAGCAGGTGCTGAATAATCTGGCCGAGGGCAACCAAACCACCCTCGGTGCCTATCATCGGAAATGGAAATAACCTATGCAATTTTCACTTGGCCCGGTACTGTATTTCTGGCCCAAAGCACAGATGCTGGAGTTTTACCGCCAGGCCGCCGACTCAGCCGTGGATATTGTTTATCTGGGCGAAACCGTTTGCAGCAAAAGACGCGAGCTAAAACTGGAAGACTATCTTAAGCTGGCGCATATGCTGCGCGAAGCCGGCAAACAGGTGTGTTTATCTGGCATGACGCTGTTGGAGTCACCGTCTGAACTGCGCGAGCTGCGCAAGTACGTCGATAACGGCGACTTTATGCTGGAAGCTAATGATGTTGGCGCTATTGCTATGCTGTACGAACAGGGTCTGCCCTTTGTCGCCGGCGCAGCCATTAACTGCTATAACCAGCATAGCCTGCGCCGCTTAGTAGGTATGGGTTTATTACGCTGGGTAATGCCGGTTGAACTATCCGGCGACTGGCTACAACAGGTGTTAAACGAGGGCATTATTCAGGATATCCGCGATTGCTTTCAAACCGAGGTGTTTGCCTTTGGCCATTTACCGCTGGCCTGGAGTGGTCGCTGCTTTACCGCCCGCTCCGAGAATCGCGCTAAAGATCAGTGCGAACTCTGTTGCATTAAGTATCCGCAGGGGCGCACTGTGCATAGCCAGGATGGTACCCAGGTTTTTGTGCTAAACGGTATTCAAACCCAATCTGGCTATCGGTATAACCTGATTAATCAGCTACCGGCTATGCAGGGGTTGGTTGATGTAGTACGGTTAAGCCCAGAGCCCGAGGGGACCTTTGCCTGGTTGAATAGATTTAAGGCGAACCAGCATGGCGCCGCGCCACAACAACTGAGTGATACCGACAGTAATGGTTATTGGCTAAAGCTGGCAGGGATGGCGACGGGGTGATGATGAGTGTTGAATGTTGAGTGTTGAATGTTGAATGTTGAATGTTGAATTTTAATCTGGAGCGCAGATGACGCAGCAACAGGCAAAAATTGGCATTGTTACGGTAAGCGACCGCGCCAGTGCCGGTATATATGAAGATTTATCCGGCAAGGCGATAATCGATACCTTAACAGAGTATCTAAGCAGCGACTGGCACGCCGAGTACCGTTTGATCCCGGATGAACAACCTCTGATTGAACAAACCCTGATAGAACTGGCCGAGCAACAAGGTTGCTGTTTAATTGTCACCACCGGCGGTACCGGGCCAGCTAAGCGCGATGTCACGCCAGAAGCCACAGAGGCCGTCTGTGACAGGTTGATGCCGGGCTTTGGTGAGCTGATGCGTCAGGAGTCGTTAAAGTATGTGCCAACCGCTATTTTGTCACGGCAAACCGCTGGCTTACGTGGCAGCTGCCTGATTATTAACTTACCGGGCAAACCCAAGGCAATCCGCCAGTGTCTGGATGCGGTGTTCCCGGCGGTGCCTTACTGCATCGATCTGATGGACGGCCCTTATCTGCAGTGTAACGAAGCAGTGATGCAGGCCTTTAGACCCAAAAGTTAGTGCCAGCCTCTACCCCAGGCTTCGACTCCGTAAGGCAAGACTACCGGAGCCGAAGCGCAGAGTCGCTGCAGGCCTAGCGGTTAACGCTGGTATTCGCCGGCGCGTTCTGGTTGATATAGCACGTCAAGAATTTCAACGGTGCGGCTTTGGCCATGTGGCATCGGCCATTCCAGTGCTTGACCCACCGCTAACCCGAGCAGAGCACTGCCAACCGGAGCAAAAATCGAAATTTGCTCATCGTTTTTCAGGTCATGCGGATAAACCAGGGTTTTCTCAAACACCTTGTTATCGCCGGCAAACTTAAAGCGCACCGTCGAGTTCATACTGACCACATTCGCAGGTAATGCGGTAGGTTCAACCACACTAGCCCGATCCAACTCTGACTCCAGCTTTTCCAGCTCCGGCGTCAGCCGGGGCATCTTCTCAAGTAAGGCTTCAATCCGATCCATATCTAAACTGGAAACGACGATAGGTGTAGCTGACATATGACACTCCCAAGTAAAAAAGAAAAAAGCCCGCCGGCTAACGCCGTCGGACTTTTCAGAATTTAGGCAGTTATACCCCTGCAACCGCGAAAAAGCAAGTTAACGGCGTAGCAGAAACAACCAGATCACCAATAACAGGGTAATAAACCAGAAACCGGACAGCAGTTGCCAGAATAGCAGTGGATTGGATTTATTCTGCTGTTTGACCTCTTCATGCAAAAACGCCGGGTTGGGTTGCTGCAAATCGGTCAGTAACTGGCTGATACTCTGATAGCGGTAACTCAGATCCAAACTCACTCCCTTTTGCAGTGCCCGGTCAAACCAGGTCGGGATCAGCGGGTTAAACTGACTGGCACTGCGATAGCGCAGCCGGTCATAATCGCTCGCCACCCGGCATTCTTCTACCGCCGGGCCATAGGGTAAATGACCGCCACTAAACAGCTCATAGGCAATGGTCGCCAAGGCATACACATCACCCTGCACGCCGGAATTATGTCCCAGCAGATAGTGTGGATCGGAATAAGTCGCGGTGCCCAAAGCGCCTTCGTGGTGCAGTGGGCTGTAAATTTCCGCCAGACCGGCAACAAACACTGAACCAAAATCCACCAATTTCAGGCTGCCATCGGCCAGACGCATAATATTGCCGGGTTTCAGGTCCTGATGAATGGCGCCCATGCGGTGAAACGCCTGTAGGCCTTCGGCTATCTGTTTCACCAGTTTAATTGCCAACGCGGGTTTAAGCGGCTGTGGCTGCTCTGCCAGCCAGTGCTCTAAACTCTGGCCCTGTAAATGCTCCATCAAATAGTACAGAAAGGTCCGTGGCCGGCTTTGTCGGATCACCTTGACTACGCGCGGCGACTGGATCCGCAGGCCAATCCACTCTTCGCGGATAAAACGATCGATATAAAGTACATCATCGGCATAATTCTGCGATGGGCTCTTAAGCACCAGCTGCTCTGCGGTGGCTTCATCTTCCACCAGATACAGGTGGCTGCGGCTACTGGCATAGAGCTCTCGCACTACCCGATAACCATCCAGCTTCATACCCGGGCTTAACGCCGGCGGGAAGGGTAACCGGGTCAGCTCGGAGCTTAAATCATCCAGGCTCTGCTCAGGTAACTGCGCCACATCCACCACTATCGCGCTGACATTATCATCGCTGCCATGCGCTAATGCCTGCTCCAGTAACTGCCGGCTGCATTGCTCCGGATCCGTTACTGTCGTCAGCAGCTGAGTTAATTCGGCCTCACTTAAAAAGTCGTGAATGCCATCCGAGGTTAGTAAAAAACGATCACCCGCTTGCAACGCCAATGCACCTTGCTGCGCTGCGACCTTGGCATCCATGCCCAGTGCCCGGCCTAAAAACTGCCGCTGCTCCGACAATACCGTAATATGATCCTGCGTCAGCTGCTGCAAACTGGCGTTACGCAACAGATAGATACGGCTGTCACCGATATGGAAGAAATGCGCAGTGCGCGACTTCAGCACCAAAGCACTAAAGGTACATAAATAGCCTTTTTGTTCATGGGCAAACTTATGACTGAATTGATACAGCTGGTTGTTGATGGTGGCCAGTAACTGCTCGGCACTGTAGGCCACCGACCAACTATCCGGAGTTTGCGGATATTCCTGACAAAAACGCTCGGTAGCCAGTTTACTGGCCTGAGCGCCAGCTTCAGCGGTACTGACGCCATCGGCCAGCACAAAACAGGCACCCTTATGTTGCAGTAAGTAGGCAGAGTCAGGCAACTGACAGGCAACCGCATCCTCATTGGCCGCTTTTACGCCGGCCGCAGTCTGAGCGCCATATTGTAATTGCAGTGCTAACTCTGCCACAGCGGCACGCCCTTATTTAACCGACATTAATTCTATGTACTGTACCATCTTCCGCCACCTCGACAATATGTCCCTTAGGATCGTCGAGGAACATCACCGCAACCAGGCCAATCAATGCTGAGGCCGCAATCACATAGAAGAAGGTACTAAAATCGACATAACTTAGTACGGTCAGGTACACCACAGCCCCCACATTACCGTAAGCACCTGCCATCCCGGCGATCTGGCCGGTCATACTGCGCTTGATCAGTGGCACTATTGCAAACACCGCACCTTCGCCGGCTTGCACAAAGAAGGAGCAGGCCATTACCGCTAATACGGCCAACGGGATCCACCAGTGGCTGTCCATCAAGCCCATCAGGAAATAGCCGGCAGCCAGACCACCAATCAGGATCACCATACTCTTACGCCGGCCAAATTTATCAGAGAACCAGCCTCCCATTGGCCGCGACACCAGATTCATAAAGGCGAACGCAGACGCTAGCAAACCCGCTTTTACCGCCGTCATCCCCTCGAAGGTTTCCAGGAAATACAGTGGCAGCATCGATACCACCGCCAGCTCAGAGCCAAAGGTCGCAAAGTAAGCAATATTTAAGATCCCGACCTGCTTAAAGCTATATTTGTCATGCTCCGGCACACCTTCGCGTAAATGTTCGGCGTTGATTTTCCAGGTTTGTTGCGTCTGGAAGATAAACAACACCACCAGCGCGCCCCAGATGCCGTACATGGCAGTTTCCGAGAACAAATTCACCCCTGCCGGTGATAAACGCCAGGCCAGGATCCCCAGTGCCAGGTGCATTGGGATATTCATCAGAATCAGGGCCCACAATGCGCCCCAGCTGGTAACCACCATGGCACCGGTTTTTTTCGGTTTAAAATAAGTCGAGCCTTTGGGCGTATTACGGGCAAATTTATAGAAAATCAGCGAATAGACCGCACTGATCACCCCAACTGAGGCAATCGCATAGCGCCAGCCATTTTCACCACCGAACATCAGCGCTACTGTTGGCAGCGTCATCGCGGCTGCCGCCGAGCCAAAATTACCCCAGCCACCGTAGATACCTTCAGCGGTACCAACCTGGTTATGCGGAAACCACTCACCAACCAGCCGGATCCCTACCACAAAACCTGCGCCGACAAAGCCCAGTAAAAAGCGGAATAAGGCCAGGGCATCATAGGTATTGGCAAAAGCAAAGCCGATACAGAGCAAGGCCGAGATAAATAACAACACCGAATACATAATACGCGGGCCATATTTATCCACCATCATTCCCACTACGATGCGCGCCGGAATGGTCAATGCCACGTTTAATATCAGCAAAGCCCGGATCTGGGCATCGGTTAACGCCAGCGCTTCTTTGATATGCATCAGTAAGGGCGCATGAGCAAACCAAATCACAAAGGTAAGAAAGAACGCAAACCAGGTCAGGTGTAACATTTTTATTTTTTGTTCAGCAAAATTAAGCAGATTGAGTTTACTGCTTTGCCCTGCCGCAGACGCTGCGCCAGCCATACAGACCTCCTGAAAGAGTCATAGAATGATATTCCAGTACAAGTCTAGGGGTTTTTAGGCCGGAAAAATTGATCTGGCACAACAGCCGCCAGCCCGCGCCGGGCCTGCACTAAGGGCCGCTACCTCCTTTGGAGTAGCCAGCAATTTAGCGCTAAAAGCCGAGCCCAAAGCCATCACTACCCCCTATGAGGTAGCCTGCCTTGCCGCAGCCTTAGCCGCAGAACTTAGGGGGTACTGCTTTTTGGCCGGGCAGGCCGCTAAGCTTTTCGCTATGCTAGGCGCAGTGAGTCTTGCGCCTGGTACAGGCGCTTATTTGGGGAGTAACGCATGCAGGCAACCCATCCTCTGGCGGGCCGGGCGCTGCTACTGGCTACCCTGGCTTTTGCCGGCTGCTTTTCGGTGTGGACGCTATACGCGGTGATGGGGTTGGATATCCAACAACAGCTGGCCCTGAGCGCCACCGAATACGGTATTTTACTGGCAGCCCCCATTTTTAGCGGGGCGCTACTACGGATTCCGTTGGGATTGCTGGCCGATCGCTATAATGCCCGACTGCTGTGGCTGGGGTTAATGCTCAGCTGCCTTCCGGCGCTGGCATTGCTGCCACTGGTAAGCAGCTTTTATGGTTATCTGACCACCGGCCTCTGGTTTGGTTTAAGTGGCGTTTCCTTTACCTTCGGCATCCGCTATGTGACCGACTGGTTTGCCTCGCGCCAGCAAGGCCTGGCGATGGGCCTGTTTGGCGTAGGCAATGCCGGTGTCGCCATCACCTTTATTTG
>DAIOUM010000101.1:0-7908 GCA_036759505.1 Alishewanella sp. | reverse complement strand
AAACTCCTTTTTCAGGATATCCTGCCAGCGGTTGCCGGTTGCCAGCGCGGCTTTTAATCCTGCAGGGGCATCCTCCTCGTCGGCCTTGAGCACATAGGCCATTTCCTGGGTGTCGCTACAAAGCTTCAGATAACAGATCCCAACGTCAGTATGCAGAATATCACCACGTTGAATAACGCCTGATTCGCCGCAATATGCCGTATCTTTATCACAAGGTGTGCCAGGGCGCTGTAAGCTGACATAAGGCATAAACCAAATTGGTAACTGCAATTCACTAAAACGCTCACGCAAATACCAGGCGACATCTTCGGTGGTAGTTACGCCTGGCGTAATGACCCGGCTACTAAAACCCTCGGCAATGACGCCACGGGCAATGCCGATAATATGTGGGTAGACTGCCAACTCAGTAGCAGTACGTTGTTCTAACCAACGCACCACCAGATTTTCCGCAGACACCAAGCGACTTTGGTAAGCCTGTGGTAAAACTTCTTTTAAGCGGCTATGCAAAGCAGAGGTTAAACCATCCGCCACCGGCCACTCTTTTGAGACGTTAATACCAATTGTTTTTGGATCTTTACTGACAATTAAATCAGCCAACGCCTGCCACTGCTCATCGAGGCTGCCGCCTTGCCAGGCAGCAGTGTAGGGCGCGCCCAACGGGTAGCGGTTCACCGTGAGTTTTTCGATAGTACCATCAGTCAAACGGTTAAATACCAGCATTGTTGTGCGCCGAGCGGCAAAGCTCGGTTGGGGCACCAGCGTAAAATACACCGGATCTTCGGCCTTTTCGCGGTTAAGTACCAACCACATATCCAGGTTTTGTTCTGCCATCAGCTGTGGCAAGAGTTGCTCTAAACGCTCTGTAAGCATGGCGTTTTCCGGAGCAATGCGCTCCCGCTGCGGCAGCACCGCAAAATCTGCAGCGCTATAAATTTGCCGTCCCTGGGCCGGTTCATTATATGTCACAGGCTTAGCAGTGCTGGGCGAGGGTAAAGAAAGAAGCGCAGCAGATAGCAGGCTCAAGGCGAAAGCTTTTCTTAGCATAAGACATCCTGTTTATTGTTGTAGTGTTCGCTCTGGCATAGATATGCCGAAAAACCAGACATAAAAGGTTATACAGTATGGTAAAAATATCAGGTAGCGTTAATATCGCAATATCTTTACGACTTATCGGATTTTAAAACTGTATGACACAGGAATTGATTTTTTTACTGCTGGCCGGCGGGCTTGGGGCGCTTTTCGGTTATTTAGTCTGCCGGGTACAAACCAAGCACACCGAAACAACTTTAGGTGTCGAGCTGACCCAAGCACAGCAACAGGCTGTTGAAAGTCAGCAGCTAATGCAAAGCTCACAGCGTCAGTTGAAGGAGTCCGAATTACAGTTGCAACAACAGCAGCTACAGCTGGCGAAGCTGGAACAGCAGTTGAGTTTTGCTCAGCAAACCGAGCAGCGTCTGACTACCGAACTACAACAACAGCAGCAACAGCAGCAACAGTTAAAGAATGAACTGGAGCAAGCCAGAGCAGAACGCGCAGATCAACAGGCCCGGCAGCAAGGACTGGATGCTCAGTTACAACACAGCCTTGCCAGTGTGCAGCAGCTAAAACAGGAGCTAACGCTAGAGCGCAGTGCCCGCGAGCAACTGCAGGAAGAGCATCATAATCTCTCGAACCGTTATACACGGCTGAAAACCGAGCTCGATGAGCGGGAAGCCAGCCATCAGCGGGAACTGGTTAACTTCGAAAAGCAAAAACAAAGCCTGGTGGAGCAGTTTAAAGCCTTGTCTAACGAGATCCTGGACGCAAAAGCACAGAGTCTGCAGGAGACCAGTAAGCTAAGCTTAAATGCGATGTTAAGTCCGTTTCAGCAATCTATAGAAGCTTTTAAAAAAGAAGTGCAGGATATCCATCACCGGGAAACTACTGCTCAGGGTGAGCTGAAAAAAGAGCTGGCATCGTTAAAAGAGCTGAATCAGCATATCACCAAAGAAGCGCATGAGTTATCTACCGCGCTGCGGGGCCAGAAGAAGTTGCAGGGCAACTGGGGGGAACTGGTACTGGAAAATGTGCTTGATCGCTCCGGCTTGCAGCCGGGTAAGGACTATCAGCGAGAGGTCAGTTTTAGTACCGACGACGGCAAATTCCGTCCCGATACGATAGTGTACCTGCCACAAAATAAGCATTTGGTAATTGATGCTAAGGTGTCACTCAACGCCTATACCCGTTATGTTAACGCCGAACAGGAGCTTGAGCGACAACAAGCCTTAAAAGAACATGTGCAGGCGGTGGCTAGCCGGATCAAAGAGTTGTCGGCGAAAGACTACTTCCGTTTGCCGGGTTTAAACTCGCCGGATATGGTGTTTATGTTTATCCCGATTGAATCGGCTTTTGTTGAAGCCCTGAAGGCGGATGAAAGCCTGTTTCAGCAGGCCATCGAAAATAATATTCTGGTGGCGACACCCACTACCTTGCTAACCAGCCTGAATATTGTGCGTCAGCTGTGGCGCTATGAAGATCAGAACAAGCATACTGCGGCTCTGGCCGACAAAGCCGAAGCGGTATTTAAAAAGCTGAACAGCTTTTTGGGGAACTTTGAAAAAATTAAACGTGGGCTCGACAGCGCTGGCGCGGCCTATTTGGCGGCTGAAAACCAACTGGTTAGTGGTCGTGGTAATCTGGTAAAACAGGTAGCCGATTTTAAAAATCTGGCACCCGCGATCAAGGCTGAGCTGCCACAGTATTTTGTCGAAAAAGCTGAGCTTGAGATTGATTTTATTGCTGCAAGCGACGGCGATAAACCACAACCTTTACCTTCGGAGTTTGCTGATGACTGAGCCCCAGGTTGAAATAAAACTCTTTTCTGCCAGCACCCCGCTAAATGATGCAGTATTGCGTACACTGGCCCATCTGCCGACCCGTAGCTTAGGGTTGCTTGTAGCCGACGAGTTCTGGTGCCGGTTATCTGATGCCGATTTGATGCGCATTGCGGTGTTACTGGCCGAGAAAAGCTACCTCGAAGGTGGCTGTCCGATTGGCGCGGTGATTATCGACAACGCCAGCCGTCGCATTGTCGGCAAGGGCCATAATACGCTGGTGCAGGAAAGCCATCCTTATAATCATGGCGAAACATCAGCCATTCGGGATGCTGGCCGCATCGACTTTAGTCAAACCACACTTTTTACCTCACTTAGCCCTTGTAATATCTGTACGGCGCTATTGATTAACCGCGGTTTTAACCGGGTGGTGGTTGGCGATGTCAGCAGTGCCGGCGGCAATGAGCAAACGCTAAGCAATCACGGTGTTGCGGTCAAGGTGCTTGAAGATAGCAAAGGTGTAGCGCTGTATCAGCAGTTCCGGCGTGAGCAACCAGAGTTAGAGCGTGAAGACTGGCTTGGCCTGCGGCAGAACAAAGACTAAATCAGAGGCTGCACAGTATGGTTATACCCGCACCATACTGTGCGCTAAAAGTCTGCTATGGTAAGGATGTAAGCGTTTGTTGCAGCGCCGGGAACAGCCCTGGGCTCTTCTTCGATTGTAAAAGCTGCTGCGCAATACGAATATCTGCTGTGTAGTAAAGCGATGCAAAACCCAGCCGGTTGCGGCCTAAGTTGTGAAACACCATGCCAAAGGCAATGTCACCGGCGCTGAATTGTTGGTGATTGGCAGCAAAATAACTGGCTGGCCGGCTAAGTTCTTCGTCGACCAGTAACGAGCGTACCCGACCTGGCCCACCATGATAAGCCTGGATCAGCAGCAGGCGATAAATTTGCTCCTGCTTGTCTTCCGGCAAATGTCCAAATTTTGCCACAAACACCGGCTGTAGCATGCGATGGTTACGTTCAAACAGCCAGAGTGCGCAATCCACCTGAGCAATGCGGTGTAAATGCTTATTTGCCGGTACGCCACAATCTTTTAGGGCGGTTGGGGTTAGCTGTAAAATACCCCGGGCATTGGCTTTGGATTTGGCTTCACGCACACCGCCGCTTTCGATAATCAGCATCCCCGCCAGATCCGGTAACAGGTTGGGGGGCAGTGTAATCTTCTTTTGCTGCACCCGGCGGTTGTAGACGGTTTGTAATACCTCATGCAGCGACGCCTGCTTCTTTGGCGTGCCGACCGAAATACCCTGCCAATTGCCAGACAGTCGACCATCCGGATGTTCACCCAGATAGCGGGCTATTGCGAGTGGTAAATCAACATAGGGTTGATGACAGCGAATGGCAAAGGGGTAACCGACGGTATTGCTGTTGCCGGCAACATAGGCCGGTACCAGGCCTTGCTGCGCCAGTTGCTGACGGCTTTGATTTAACCGCTGCTGCGTTTGTAACGAATTATCGGCATCTTCGACGTATTTTAAAAAGTTACCGCGCATATCGAACAACACATGACGCTTTTGCTCAGTACAGTAGCCGGAGCGGGTCAGGATCCAGCGCCGTACATTCATCATATTGTCGTAAACGCCCTGGCTATCATCAAAGGCCTTGGTACGGACCACATCGGTCCAGCTCTGAAAGGCCGCACCCTGTGCCAGGGAGGGCGGCGTAAAAAGCGACCATACCAGTCCTGCCAGGACCAGTGGCACATTATTGCGACGAGAGAAGAGTGCCATGCAAACTCCGCGAGCTGTTGCTATTTCGCTGAATAGTATTACTGAATGATAGCTGAACACAATACGGCATTAGGATGAGAGGCCGACTTTTTTACAGGTTGGAGCAGTGCGTTCTGTAATTGCTGTTCGCGCGGCAGCCAACCAATCCAAAGCGCCGCGACAACGTATAACAGCGTAATGTCGTGAAGAAGGATGATGCGGTGAAAATTATTGTTAGCCTGGTTGTGGCGCTGTGTTTAGCCGCCTGTTCAGTGGTCGGTCGCAGTGAGGTAGAGATTGCGCCTTATCAGGTGCTTAAGGCCGATAGCAGCCTGGGCATCGAAGTTCGCCGTTACGAGCCTATGGTGCTGGTGTCGACCAGTATGGCCGGTGATGGCAGAAATAACGCTTTTCGAAAATTATTCCGTTACATCTCAGGTGATAATGCCGGCAGCAGCAATATCGCGATGACAGCACCGGTGTTGATGGCAGGAGAGCCGGCAAACCAGGGTACGAAAATCGCTATGACTGCGCCGGTATTTATGTCGGGGGCCAATAGTGAGCCGCGAATGGCCTTTGTTATGCCAAAGCACTTTACTCTCGACAGCACACCCAAGCCGACAAACCCAGATCTGCTGGTTGAGGAGGTGCGCGACTATACAGTAGCCGCTATTCGCTTCAGTGGCACCTTATCACAGCGCAATGTGCAGCGTTACAGTCAGCAATTGCAGCAATGGATTACCGCCAATGGCCTTACTGCAGTTAGCGACCCTGTTGCTGCCGGATATAACGGCCCTTTAACGCTGCCAATGCTCAGGCGGAATGAGATTTTGATTGAGATTCGTCATTAAGTATTACACCTCACGCAATTTACGGCTTTACTGTCGAAACCGCCTTGGCTAATTGGCGTGTTACGAAATAACTTAGCAAGCCGCAACAGATGAGAGAAAAGGATTTGCTGCTGGAAAATTGCTGTTGATTTCTGTAGTGTCGGTTCAGTTGCTATTGCCGGGCTAAATCTTTTCTAATGCAGTTACATACTCTTCAGGGCTATATTCAGCATATTTATCTGGTGCAGCATAACAATAGTTTAATGCTGCTTGATGGTTGTAGTCGTGCTGATATCGCTACGGTAACGGATTTTATTCAGCAGCAACTGGGTTTGCCGCTGGAGGCGTTAAAGCTGATTATTGTGACCCATATGCATCCGGACCATGCGGGTGGTGCACATAAGCTCAGGCGTTTAACCGGCGCGCGTATTGCCAGCCATCCTAAAGCACGGCGTTGGTATAGTGGCCTGTTGGGCCGTACCGCGCATCTGATTGATGTTAGCCTGACCTGGTGGGTTGCTACCCGGCTGGGTAAGCCCAAGCAGCATATTTGGTATAATCCGCTGTTAAAGCCAGACGTGTTATTATTGGACGGGCAGCAGATACCAGGCTTTACCGAGTGGCAAGTGTTATACACACCTGGCCATACCGATCATGATTTATCCTTGCTGCATCTGCCAACCAGGCAGTTGTATATCGCTGATCTGATTGTCTCGGTTAAAAAACGGCTGGTACCGCCTTATCCGGTGTGTCACCCGAACCAATATAAGCAATCATTGCAGCGGGTGCAGGACCTCGCACCCAGTCAGATCTATTTTGCCCATCTGCCGGCACGTGCAGCTGAGAGTATCGACTTTGCCGCGATACTGGCGCAGGCACCAACCTTACCGAAAAATCATTGGCACTCGATGAAAAACCGCATCTTACACACGCTAGGGCGACAAAATCGGTCGCATTAAGCCAGGATCTTGTCACTGACTGCAATAATAATGTTCTGAAACAAACTTTGACATTTTGGCTTTTTGCGCAATAATCTGTGCATTACAAGCTAATGCGCAAAATTTAATGCAAAAAATAAAGGCTCTGAGTGCGCAACACCAGTTTGCGATGTCATTGGGGAAGTTAGTTAAGCATCAGCGAGCTCAAAGTATGGCTCAGGGCGAACTTGCTACACGCACTGGCCTTAGCCGCAATACTATTTCGGCGATTGAAAATGGTAAATCAGTTAGCACCGAGGCGTTATTTGCTGTGTTAGCGCACCTTAATTTGCTGCATTTACTGGCTGATACAGTTAACGGGCAATTGGCCGAGCTCGATAAACGGCAGCAACGCAAAGCCCGTAAGCCTAAAGCGGAGTTGTCGAATGACTTCTGAGCAAGCCTATGTTTTTATCGATGGTCTGGAAGATTCGCCCGTGATTTGTGGTGTGGTAACACTGGATCCTGCACGCCGTTATGGTGAGTTTCGTTATGGTAAAAGCTATCTGGCGCGACCAGATGCGTTTGCGCTGGATCCCCTAAATTTACCTTTATCAGATGAGCTATTTACCACATCGGGTGGTAAAGACTTGTTTGGTGTTTTAACCGATGCTGGAGCAGATGCCTGGGGGCAACGGGTTATTCTTTCTTTACATAAAACCAAGCCGGCTAATGCGTTGCAATTTTTGTTGGCTGGTTCGGGCATGGGCGTTGGCGCCTTGGTATTTAGCAAGTCACGCTCGTCTTCCAAGCCCAAATATAACAAAAATACCCTGGGGGATTTACCCATGCTACTGCGGGGTAAGGCCGCAATTTTGTCAGATGAGGCGATCCCGCCTGAGGCAAAAAAAGCGTTCGAGCATGGTTCCAGTATGGGCGGTGCCAGACCTAAAACACTGATCACAGAGGGAGCTATTACCTATCTGGCAAAATTTAATCGCCCGGATGATCTCTTTAATCAGGTGAAAGTTGAGCACGCCAGTATGCGGATGCTAGCCGAGTTACCGGTGCACGTTGCCAATACCCGCGTTGTGTCAGCTGCTGATGAGGATGTATTGCTAGTAGAACGTTTCGACTGTGATGCCCAGCGGCCAACACATCACTTTATCAGTGCCAATTCGCTAATCAATATTACCGCGGTTAATCCAGACCAGCTAAACCCCAACTACAGTTATGGCTTTTTGGCGGAGTTTTTGGCCAAACATTCTGCTGCGGCAACCGATGCGCAAGAGTTATATCAGCGCATGGTGTTTAATGTTCTGCTTGGCAATACCGATGATCACAGCCGTAATCATGCGCTACTTTACAGTTTCAGCCAACGAACCTGGTGTTTGGCACCGGCTTATGATGTCTTACCCATTAATAACTCCCGCCAGCATGGGCTTGGTATTGGCGCCTCGGGCCGGTTCGGTAGTGTAGAAAACTTACTCAGTCATGCCAGCCGTTTTGGTTTAAAAACGGTAAAAGCCAGAAAACTGATATCGCAGGTGCAGGATTTAGTAAGTGAGTGGCC
>DAIOUM010000100.1:0-7937 GCA_036759505.1 Alishewanella sp. | reverse complement strand
CCGACGAGCTACCAGGCTGCTCCATCCCGCGTCCGTCATTGCGGGGCGCATCTTAGAGCTTTCGCTTTACATACGCAAGCGTTAATTTCGCTTATTTGGTTCGGTTGCCTATTTGCTAAGCAAAGCGGCGGTTTGTTGCTGCTATTGCTCCCTAAATGCTTACCAAGCTGCGCTGAAATAACCTTGCCCGCAACGCCGAGAAAGTGCGGCGCCGGGGTTGTCGATTCTGCTATACTAGCGGCCATTTTATTTTAAGGTTTGCTGCAATGCTGGAATTTTGGGCTTTAACGTCGAAGGGCGTGGAAGAGCTGTTAGCGGATGAGATCCGCAGTTATCAGGGTGAAGTGTTAAAGGTCTCAATGGGCGTAGTGCGCTTTAAGGCCGATATTAAAACGGCCTACACCCTATGTTTATGGTCACGCCTGGCAACAAGGATCCTGCGCTTAATTCAGTCGGAGCCGGTTACTGCCGAGTCGGATCTGTATCAGATCGCAAGTAATATCGACTGGGGCCAGCTAATGTCGGTGCGGCAAACCTTAGCCGTCGACTGTGTTGGCAAGCATCCAAAAATTGATAATACCCAATATGGCGGCATGCGCTTAAAAGACGCCATTGTCGATCAGTTTCGCGAAGAAACCGGCGATCGGCCGGATGTGGATCGCTTAAACCCCGATGTGCGGTTTCAGGTACGTTTGGATAAACAGCATTTTCATTTCCTGCTGGATTTTTCCGGCCCGTCGTTACATCAGCGCGGTTACCGTACCGGGCAGGGCGAGGCACCGTTAAAAGAGCATTTAGCGGCAGCTTTATTAAAGCGCTCTGGCTGGACTGTCGGTATCCCTTTGTACGATCCGTTCTGCGGTAGCGGCACTATTTTAATTGAAGCGGCGCAAATCAGCCTGAATCAGGCGCCGGGACTGGCACGGGAAAGCTTTGCCTTTGAGCGGGCACCGGGTTTTCGGGCCGCGGTATGGCAGCAATTAAAAGCCGATGCTAAAGCGCAGGCCTTGCCTGCGGGCGACATTATCCAGTTTTGGGGCACGGATACTGACGAGCGCAGCCTGAGTAAAGCCCGGCAAAATGCGGCCCGTGCCGGCGTGGCAAGCTTAATCAAATTTGATTATGCCGATGCCACGGCGTTAAAAGGCGCCGTGACGGATACCTCGGGTGTGATAGTGACTAACCCGCCTTATGGCGAGCGCTTGGGCGATCTGCCGGCACTGATCCCGCTTTACAGTAATTTCTCGCTGGCGCTAAAAACCCACTATCAGGGCTGGCGCCTGGCAATTATTACCTCGAACAGCGACTTACTGCGTGCGCTGCGCTTATCTAAAGCCAAGAGCTACAAATTTAGTAACGGCCCGCTGGACTGTGAATTTACGCTGTTTGACCTCACAGAAAAGCAGGTGCAGGTTAGCTCCAGCGCACCAGCGTTGTTTTTTAGTGAGAGCAGCGCCTTTGGTAACCGGCTGGCGAAAAACTTAAAAGCGATTCAAAAATGGGCCAAACGCGAAGGCTTAAGCTGCTATCGCTTATATGATGCCGATATTCCGGAATATAACGTCGCGGTAGATTGGTATGACGGCGAAGTGGTCGTGCATGAATATGCCGCGCCGGGCACCGTCGATGAGCAAATTGCCCAGAAGCGCTTGTTCGATGTGGTGAATCAGGTACCAACGGTGCTGGGGATCAGCCCGGATAAGATGATCCTGAAGGTGCGGGAAAAGCAAAAGGGCACTAACCAGTATCAGGCACTGGCTAAAGCAGGCCAGTATAAAGAAGTGTCAGAGTATGGTGCTAAGTTCTGGGTCAACCTGCGCGACTATCTGGATACCGGGCTATTTTTGGATCACCGTATTACCCGCCGTATGCTGCAGCAACAAGCGCAGGGTAAGCGGGTATTAAATCTGTTTGCCTACACCGGCAGTGCCTCGGTGCATGCGGCTATTGGCGGTGCGGCCAGTGTCACTACCGTTGATATGTCCAACACCTATCTGGATTGGGCTAAACGCAACTTTATGCTGAACGGTCTTAATGGTAAACAATACCAGTTTGAACAGGCAGATTGCTTACAGTGGCTCGCCCGCAGCCGGAATTTATTTGATTTGATCTTTGTCGATCCGCCAACCTTTTCTAACTCGAAACGGATGGAAGATAGCTGGGATGTACAGCGCGATCATGTCAAATTACTGAATATGTTGATTGGCAAGATGGCACCGGGCGCTAAGGTGATTTTCTCTAATAATAAGCGGCGCTTTAAGCTTGATTACGCGGCGCTGGAGGAAGCCGGCTGGCAGGTGAAAGATATCTCGGCTGCGACCTTACCGGAAGATTTTAAGCGCAACCCGCATATTCATGTCTGTTTTGAGCTAACCCGGCCATGAGTGATATAACCCTATACAGTACCTGGGGCTGCCATCTGTGTGAACAGGCCGAAGCCCTGGTACAGCAAGCTGGCCTGGCCGAGAAACTGCAGGTACGGGATATTGTCGATGATGAGGCGTTATTTGCCCGTTTTCGGGTGCATATTCCGGTGCTGGCAGCCAGTGATGCGCAGGGGCAGGAACAATTATTGTATTGGCCTTTTGATCACAGTGCGTTAGCCAGCTGGCTAGCCGCTTTGGATCTGACAACAACCGATTAAAGCAGGATAGGGTAACGTGGAGTTATTACGTTTTCAGCAGGCTTGCCTGGCCTTTGGTACCCACCCGGTACTGGATAAGGTGGATTTTAGTTTATTTACCGGTGAGCGGGTGTGTCTGGTTGGCCGTAATGGCGCCGGCAAGTCGACCTTTTTAAAATTGCTGACCGGTCAGCAAAATTTGGATGATGGTCAAATTGTGATGACTAACGGCGTGGTGCTAAGCCGGTTAGAACAAGACCCGCCAGCCAAAATGGACGTCAAAATTGCCGACTTTATCCGTGAAGGTGCCGGTGATTTAGCCGAAAAACTGCAGCAGTTTTATACCTTATCTGAGAATCTGGACGGTGCCGGCGATGCGGAGTACCGGTTATTTGAACGCTTGCAAAGTGAGCTCGACGCCCGCGATGGCTGGGGCTTAGAAGCGCGGGTTGACATGCTGTGTCAGCAGTTTGATATGGACGGTAACGCCAGTTTAGCCACCTTATCTGGCGGCTGGTTACGCAAAGCTGCGCTGGCTCGGGCGTTAATTGCCAAACCCGATATTCTGCTACTGGACGAACCGACCAACCATTTGGATGTGGCTGCCATTCAATGGCTGGAGGGCTTTTTAAAGAGCTTTGCCGGTGCCATTATCTTTATTTCGCATGACCGCGCTTTTATCCGTGCTTTAGCCACCCGGATTATCGATCTTGACCGTGGCTTATTGACATCGCATCCGGGTAACTATCAGGAATATCTGGATCGCAAACAAAAAATGCTGGAAGACGAACAGCAAGCCAATGCGCTGTTCGATAAAAAACTGGCTGAAGAAGAAGTCTGGATCCGCCAGGGTATTAAAGCCCGCCGCACCCGGAACGAAGGCCGGGTAAGAGCGTTAAAAGCGCTACGCCGTGAGCGAGCGGCGCGGGTAGAGCAGTTAGGCAAGGTCGATTTTGCGATTGAGCAAGCGGCACGATCTGGCAAGCTGGTGTTTGAAACCAAACAACTCAGCCATGCCTTTAATGGTGTGCCGGTTATTCGTGATCTCGACTTACTGGTAATGCGTGGGGATCGTGTGGCCTTAGTGGGCCCCAATGGTGTCGGTAAATCCACGCTGATTAAGCTGTTATTGGGTGACTATCAGCAGGATAGTGGCGAGATCAAGCGTGGCACTAATCTGGAAGTCGCATACTTTGATCAGCACCGGATGGCGCTCGATTTAGATGCGACGGTGCAGGATAACGTCGCTGACGGTAAGCAGGAGATTAACTTAAATGGCCAAAGCCGCCATGTACTAAGTTATCTGCAAGACTTTTTATTTCCACCGCTGCGGGCCCGCACGCCAGTGCGCGCCTTATCCGGTGGAGAGAAAAACCGCTTATTACTGGCCAAGCTCTTTGCTAAACCCAGCAACCTGCTGATCCTCGACGAACCGACCAACGATCTGGATGTGGAAACCCTGGAGCTGTTAGAAGATATTCTGGAGCAGTATCAGGGTACCGTCTTGCTGGTCAGCCACGACCGTGAGTTTGTTAACAATACCGTGACCAGCTCACTGCTGTTTGCTGGCCAGGGCCGGATTATTGAAATTGCCGGCGGTTATGACGATGTGCTGGACTGGCAAGCGAAGCAGGGCGCTGATCTCACCGCCAAAAAAGCTGAGCCGGTAGCCGAAGTTAAAACTAATGCGCAGGAAAAACCGGCGCAGGCTTCTGTTAATAGCGCTAAGAAGTTATCATACAAAGAGAAACGTGAATTAGAGCAGCTGCCGGCGCTGATTGAAAGCCTGGATCAGCAGCTTAGCGCCTTACAGACTGAAGTGAATGATGCCGATTTTTTCAAGAACAGCGCAGACTACACCCAGCAAAGGTTGAACCTAATCCAAGAAACCGAGTCGAAGCTGGCGCAGGCGTATCAGCGCTGGGAAGAATTAGAAGCCGCAATATCGTAAATTTTTAGGGGCCCGTTAATGAAATTATCACCGATCAGCTTAGCAGTATTGCCGTTGCTGACCATGTTCTCGGCGCAAGCCGCGGTGTATCAGATTGTTGAATTAGATACCAATAATAAAGTCCGTGCCACCAGTGGAGCGGCCGCTACGATACAAGGCGCTGTGATTACCAATGGCAGCACCTTTTTAGACGTGCAACTGGATCTTAGTAGTATTGATTTTGAAAGCCAGGCGATTAAAGAGCTGTTGACAGAGCAGCAACTTGCGGATGCCAAGAACGGTATTATCGATGCCACAGTAAAAAATATACTCGTGAGTTATCTGGCGAATAATCCGGGAATAACTAATCAGCCGATTGGGATCACCCGCATTTTTATGCAGCCGCAAAATGGAGTAAATGCGGGAGTCACAGTGCGGGACATGGCACAAAGCCGCACCAATACTGAGTTTGCCTATAGTGCCAATAATGTTGGGCAGTACGTTGTATTAGCCACAGCACCAGCTCGAAAAACACGTTTTGAGCCCGTACCGGAACCCTTACCAGAAGGAACGCCAGAACCAGAAGTTCCGGTGATCCCACAACCATACCAGGCCTGGGTACCAGAACCGGGCTTTATACTTGGTTATGTGATGCACAATGATCAGGCGCTGTTATTGCCGCCCGCATACACCGAATTGGGCGGCGGCTTTTCTGCAGCCCAGGGAATTAATAACAATGGTCAGGTAGCAGGCTTTACCTCAACGGGAGCGACTGATGATCTGAAAACGATCATTAATGGTATCTGTACCGGCCGGTCACAGCCGCTGCAATACTGTTTAAATCTGTCGATGTCCAGTCGCGCCGTCGACATGGCTAACCTGCTAGCGCAGGTACGGTCATTCGAAACGGTAGACACGGTGCCACTCGGCTATCAGGAGCGGGCGGCTGTCTGGCAAATTAATGCCGATAATAGTATTAGCTTGGGGCGCACCTACGGTTTCCTTGGCGAAAAAGGTACCGGGCAGCTGGCTCCGGTATCTGAGGAGTACCCGGCACCGGTTTACTATAGCCGCGCCAGTGCTATTAATGACGATGGCATAGCGGTAGGGCATTCACTGTACTCCGATGCAACGCGGATTATCCGCTTCTTTAATAATATCGGTCAGGAATTTCGCCGTGCTTACGCAGCGCCACATGCCACCATTTACCGGCAAGATGAGGTGATTGGCTTTATTGACGCACAGGAGTGGTTAGCCAGTGTGGCTGTTGACATCAATAATCAGGGATTGGTAACCGGCTATGCTTTGAAGAGCATTAACAGTGCCATTCGCTCTAAGCTGTTTACATACAACATAAACAGTCGCGAGTTAAAGTTTATGGATGGTTTTTTCAATAGTTCCTCCACCGAACCTCGCGCGATAAATAATAGCGGTCAGGTGGTGGGCCGGGCAGAAGTCATTATAGGCGGTACTATTAGTCGCCGGTTTCACGGTTTTGTGTTTGATCAGCGTGATGGCAGCTTCCGTGATCTGAATGATCTGGTAGGTTGTGATGCGCCTTATACTCTGGTTGATGCGACAGCTATTAATGACAACGGCGAGATCCTGGCAACAGCTTTGAAACGGCGTCCTCGTTTGGATGTGAACGGTCAGCAGCAGATTGGAGAAAATGGTCAGGTGATTACGGAAGAGCAGGCAACAGCGGTAAAACTGCGGCCAATTCCGAATGGCCAGCCGGCAAACTGTAACGCCGGCGATAGCCAGTATCAGCGCAAAAGCGGCAGCTGGTCGGCATTCTGGTTAGTGTTGCTGGCCGCTCTGCCATTACTGCGCCGTCGTCGGTTTTAAGTTTTTCTAATGTCTTGGCAAACCCCGGTTACTGCAAGGTGCCGGGGTTTTTTGTAATCAAAAAAATTTCTTTAGATGATTTTGGTCTAAAAAACTTTCCGGGCTTTTGTGCCGACATCTCATGTGCTTAGCAGAAGTCAAGCATTATATTGCTCAAATTTGGTTTGAACCTTTGCGTCTGATTAGCTATCTATAAACTGTAACATTGTTGTGTTATGCGCAGCTCTGTTACCGTTTAAAACACAAAAAGTTGAGGAAGACTGCCGTATGAAAAGACAAAAACGTGATCGTCTGGAACGTGCTCATGCTCAAGGTTACCGCGCTGGTGTTACCGGCCGCTCAAAAGAAATTTGCCCTTATCAGAATTTAGATGCCCGCTCAGAATGGCTTGGAGGTTGGCGGGAGGCAATGGCAGACAGGAATGTCGGATTATTTAATAAAGGCGCCTGATTACGGCCTGTAACACATAAGCCCCGTTAACCAGCGGGGCTTTCTGGTTTAAAAGGGGTAGGCGTTTAGAAGCTTGAAGTATCCTGGAACAAACCCACTTTCAAATCTGTCGCGGCGTAGATCTCGCGTCCATCAACACTGACTACGCCATCAGCGATACCCATAAAGAGTTTCCGCTTAATCACCCGCTTCATATTGATAGTGTAGGTCACTTTTTTCGCAGTTGGCAGAATTTGGCCGGTAAACTTTACTTCACCCACGCCCAAAGCGCGGCCTTTGCCCGGACCGCCAGACCAGCCTAAGAAGAAGCCCACCAGCTGCCACATTGCATCTAAGCCTAAGCAACCAGGCATAACCGGGTCGCCTTTAAAATGGCAGGCAAAGAACCAAAGGTCCGGATTGATATCCAGTTCAGCGATAATCTGACCCTTGCCATATAAACCGCCTTCTTCAGAAATATGAACAATTCGGTCCATCATTAACATATTGTCTGATGGCAGTTGGCTATTGCCGGGGCCAAAGAGTTCACCATTGGCACAGGCGATTAAATCTTCTTTTGTAAAGCTATTCTTAGTCATGTATGTTTAGTCCAATAAAAATGCTGCGTCAGCTTAGCGAACAGCTGTACGCCAGACAAGTCCGATTTGTACAACTTTGCCATTTTTATTGCAGATAACTGGCTCAGGTTGCAACAAATTTTCGTATAGTTAAGCTGACATCCCGATCTGGTATGAGGTCGTACCGGTACCGGAGTGCTGTGGATAAGTTGAGGGTGTAATGAGTGATGAAAAGGCCAGAGCGCTGAGTAATGCCGAAAAGCAGCGGCGTTATCGGGAGCGGCAAAAGGGCTCAGGTAAAAAAGAGTTGCGTGGCTATTTAACGCCGGAGGCATTGCAGTGTTATCAGGAAATTGCTGAAAAAACCCAGTGGAACGACAGTACCTTGCTCAGCAATGCGATTCGTTTAATGTACGCCGCACATAAGCTGGGGCAAATTGGTATTTTGAATAGCTGGCTAAATGAGCATAAACGTTAGGGCGTGTTGACGTTTGCTGCTTGTTTTTGCAGCTGTTTGGCTGGTGTTTAT
>DAIOUM010000099.1:6593-7958 GCA_036759505.1 Alishewanella sp. | reverse complement strand
AAAGCCGATAAATCGGCATCGCCCAGAGTAGCGGCATCGGCAAATACGATTTGGTAACGCATAGGCTTTAGAGTTCCTGGCGCCGTTTCAGAAAAAGCTGTTTTAGCATAGCTAAGGGGCTAATGCAGCAGATATTGTTACGACTATCGTCGAACAGCCGGTTTAACTGCTGCATAAACACACTTTTTGTTACATTTATGCTAAGAAAAGCGGTTAAGTTCAACAGGTCATAATGGTAAAGTGGAGCGAGTGCAGCAAAGGATTAAGTAACAATGCAAATTACAGTCACACAGATTGAAAAACACTATGCCACAGTACAGGCAGTGCGCGGTGTTAGTTTCCAGATCCAGCCCGGCGAGATTTTTGCGCTGCTCGGACCCAATGGCGCCGGTAAGTCATCGATTATCCGGATGTTGGTCGGTATGACCCGCCCCGATGCCGGCCATATTCTGGTACAGCATGATGGGGGCGAATTTGACCATGTGCCCCGCCGTTATCTCGGCTACTTGCCGGAAGACCGTGGACTTTATGCTGACAAAAGCGTTGAAAAGAATCTGCGCTTTCTGGCGCAGTTGCATGGTTTATCTGCCGCAGAAACCGAGCAACAACTGACGCATTGGCTCAATGTTTTTGAATTAACGGATCGGCGGAAAGAGGATTTAAAGCAGTTGTCCAAGGGCAATCAGCAGAAAGTTCAGCTGATTGCCGCCGTGATCCACCGTCCGGCACTGGTTATTCTGGATGAGCCTTTTTCTGGTCTGGATCCGCTGAATCAGGAAAAAGTGGTGCAGTTTTTACAACAACTGCGTGCCGATGGCATGACAGTGATTTTAAGTGCCCATCAGATGGCGATGGTGGAAAAACTGGCAGATCATATGCTACTGATGGCGAAAGGTCAGGCAGTACTGGCCGGCACTCTGGCGCAGATCCGCAGTCAGGCTCAGCCACAACCGGAAGTCGTGATTGAAACCGAGCAGCCGATTAGCAGTGAGCAGCTCGACCGCTGGTTAGCCGGATATAGCTGGCTGCTACAGACACCGCAGCGGCTGTTGGTGCGACTTAATGAAACCCAACAGCTGTCGGCCTGTTTACAGCAGCTGCTGCCTTACTGTGCGTTGAAAAATATCTCAATGCAAAATCCGGACTTGCATCAGTTATATCTGAATGCGATGACCCAACATCAGCAACAGGAGCAAGCAGTATGATTTCGCGGCAAAGTCTGGTCGTCGCCAAATGGGAATTTTTACGGTTTTTTAAATGGAAGCAACAGCTGATCTCGTATTTGCTGATGTTGGGGGTAATGGGAGCGATTTTTGCCTGGAGTTACTTTGTGGATGAAGGCCGCCAGCAATACCGGATCGCAGT
>DAIOUM010000099.1:3273-6493 GCA_036759505.1 Alishewanella sp. | reverse complement strand
GTCAGCCTTGAAATGCGTTACCTCGATGACAACTATAAGGGAAAAGATCGGCCGGAAAAACTGATCGCCCTGGCGGTGCTGTTTATGCTGTTGATGGGGCTTACCACTGCCTTTGGTCAGCTGTTAATGAGCATTACCGGTGAAAAGCAGCAGCGGGTCACAGAGCAGTTATTTGCCATAGTAACACCGCAGCAATGGATCGATGGTAAGGTACTGGGTCATAGCCTGAGTGCGTTAAAAGCCATGTTTACCACCACGCTGATGATGTTACTGGGTTTTCTGGTGGCGGTACTGGTGTTTGCCAATAAGCCGCTGCAGCTGGACTGGCTGAATCTTGGGGTCTTAGCCTGGTTACTGCCCTTTGCCCTGCTTGGCGTGGTGTTGTGTGCGACCTTTATGGCCGCTATTGCTGCCTCGATTGACGATCCCAATACCAGTGGTAAGGGTGCGGTGATGATGATCACCTGGCTGCCGCTGCTGTTTACTTATTTGGTGATCGATAGCCCCACCGGCTGGGCCATGACGTTATTAAGTTGGCTGCCGCTCACCTCCTTTGCGGCGATGCCGGTGAGGATGGCGCTGGTTGAATTGCCCTGGTGGCAGCCGTTGCTGTCGTTAATGCTGTTGCTTGCCACCCTGTACTGGCTGCGCCGGGTAGCAGGCCGGATATTTTTACGTGGCATGCAGATGTATGGCAAGGAGCCAAGCTGGGGAGATATTATGCGCTGGGCGCTCAGTAACAAGGCTGATTGATGAACTATTCAGCCTAAACTCAGCCAAAATGGCTATAATGCCGGCCGGTAGCGGAGGTTGCTACCGGCGGCAACTTTAAAGGAAACCTATGATCGATCCTTCTTTTCGCCAACAAGCTTCGGCGTGGCAACGGCAGTTTCAGCTACGTAGCCAGGGCAGTTTTTTGCAGCGCCTGCTGGCATGGCTGGTATTGGGCGTGATGTTGCTGGTAGGCGCGGTCTTTCTGCTGTTTGCATTGCTGCTCAGTTGGATCCTGATCCCGATTTTGCTATTCCGGCACCGGCAACGGATGCGGCAATTCCGTGAGCAGGCAGCCCGTTATCAGCAGGCCCAGCAGGATGGCGCCAATCCTTACGCCGGGCAGCGGCAGCAACAAGGCACAGTGATCGAAGGTGAGGTGCTGCGTAAAGACGAATCTGAGCCGCGTTAGCCTGCAGCTGGTTGGTTGGCCAGTTTGGCTTTGATAAAGTCGCTGTGTCGGATAAAGAGTAAATCCGCCACCTTGCGCAGCATCATTTCTTCATTCGGGTCGACACTGCCATCGGCCCAGGCCAGTTGCCATAGCTGGTTCAATAACGCCAGCCGCTCTGGCTCTGTTAATACTTTCAACTTCGACGTATAGGCATGCAAGCAGGTGGCATCATCGGCCAGCTGATTGGCCTGTGCCAATACCTGCTGTGCTTGTGGCCTGGCCAGCGCATATTCCCGTTCAATATAATGCAGGACCAACTGTTGCTCTTGCTCGGTACTGTCGAAATCGGCATGGCTTAGCTGCAACAACAGCACCACTGCCATAAATTGTGGCTCACTGAGGCCGGCTGCCTGCCAGGGTTGATGGCTTGCGGCTGCACCGGGTAAGCCTTCAGCTGCTTTTTCCAGCAAGTTTTTCAGAAAATTAAACAAGGCGAAACTCCTCTGCATAGGGCGTGCACACAACCTGACACGGCTTGAATTTTATCAGACTTTACCCCACTGAAAGAGTTCGACTGATCGTGCCGGAGCACCCTTTTGCCGCTACTTATTTTAGCTGTACTGACGCTGTTGATTATTGGTTTAGTGCTGGGACAACCTTATTACCGGCGTTGGCAGCGCCAGCGCATTGCTGCCAGGCCCTTTCCTGAAGCCTGGCGTAAAATTCTGAAACAGCGGATGCCGTATTTCCGGGCTTTGCCTGCCGATCTGCAACTACAGTTAAAAAAGCATATGCAGATTTTTATCGCCGAAAAAGCCTTTATTGGCTGCGATGGCCTGACGGTAACCGATGAAATGCGGGTGACCATTGCCGCTCAGGCCTGCCTGCTGTTACTGAACCGCCCTAATCACTATTACCCGGCATTACGCAGTATTCTGATCTACCCATCTGCTTTTATTGTTGAGACCGCACAAACCGATGCTGCGGGCTTGGTGCGGCAGGAACAACGGGTACTTAGCGGTGAGTCCTGGGGCCAGGGCAAGGTCATTCTAAGCTGGCAGGACACGCTCTCGGGGGCTGCCGATCCGCACGATGGTCATAATGTGGTGATCCATGAGTTTGCCCATCAACTGGACCAGGAGCAGGGGCCGACCCAGGGCGCGCCGGTGCTGAGTCGCAGTAGTGATTATCAGCAGTGGTCAAGCGTAATGCAGCAAGCGTATGACGACTTGCAGCAGCGGCTGGCGCTGGGATTACCTGTATTGCTTGATCCCTATGGTGCTACCAATCCGGCGGAGTTTTTTGCGGTCTTGACCGAGGTGTTCTTTGAAAAGCCGGCTGAGCTTAATACCGAGCATCCGGCCTTATATCAGTTACTCAGCCGCTTTTATCGCTTAAATCCACTGAGCTGGCAATAACAAGCCACTAGAGCACCATCTAGTTTAAAAGTACGCTGGTGTCGATTTTCCGGTGCTCTAACCAAGCAGCATCTTAATTAATTGCGCCAGTAACAAAATAGCGACCAGTGGCAAGATCCAGCGGCCATATTTACGATAGTCCTGTTCGGCTTGCTCACCCTTGCTACCATATTTCTCCAGCAACGGCAGTAGTAAAAACAGCACCAGAAATAACACTGCTAAGATACCGATTAACGCCATCAACCTCTCCTCCAGGCTTTTTAAGCAGCTTAGCAGCTCACGGTTTGGGCTGCAAAAATGCTGTGCTGGCCAGCTATTAGCCATTTTGGCACCATGTTACACTACACGCAGTTCACCTTCAGGAGAAGTAAGCTATGTTGTTGGCCGTGTTAGCTCTGATTTCGGGTTTGGCGCTGCTGGTCTGGAGCGCAGATAAATTTGTCGATGGTGCCGCCGCCACCGCAAAATATGCCGGCATGCCGCCGCTGTTAATCGGTATGTTGATTGTCGGCTTTGGTACCTCGGCGCCGGAAATGGTGGTCTCCGCCATGGCTGCAAGTGATGGTAACCCGGCGCTGGCGCTGGGTAATGCCTATGGCTCCAATATTACCAATATTGCGCTGATCCTCGGTTTAGT
>DAIOUM010000099.1:0-3173 GCA_036759505.1 Alishewanella sp. | reverse complement strand
ATTAACCGCCTGGAAGGCGCAATTTTGCTAGCGGTGTTTATCGGTTATACCGGTTATCTGATTAGTACGGTGATTAGCTAAGCCTATGACGGTTAGACCCGAGCTAGATGCCCGTTACTATCTGCAGCACTTTCAGGAGTTGCTGCAGTTTGTAAAAACGCATTATGGCCCTTGTCTAACCCCCTCTGCCAGCACCTGGCTTGCCGATTTCGAGCTGCTCAGCATGCCAGCGCAACAGCTGCTGGTGCGGATGCTTAATCGTAAGGGCCGGGTGTTTGCCGACAGCGAGCTGTTTTATGCCGAAATTGGCCCGGTAGCGCCAGTTTTAGCCGAGCTGCAACATGCTGGCTTTATTGCTGCGGTGACCGAAGATGCACTTACTGATTTTTGGCTACGACTTACCAAAGACACACTATGGCAGTTGCTAGAGCTGGCACAGCCGCAACTGGCATCTCCGCTTGACGTCAAAAAAAGCCACACTAAGCCGGTACTGCTGCGTGCAGCCTTAGCGCTGCCGATCGATTGGCTACCTTTGATTGCGCAGTTGCCACAGCAGTATGTGGTGCTGCAACGCTTAGAAGCAATTAACTATCTGTATTTTCTTTATTTTGGGCGGGTAGAGCCTAACCTCTCACTCTTTACCTTGCGCGATTTGGGGATTCGGCAAACCGGTCAGTTTAAGCAACAATTTAGCCCGCGCTTTACCAATATGGCAGAGGCCGAATTAGCTTTTCAATTAGCGCAAGCTAAGCTGGCGCTAGCCGATTTAAGCAAACAGCTAAAACATGACACGACAGCAGCCGAGCCGCTGTTACGTGGCTGGCTGGATAAGGTGCAACAGTGGCCGACCCCCGATATTCCGGCGTTAGTCCTTAAGCGCAGCGAGCGCTGTTATCAGCTGGGTAAATTGGCTGAGCAGCAAAAACTGCTGCCATTGGCTGTTGCTTTTTATCAGCAAAGCAACGGCTTTCCGGCCAGTGAGCGCTTAGTACGCCTATATTGGCAACAAGGCGATAAAACGCAGTGTCAACTGCACTTGCAACAGCTGTTAGATGATCCCAGCTGTGATGAAGAATGGTTATTTGCTGAAGATTTTTATCAGCGTAAATTTAGTGTTGATAACAACAGCCAGCGCCGCTCGCAACTCACGCAGTTGCTGCATGCCGCCCCGCAAATTGGCGTAGACGAGCTCTATTTAGGCAAAGCAGAAGCCGGGCTCATCGCGCATTATCAGGCGCTCGGTTATCGGGCGTTTCATAGCGAAAACAATCTTTGGCTGGCGTTGTTTGGTCTGTGGTTCTGGCATGAGTTATTTGAGCACCAAGAAAGTGCGCTACATAACCCCTTTGAGCGCCGACCGCGTAATTTAAGTGCGGGTGGCTTTTATCCGCAATTTCAGGCAACCATCGAGCACAAATTAACGCAGCTAGCCGCGCCAAATGCCGCTACCATCCTGCTAAGTGCGTTAACCGCGCATTATGGCAAAGCTAATAGCCTGTTTTACTGGCATAGCGATCTCGCTGAACAGCTATTACCGTTGCTGCAATACGCGCCGCGCGGCCATCAGAAAAATGGCGAAAATGACAAAAACGGCGAACAGGCTGAAAGTGCTCTCGCGCCAATACTGCGTGCCATGGCACAGGATTTTAACCGTCATAGCAGCGGCTATCCGGATCTGTTGTTGTGCAAAGATAACCAGTTGCAGTTTATCGAGGTAAAAGCGCCTGGCGATAAGATCCAGCGCCATCAGCTCGCCCGGCTGCTAGCGCTGAATAACGCCGGTTTTAACGCTCGGATAGAAAAACTGCAGTGGATAGTCGACCCCAATCGGCTCTATGTGGTGCTGGATGTCGAAACCACCGGCGGCAAAGCCGGTACTGACAGAGTGATTGAAATTGGCGCGGTAAAAGTCCAGGCCGGCGAGGTGCTGGAAACCTTTAGCACCCTGCTTAATCCTGGCCGCACTATCCCGTCTTTTATCAGCCGGTTAACCGGTATCAGCAACGCCATGGTAGCCGATGCGCCAACCTTTGCTGATATCGCCACTAAGCTTGCTGACTTTTTACAAGGCGCAGTCTTTGTTGCACATAATGCTAAGTTCGATTACGGTTTTATCCGTAGCGAGTTTGCCCGCTGTGATATCACATTCGAGATGCCGCAGCTCTGCACCGTGGTTAATATGCGCCGCTATTACCCAGGGCTGCAATCCTATAGCCTGGGTAAGTTATGCGAGGAGTTTGAGATTAAACTTAATAACCACCACCGCGCCCTGGCTGATGCGACCGCCACGGTGGAGTTATTAAAGCTGATTAATGCCCGTCGTTGCGTGTAATAGTGTTTTGACAATGCGCAGTTGGAGATCCGGTTTTACGGGCATTTTGAACCAGGAAAGGAGTTTATTTACGTATGCTGGCCAGTCTTTTTAATTCGCTACCTGCCGCTGTTCAGTACTGGCTGAGTATTCTGGCGGCGGCGTTGCGGCATTGGCTCGATAGCCAGGCCTTTATTTATGCCGCGGCACTGGCATTTTTTACGGTGTTTTCGATTGCGCCTATTTTGGTGGTCGTGGTGGCGCTGGTCGGCCTGGTTCTCGGTGAGCGGGCCGTGCAAGGGGAGTTATTTACCCAGCTCGAAGCAACCTTAGGCACAGAAGCGGCCGGTGTGGTGCAAACCGCGGTCGTCAATTCGCAAATTGATCAAAGTGGCTTTGTCCCGGCGCTGGTCGGTATTGTTGCCACCATTATTGGCGCAACCACGGTATTTGCGCAGATGCAGCAATCGCTGAATCAGATCTGGAGTGTGGCGCCGCGGCCCAAGCGTAACAACCTCTGGGCACTACTGAAAAGCCGCTTGCTGTCGTTAACCATAATACTGGCAATTGGCTTTATTATGATGGTGTCGTTACTGCTGTCGGTGGCGCTACGCAGCGTAATGGCTTTTGCGGAAGAATGGTTACCTGTACCTGGCTGGGCCATGGTGGGCATGGAGTGGGTGCTGTCGTTACTGGTGATCACCTTGCTATTTGCTGCCATGTTTAAAATTTTACCTGACGTACTGCTGTCATGGCGCGATGTCATGCTGGGGGCTTTTATCACCGCCTTGTTATTTACCGTAGGCCGCACCTTTATTTCGGTTTATCTGGCTTACACCGCTACCGCATCGGCCTACGGCGC
>DAIOUM010000098.1:0-8018 GCA_036759505.1 Alishewanella sp. | reverse complement strand
GAATCAGAACCGGTACTTAGCCATGATCCAGATCAGCATCTTCCACGCAACTTATCCACAGCACTCCGGTACCGGTCTGACCAGCTTAACCAGCGCACTGTTGTGCAGAGCCTCGCACCGACTTGAGCTTTCAGACTGTTGCTACATCCAGCGATATCGGGTTATCCGTTAATGGATCCTCTATTGCCTTTATCTGGTGGTGTGCTGTCAGCGTTACCGCAACAAAGAACCCAACTGTCACTGAATACGCCCTACCCGGCGCAATTGCTGCAAGATGCTGACCCCGTGCTACGCCTGCAAGTTGGCGGGCGTGAACTGCGCTTGCCACTACATCATTTACCAGCACTGCCGCTGGCTCAGCCCCTGACAGTGAGTGTCAGCTTAAGCCAGGGAACATCGCTACAACTGAATCTGAGCCTGCCAACAGCCAGCGTGACGGTGCCACTTACCCCGGCGCAAATTGCTGCGTTACAAGATCCCAAGGCGCTGGCCCTGCTTACCCAACAACTTAACCGCGGCGAAACACCCAACCTGGCCGGTAGCCCGGTTATGACATCCGCCCTCAGTACGCTGCTGGCGGCAAAAATTCCGTTGCTGCTTAACCTGAATGCCAGCGGGGAGCTAAGCATTCAACCCGAACACCCCCCCAAAAACTTAACTTTACCACTCAGTGTGCTAAAAGAGCCGGCCTTGCTACAAAGCTTAGTTGCAGACAAACTGCCGCTAATGAAACAATGGTCAACAGCGACGAGTCAGGAGAGCACGATGAAACCCCTGAACCTGGATCAGGCCCTGCAACAACTAAGTGGCGTAAAAGTTGAGTTAAGCAGCGCCAAACTGCAGGCTGGCGCCGATTATTTCGCCCGTTTACAAATAAACGCCAAGCAAGGGCCGGAATTATTGATCCAAACTGCGCAAGGCCCGGTGCGTCTGCCACTGCAACAACTCCCTGCCATCCCCAGCGGTGTTCCGTTACTGCTGCAAATGCAACCGCTGGCCGATGGTGGGGTGCAGCTACAAGTTAAAGTGCTGGCAGGTGTCGCAACAGAGGTACCGCTTAGCAGCGCACAGCTGCGCCTGTTACAGGACCCAAAACAGCTGGCGTTATTACAACAGCAGCTTAGTCGTGGTGAAGCACCGCCACAACTGGCCGGCGAGCCCTTTAAACTACCAGCGGGCATCACGACTACGCCGCAGACCGTCACACTACAACTGTTAAACCAGTTAACCAATAATACTACCGCGAGCAAAAGCCCGGCCGGTAGCCTGAGTATTCTGCCGATTGCCGCCGAGCAGCAACTGCAGTTAAGTCAGAAAGACTTGTTAAAGCCCTTGCCATGGCAAACCTCTGCTACAGAGCGCCCGACAGCGGTAAATCTGAATAACAGCACTGGCGTTGCCGAGCAGGGTTGGCGGCAACTGTTACCTTTACTTAGCAGCAGCCCGGCGCGGCTGGCGGCACTGCCGGAGATGCCACCGGCTGTCGTTGCCCTGCTACAACAGATCAGGCAAGCACAACCGGATGGGCAACGCGTTTTAACTGTCGCGGAAGTGCAGCAGCAGTTACAGGCGGTGCTGCAATTTCAACCGCTGCAATTGCAGCCCAACACCAGTACCGGCGCCGGCACCCTGGCTATTGCCATTCAGCTATTGCTGGGGCATTTGTTGCGACAACCGTCAGCGCAAGCATCCCGCAGCAATAGTGCCACTCAGACTATGGCGCAGCAGATCGGTCAGCTGGATAGTCAGCAAGCCAGTCAGCTATTACGGGCACTGGGCAGTCACAGTAGCTTGCTGCAGTTATCGCAGTTACAAAATGCCGATCTGCCACAGCTGCAGCAACAGTGGTTTATCCCGCTGGCATTACAGCAACAGCAGGAAAGCCGGATCAGCGAAATCTTGTTGGAACAACGGGAAGCGAAAGAGAAGAGCGGTGCTGGCAAACAAAAACACTGGCAACTGACGATGAAGTTTGATTTAGGGCACTATGGCCAATTATTGGTAGTGGCTAAGCTGGCGGCGCAGGATCTGCAGTTACAGTTTTATACCGATCAGCCCGCCGCGCTAAAACAAGCAGAAAAATTTTTACCGCTGCTAACCGAGCGCTGTCAGGCGCAGGGGCTCAATGTCAGTCAGGCGGCTTGCCAGCTTGGGAAAATTCCCGACACCCTTGGCAGCCGCCGCACCAGCCTGATCGCCACTCAGGCCTGATTTATCCACAGCACTCCGGTACCACTCTGACCAGTTTATCCACAGCACTCCGGTACCGGTCTGACCAGTTAGAACAGTAAGTTTTTACCGAAATAAATGGTCGAGACGGTATTCACAAAAATAATTAACAGGATCAGTGGGATAAAAGTACCCAGCGAAAAGTTAACGTATTTTTGCAGCACTGTGCCGGCAAAACCCGGATTACCGTCGGCGATTTCTTTATCCAGATTGTGAGCTTTCCAGCGGTAAACCACAAACAGACAGAGCAGGAAGCCATTTAATGGCAGAATGGTTTCGTAAAACATATCGTAAACCAAATCAAAGAAAGACTTGTTGTTGCCGCCATAGCTTAGAATATTGCTCAGCCAATCAATACGGCCAAACGACAAAGCACAGACTACCGCCAGCAGCACCATGGCACCACCCAATGAGTACAGCGCTTTGCGCCGGCTTAATCCCTTACCATCCATCACACTGGCCACCGGCACTTCGATAATCGACACCAGTGAGGTCATGGCGGCAAAAAACACCAGCAAGAAGAAAAAAGCAGCAATAAAAGAGGCACCGAAATAGCCTATGTCAGCCTGCAATGCCAGGAAGATTTTTGGCAGGAACATAAAAATCATACCAATGCTGGATTCTGACAGTTCGGCTATTTGAATGTCCGGATTAAACGAGAACACTGCAGGCAAGATCAGCAAACCTGAGCAGGCTGCGACCAACAAGGATAAGCCGGCTACCGTTTTACCGGCTGAGACGATGTTGTCATGTTTTTGGATATAAGAGCCATAAGTGATCAAAATACCCATTGCCAATGACAAGGAGAAGAATGCCTGCGCCAGCGCGCCATTTAATACCTGGCCGGTGAGCTTGGTGAAGTCCGGGATCAGGAAAAACTTAACACCCAGCATGGCATTTTCTTTGGTTAGCACATAAATAACCAACAAAATCAGCATAATAAACAATGTTGGCATCAAGATGGTGGTGGCTTTTTCAATGCCCTTTTTCACACCGCCTTGCAGGATCAGAAAGGTTAAGCCCACGACGATGGCCATATACACGAACAGCTCATTACTATTGATAAAGGCGCCGAAGCCATCAGGGTCAGCAAGTTGATCAAGCTGACCAAGCAGCGCCTTACCGAGGTAACCGGCGATCCAGACGGTGATCACCAGATAGAACACCCCAATCATAAAGGGCGTAATCACCGATAACCAACCCACAGTACGCCAGGCCCGGTTTTGGCCAATTTGGGTGTAAGCGCCAAGTGGGTTTTGCCGCGTGTGACGCCCCAGGCTCATCTCGGCTAGCATCACCGGTAAGCAAATAAAGAACACGAAAATCGCGTACATGATAAGGAAAGCGGCGCCGCCATTTTTACTGGCCATTACCGGAAAGGCGACCAGATTACCGATACCAACGGCGGAGCCGGCCGCGGCCAGAATAAAGCCAAGGCTGGAACTGAATTGTTCACGTTTCATGCGTGGGTGGACTCCCTGAATGGATTTTTTTAGTTATTGTTAGAAAAAGCGCCTTCATGCTAACAGCCTGTGGCGGGAAATCCTAGCCCGACCTGCCGGCCTGAATTGGTTTTAAGGCTCAAATCTGCTAAGGTGCAGCCAGAATTTCTAGCGTAGCGAGTTTTAACATGTTCTATATGATTTATGCCGAAGATGCGGCCAATAGTCTGGAAAAACGGTTACAAGCCCGGCCAGCGCATTTAGCCCGTCTGGAGCAATTAAAAACTGAGGGGCGGCTATTAATGGCAGGCCCGCTGCCCGCCATTGATTCGGACAATCCGGGCGCAGCCGGCTTTACCGGCTCACTGGTGGTGGCTGAATTCCCCTCGTTAGCAGAAGCAGAAGCCTGGGCCGCGGCTGACCCGTATTGGGCAGCAGGCGTTTATGTTAAGGCTACTGTTAAACCTTATAAAAAAGTCTTGCCTTAACTGTTTCGTTTTTTAGCCAAAGGATTGCCTATGAGCTCTTATATTTTGCTGACCGGCGGTGCTGGTTACATCGGTAGCCACACGGCACTGTGTTTGCTGCGCGCCGGCTATAACGTGATTAGCTTTGATAATTTTAGTAACAGCTCGGCAGAGTCGCTAAAGCGGGTAGAACAACTTGCCGGGCGCACGCTGTTAAGTATTACCGGTGATATTCGCGATCAGGCGGCGCTTACGGCAGTATTCAGCCAGTATAAAATTAGCGCGGTGGTTCATTTCGCGGGTTTAAAGGCGGTGGGTGAATCGACCGAACTGCCCCTGCATTATTATGACAATAACGTCTCGGGTACTGTTACCCTGTGCCGGGTGATGCGGCATTTTAATGTCAAAAAGCTGGTATTCAGCTCTTCGGCCACCGTTTATGGTGATGCCAAAGAAGTGCCGATCAAAGAAACCTCGCCCCGCTCGGCTACCAATCCTTATGGCCAGAGTAAGCTGATGATTGAGCTAATTCTGGAAGATCTGGTAAAGGCCGAACCAGACTGGTCTATTGCCCTGCTGCGCTACTTTAACCCGGTCGGTGCTGATGAAAGTGGCCAGATCGGCGAAGATCCTAATGGCATTCCGAATAATCTAATGCCGTTTATTTCCCAGGTCGCGGTCGGCAAACGCCAACAACTCAATGTGTTTGGTAACGATTATCCGACCAAAGATGGTACCGGAGTACGTGATTATATTCATGTCGTGGATTTAGCCAATGGCCATTTAAAGGCGCTGCAATATCTGGAACAGAGTAAAGGTATTGAGGCGATTAACCTCGGTACCGGCGTTGGCTACAGCGTGCTGGATATGGTTAACGCCTTTAGCGAAGTGAATCAGGTAGCGGTGCCGTATCAGATTGCGCCGCGTCGCCCCGGTGATATTGCCGTCTGTTATGCTGAGCCAACCAAAGCGCTGACTTTACTGGGTTGGAAAACAGAGAAGACACTGGACGATATGGTGCGCGATACCTGGCGCTGGCAGAAACACAACCCCAACGGCTATCGCAGCTAGCTGGTCAGAACCAGCTCTTCCCAACGGCAATAGAGACGTCTGGATAAACTGGTCGGACTGGTACCGGAGTGCTGTGGATAAACTGGTCAGACCCTGATTTTACGGAAAAAAGGAGTGCTGTGGATAAGTTTAGGGGGTGATAAGGCCCAGCTCCAAAGCCAGTAATACCGCTCGGGTGCGATCCCGCACCCCGAGCTTACTTAAGATGGTCGAGCACTGGTTTTTTACTGTGCCTTCAGATTTAAACAGGGCGCTGGCAATTTCTTTATTACTGTAGCCAGCCGCCATCAGCCGTAAAATCTCTAACTCTTTATCCGTTAGCGGCTCTGGCAACGCCGGCTTGCGGTACTGAGTATCGGCACTGCCGGGTAATTGCTGCAATAAGCGCTCAGTAATAGTAGGTTGAAAACAGCTGCCCCCGGCCGCCAGGCTCTCTACGGCTTTGATTAGCGTATCCAGCGACACATCCTTTAATAAAAAGCCACGGGCGCCGGCTTGCAGGCTTTGCAGCACCAGCTCATGGTCGTCAAAGGTGGTCAACACCAGCACCGGCGTATCGCTGCCGGCGGCTTTCAAGGCTTTAATGGCGGCGATGCCGTCCATTTTCGGCATCGACAGGTCCATCAGAATGACTTGAGGTTGGCAGCTTTGCCACAGCGCCACCACTTCGCTACCATCACAGGCTTCACCGACCACCTCGACCTTACCGGATATCGCCAGCAAGCTACGAATACCATCGCGGATCAATTTCTGATCGTCGACTAACAACACTTTAAACATTGGCCTCTCCAGCCTGTGGTAACCAAATTTGTAACGCCATGCTTCCGGCATCAGCAGCAAGGTGCAGCTTGCCGCCACATTCGGCAACGCGCTCACGCATGCCAATCAGACCGTTACCTGGCTGCCAGTTTGCCTTTAGCTGACCATTATCTTTAATCTCTAAGGCGATGCCCTGCTCTGCCACCCGGGCATGGATCCACAAGCAGCTGGCATTGGCATGTTTTAGGGTATTACTGATGGCTTCCTGCACCAGATACTGTAGATGCTGCGCCTGATTTAAGGAGCTGGCTTTTAGCTTGGGCGCAATATCCAGTTCAACCTGCAAGTTATCCGGTAAATGTTGCAGCAAGGGGGCAAACAACTGCTGTAAATCCAGCTCGGAACTGTCGCGCATCGCGGATACCGCTTCGCGCACATCAGAGAGTAACAGTCTGGCCAGCTGCAGGCTTTTCTCAACCTGTAGTTTGGCCTCGCCATCACACTGATAACTGGCAACCTGCAATTGTATCGTCAGCGCCGTCAGATGATGTCCTAATAAATCATGCAGATCGCGGGCGATCCGATTACGCTCTTCTGCGCGTGAGGCCAGCTGTAATAGTTGTTGCGCGGCCAGCAGTTGGCGATGCTTTTCTGTTAATTCAGCGCGCGCCTCGGTTTCAGCCCTAATTGCAGTTTGCATCAGTACCGCAAATAAATGAAAGCTACCGTACAGGGCTGCGGTGATCCACAAACTGCGCTGCTCCAGATAGGCCTGTAAGCCAAACCATAGCGCCACTATGCCCAGGGTCAGTAGCAACGCCAAACGCTGCGACATCAGATGTGGCAGCAAACAGACCCAGATAATGGTCAGTATGGCCAGATAGTCAAAAATAGCGGTCGGTAATAACCACTGTAAGGCAAAGGCGCAGAGCAGTGGCAGCGGCAGCAGCCAGCGACCATAGCGGCCACCAAGACCTAGTGGATGCTGCTCCTGCGTCAGAAAGATAAAGCTGATGCCATAGACTAACAATAGCAGGCTGGCTGGTAGCAGGGGCTGTGGTGCAGGCAGCCGTAATAGCAGCATCAAAGTGATACCGGATACCAGTAGCCAGGTTAGGATACCGGCCAGGGTTGCAAGCGGAAAATGGTATTTCATCAGCTCATTATGACGTTTGTCTTAACGAGTGCAATAGGCCAAAAGTCATGTGCGAAAATCCTGACTTCCGGCACCTGCGAGCGGACAGCTGCCGGCGTAAGCTGAATCTGTTTTCAGCCAGAGGAGGCGTTAAATGAACTACTTACATACCAGCTTACTTGCTCTGCACATTTTATTGGGAGCTGTTTGCCTGATGTTGTTTTGGGTGCCGGTCGTCAGTGCCAAAGGCAGTATGCTGCACAATACGGCCGGTAAGCTTTACTACCAGATGATGCTATTAATTGCGGGCTCCGGGGTACTGATGTGCTTGATGGTGTTATATAGCCCTACCATGGTTTATGGTCAGAATCCGAACTGGAGCACAACACAACTGCAGAAATTTATCACTGAGCGGCGGCTGTTTTCGTTCTTTTTATTACAACTTAGTTTATTAACCTGGGTGACAGTGCGACATGCCTATGGTGTGCTGAAAGTAAAAGCCGAGTTGGCACAGCTGCGGGTATGGTCTTATCAGGGGCCGGTTTGGGCGTTGCTGGTCGGTAGCATCACTCTGGCTGGCGTCGGTGTGATAAATAAAGACGTGCTTTCTGTCATTTTCAGTGGCGTTGGGACCATGACTGTAATAGGAATTTTGCGTTATATCCATCAACCGAGTTTAAAGCCGCGGCAATGGATTATTGAGCACTTTACTTCAATGATTGGCACCGGTATCGCGCTATACACTGCCTTTTTTGCTGCCGGTGGCCGCCGCTTACTGGCCGAAGTGCTGACTGGTCAATGGCAAGTGGTTAGCTGGATTATCGCCCCGGTGATGGGTATCAGTGCCATTATGCTGTTTAAGCGCCACTTTAGCCGTAAATTCCGGGTCGGCAGCTAACTTATCCACAGCACTCC
>DAIOUM010000097.1:1165-8055 GCA_036759505.1 Alishewanella sp. | reverse complement strand
CCGCCTTTTTTGTTTTCTATGAGCTTTAAATTTTAAAATCTGTATCAAAACGTCGAGCACAAATTTGAATGACCGTAAGCAGGCAGCAGGACAAATGTTGTTAATACCGACATCTGGCTAAGCGCGATATCGAATTTTAACGATTCTGCCAATTGTTGTACTCGACCTTTTTTTGCTATTTGACTAAGGCTTTGGACAATAGCGTCCCGGGGAAATTAGTACTTCAGGATCCAGCGCCTGCTTTAAGCGCTGCACCACTTGCCAGAATGGGGTATCAGCCTGTAACAACTCTGCCTGCTGCTGCAGATTTAACCGATACGGTACCCAACCATGCTTTAATCCAACCGCTACCAATTCAGCCAAACAAGCTTTAGCCTGCGCCACAGCCTCTGGATCCAAGCGGTTAAATACGATTGGAATAGTGCTGTCTACCGTATCATGGCGCAGACTGGTGAACGTAATCATTGGCTCAATACCATACTTGGGGCAAAGCGTGCGGATATGCTGGATAAAAGCCCGCATTGCCTCGGCACGCATCGGCACCAGGGGGGCATACCAGAGCAAACCACATTGATCTGCAGCAGGGTTTAATCTGACACTGGCAGCAGGCTCTACTCTGGGATTACGCCAGTAGGCTAAAGGCAGAGCAACCTGATTAGGCACACCGCGCATAATTTGAATACCGGCATCCAGCGATGCCAGCATTTTTGCCGGTTTGGCTAATAAAGCCGGTAGTAGTTTAACGGCCAGACGTCCTATTTTTATCAAGGCGCTGCTGGAAAACAGGACCTTATTCGCCCTACCGGCGATAATGCCTTTTACTTCAGCCTTGGCAGCTGCTACCACTCTTGGCCGGCCGTAAAGGGTGCCGGCAATAGTCCAGGCCGGTATATCATAGGCTTTTGCAATATCAGACACCTGCTGTTCTGTCATCACCTGATGCGCAGCGGCGCCATTTGGATTTGCAGCCATCATGGCTGCAACCCGCCTACGATCCATGATATTCACTGAACCGACGACGCCCTCCAAATCGCGCAGGATCTGAAACACAATCTGTTGCGCCAGCTCAAACTGCTGGTCATCCTGAAATTGGATATAAAACGCATCAAAGGCGGCAGGATTAGCTTTTAGCCGCACAGTGATCTCGGTAACGATAGCCAGATTACTCTGGGTCCATAAACCATCCAGATAGGGCCCTACACCATACTTATAGGTGTGATCGATAAGCCCTTCCGGGCTTTGATCTAACTCGGCTACCGCTGACTGCACTATGCTGCCATCAGCCAGTATGGCTCGCATAGCCGTTACAGCGCCAAAATGGTCGGTGTAAGGTGTAATACCATAGCCACGTTCCAGCGCGTTCCCCAAAATGCTGCAATCTGGCCCCGCACCTGTAACCGGCACCATAAAAGCTAGCTGTTGTTGATCAAGATAGTCACGCAATAACTGCTGCGTTACACCGGGTTGCACTGCAAATAACCCGAGAGTCGCATCAATCACCCGGATCTGTCGTAAGCCACTTAAATCGAGTAGTACCGCGGGACTATTGGGTGTCGCTGAATTGTAGCCCCAGTTTTTGCCAGTACTGATTGGGAAAATGGCGAAGGCGTCATCGGTATGGGTTAACTGGCTGGCCAGTTGTAACAGTTGCCGGATATCTTGCTCTGTTGCCACCTTGACAACTAAAGACGTGGCCGTTGCCTGAGCTTCACAATTTTGTTGATAGGTGAACAGTGCATCATTACCCGTTATCACCTCACAGGCCGATGAAAGGCACTGTTTGATACGTTCTGCTAACTGCACCCTAGCCTCCGCTAAACAGCGGGCCATTCGGCAGCAGGATACCACTGGCGTGACTTTTACGTGCAGCAGCTTGCTGATGACTAAATAACTCTTTTTCAATCGACTTCATCAGTTTGATATACCCTGATGAGATATTTTTGCGGAACATATCAGAATTAATATAGTACGCTGCCCGCTTGCCATGATATTCCACCGGTTCACCAAGCTGCTTAAAGTTAATGCCAACAAAGCTTAAACTGCGAGCCAGTCGCGGTTCCATCATCACAAAGGCATGCAGCCGGTTGGTATGGAATGCCATAGCTGCCGCCGCCATATACAAGCAAATCGCAATATAGGGAAAGCAGCGTAACTCATTAGCTGAAAAGGTATTTTCATCGATAGCACCGGTCGCGGCACCAGCAAACTTATCTATCGCCCGCTTCCGGAACATGGCCGGCACGGCAAGGCGTGAAAACTCACAAATATTTTCCCTGGCAAAATTAGCAGGACTCAAACTCAGATCTTCAATAGCATGAGAGCAAAACTTTTCAATCGGTAGTAGTTGTTGCGGATGATCTGAGGTAATAAGTCTTACCGTGCCTGCCATTTGGCCTGACCCCAGATGCCTGATAAAGCAATGAACGGAGTGGCTATCAAACTCATCAAACTCTTCATGGTTGGGTTTCAAATCTTCGAAATGTAGCTCTTCGCAGTACACATTATGTCGCAATTTAAATACTTCATGCTTTAGATCTGCGGTTGAAGCAACCTGGGGTTTTAAATATTGCGAGAAATGTTCAGAGATATGTTTAGCATCATTGCTGGCGAGAGTGGAAATGGCTTTTTTTACCATACCGCCGATAATAGGTTTATCCGCTAATGCTCTAAGCTGTTTCATATATCCCTCTGCCCATTATGTCGTAAGTACTCTAAAGTACTGGCATCACACTTTTTACTATTGTCTACCAAATTACAATACTCCTGGCAGAAATATTTAATATCAACCAGAGCGCGCCTTTTGGGGCACTATAGGTTAAGATTAATACAAGAAGATGGATTATGCTAAGACAGGCAATTGATATGCGAATATTTTTTATCATTTTATTTCTGTTACAAAGCGGAGCTCTAATGGCTCAACAGCCTTTGAGTACAACGGTCCAGCAAATTAAGCCGGCTATTGTCGCTATTGGCATTCATAATCCAACCGGCTCGCCCAGAACCAGACTGGTTGGCACCGGTTTTGTGGTGCCACCGGGTAATCAGATTGTTACCAACTATCATGTTATCGCCAGTGCGTTGGACACCAACCGCCAGGAAGAATATGTGGTATTGTCGGGCCAGGGTAACCAAATTATACAACATAAAGTACTGCAGCAGCGTTCAGCCTTAGCTTATGATTTAGCAGTATTAACTATCCAGCAAAGATTACCAGCCCTGACCTTACTCAGTTCACCGGAATTAATCGCTGAAGGCACAGATGTCGCGTTTACCGGCTTTCCCATCACTCAGGTGTTAGGCTTGCATCCGGCTACCCATAGGGGAATTATTGCCGCACAGACGCCGGTCGCGATTCCAGCTGACAACTCTGCTAATTTACACGCTGCGGCGATCCGGCGCTTGGGTGCTCCCTATCTCGTATATCAGTTAGATGCCACGGCCTATCCCGGCAATAGCGGTAGCCCACTTTATTTACCGCATTCTGGTCAGGTTATCGGCGTGATTAATCAGGTGCATGTAAAAAGCACCCGTGAAGCGGCACTGAGTGACCCCAGCGGCATAACTTACGCTATTCCAGTGCAACATGTATTGGCCCTGCTAAACCGCTCTGAGTAATGGTTACAGCTATGTTGGCTTTAACTCCTGAACAAATTGGTTTTGCGTTGGCTGCGCTGGCCTATGGCATACTGTCATTGCTGGTTTTAACGACCAGAACAAATAATGTGCCCAAACAACTGCTGCTGGCTTTTACTGTCAGTAGCCTGCTTTGGGCCCTCTGGTATGCCACGACTCTGGCTATCCCCTATGCCGAGCCATTATCCAGGGTACTGGAATGGTCGCGCCAGTTGCTACTGATCTTGTTCTTACTGGCTGCGTTGCAGCCTCAGTCGGGTATTGCACAGTTTCTGTTAAAACCGCACACCTTATTGACACTGCTGTTAGGCGTGAGCTGGCTAACCATCGCACTGCTCCTGCCCGCTGCCAATAGCTTGCTTTATACCGGCTCTCTGGCATTTTGCGTCGTACAACTGGCATTACTAGAGGCGCTGTACCGTAAAGCCTCTGCTGCCGAGAAATGGCAGTATAAGCCGCTGATTATCGCTCTGGGCGCTGCCGCTGTATTTGATTTTGTGCTGCTGGCGGAATCGGCACTATTCGCCCGGGTTGATTTACAGCTATGGCAAGCCAGGGGCTTTGTTTTTGCCTTGCTGGTCCCTGTCCTGACGCTCTCCATTCGCCGTATTACCGTTTGGGAAATCAAGGTCTATATATCCCGCGATGTAGTGCTGCAGAGCACTCTGGTACTGGCTGCCGGCCTGTATTTATGTTTGCTGGCACTGACCGGTTTTTACCTGAGGTATGTCGGCGGTAGCTGGTCCGAACTGTTACAAATCAGCTTTATCGTACTGGGCTTTGTACTGATGCTGTTATTACTGCTATCTGCCACCGTCAGACGCAAAGTAAAGGTCTTTATTGAAAAGCATTTTTTTGCCAACCGCTTCGACTATCGTGAACAATGGTTAAAACTGACTCAAGGACTGAGGCAGGTCGATCTGAATCAACCCAGTCGCTTTCAACAGATCCTGGGAGTGTGGTTGGACTCCATTCATTACCAGCAAGGCGCCTTACTGCAATTTCAAACGCCAACTCAGATCAAGGTCCTGGCCCTACAACAACGCCCGGCGCTAACAGAAACCGAATTCACCCTGCTGGAGCGTTACTATCAACAACATCAGAATGATGCCTGGCAGCTAGATCTGACCGAAAACGACGATCTAACCAAAGGGTTGGATTTTTCACAGCTTAAATTTCAATTGTTACTGCCAATCCGGACTAAAGACCAGCTCTGGGGCGTTTGTCTGATGCGGGCCAGTTCAGGGCACGAGTTGAAACTCAACTGGGAATTGCGAGATTACCTGTCAGTAGTATCAGAGCAAATTGCCGCTTTGCTGCAACTTATTCAACATAGTGATCAACTGAGCGAAAACGCACAATTTGCCGCCTTTAGCCGAATGTCTGCCTTTGTCGTGCACGATTTGAAAAACGTAAAAGCCCAGTTGGATCTATTATTACGCAACGCCATCAAACATAAGCATAATCCCGAATTTATTGAAGATAGCTTCACTACCCTAGCAGCGATGCAGCAACGTCTGGACCATATGTTGTTACAACTGACCAGCAAACACAGCTCTAGTCACCCATTGCGTAGCTTTACCGTTGCCTCGTTAATGGAACAAGTCATCAGCCAACGTTGTGCGAATAAGCTCCCGACACCTAAACTTGTCGTAAAGCAGGATGCCAGTTTAACCCTGGATAAAGAGCGCTTTGCTAATATTATCTTCCACTTGCTGGATAACGCCCAGCACGCCACTGCAGATGATGGTCAGATCCGCTTAACTCTTGATGTCAGCGGGGAACAGTTAAAGATTGAAATCAGTGATACCGGTAGCGGTATGACCGCCGACTTTATTGAGCACCGGCTGTTCAAACCTTTTGATACCACTAAAGGTAATGCGGGTATGGGAATAGGCGTTTATGATGCCAAAACCTTTATTGAGCAGGCCGGCGGTAGTATCAAAGTGCAAAGCGAACCAGGGCTTGGCACTACCTTTCAATTGGAACTTCCGTTACACTTAGCTAACAATATTCCGCCTGCAGACCCTTTGCTACAAGGACCGTAAGATGCATACCGTTTTGGTAATTGAAGATGATTTGGGTATCCAGAAACAACTAAAATGGAGCCTCAGTGATTACGAATTGGTCTTCGCTGCCGACCGGCAACAAGCCATGACGCAATTGCGCCGCTTTGAACCAGCCGTTGTTACGCTGGATCTGGGTTTACCCCCTGATGCCGCCAATGCTTCAGAGGGTTTAGCTTGTCTAACCGAAATCTTAACCGCTAAACCGGAAGCCAAGGTCATAGTGCTTACCGGCAGTACCGATAATAATCATGCGTTGCAAGCCATAGCGCTTGGTGCTTATGATTATTACCAGAAACCTATCGATGCCGATGTGCTGAATATTATTCTGCAACGTGCTTTTAAGTTAAGCCAGTTGGAACAGGAGAACAAAGCATTAAAAGCCAGCAGCTATCAGCAGGCCGATGTTATTGGCAATAGCGAAGCGATCCAGAAAGCCTGCCGCACCGTTGAGAAAATTGCACCAACAGAAATTACTACCTTGTTATTAGGCGAAAGCGGTACCGGTAAAGAAGTTTTTGCCCGCGCTATTCACCGGCAAAGTCCACGTGCCGGCAAACCCTTCGTTGCGATTAACTGCGCCTCTATTCCGGAAAACTTACTGGAAAGTGAACTGTTTGGTTATGAAAAAGGCGCCTTTACCGGCGCGGTAAAAACCACGCTCGGTAAAATAGAGTGTGCCAATGGCGGCACCTTGCTTCTGGATGAAATTGGCGATATGCCCCTTTCGCTGCAAGCCAAGATGCTGCGTTTTCTGCAAGAACGGGTTATTGAGCGGGTTGGTGGTCGCAGCGAAATCGAAGTCGATGTCAGAGTGATCTGCGCCACACATCGTGATTTACAGGATATGGTTGCCGCACAAAGCTTCCGCGAAGATCTGTATTACCGGATCAGCGAGATTGTGCTGCGGATCCCACCGCTGCGTAATCGCGGTCACGACATTATTCTGATTGCTAAAGCTTTACTGCATCGTTTTAATCAGGAATATAAAACCCAGATCCAGGGCTTTACTCCCTGTGCAACTGAAGCGCTGCTGAGCCATAGCTGGCCGGGAAACATCCGCGAATTACAAAACAAACTGAAGTCAGCGGTGATTTTATCCGAAAGCAAACTCATCAATGCTGAGGACCTTGGCTTTCGAGCCACCACGAATAAGAGCAGCTTTCAAACCTTACGCCAGATCCGCGAGCA
>DAIOUM010000097.1:0-1065 GCA_036759505.1 Alishewanella sp. | reverse complement strand
ACTATTAGAGATTAATACCCTTAACCCGGGCCTTCTCTCTGATATAGTTTTCATAGCTATTCGCCTGACGGGCTGTCGCTGAGTCACGTTTTGCCTGTTGCAGTGAGGCATAAGCTTCACGCAGTTTCCCCTGATTCAGGTAGGCTTCAACCATGCTCATATGCACCCGGCCGGCATTGCTTGAATCACGCGCCAGCGTAGCTTCAAAGGCTTTCAGGGCATCGTTATAACGCTGAATTGCCATAAAAGCCATAGCTTGACGGCGGTAAGCATCTGCTTCGTTAGTCAGGGCAGCAAGCTCGCCATAATACTGGGCTGCTTTCGCAAATTCACGGGCGGCCTGAAAGTTAGATGCAATTGCAGTTAACATAGTGCGGTCTTTTTTAATTTTACCGCTCTTCAGGTACTTCTCGTAAATCGTTGCCGCTTTGTATGGAATATTATTATTCGCATACATCTGGCCCAAAGTTTTCAGCTCTGTTTCAGACTCCAGATAGCCATTGTTATACGCAATTTGAAACGCGCTCAACGACTTTTGGTAGTCCTCTACCAATGTATAAAAGTTACCCAGATAAACCCAGAACTGCCGCTCTTCCGGGAACAGTTGAACCATGGTTTCCACCACTTCAACCGTTTTCGGATAGTTGCGCGACTCGTACAGGGCACCCATCTTCAACATATAGTGATTTTTGTTGGGTGTTCTGGAATAACGGATGGCATTATCAATTGGTACCAGGACGTTTTTATAGTCCTGTAATTGGTAATACGAGTTAGCTATCCGCAGATAGACGTCCGGGTCGTTTTCACCTGTAAAACGGATCCAGGCCTCGTAGTTACGAATGGCATCCTTGTGCATCCCTTCCATTTGCTGTAAGTCGGCAACTAATTTCAGAGAAGATGACTGATCGGCGAAACTCAGTACATCCGGCTTGGTTGCCTGTTCCAGATAACGGATAGCCTGTTTAGCGTCACGCTGTGCGTATAAGTTACCGATAAAACGCGCTAAAAAAGCATTATCGAACTCATTACCGCCACGGATCTCGAGCAATACTTTAAGGGCTTCAT
>DAIOUM010000096.1:0-8429 GCA_036759505.1 Alishewanella sp. | reverse complement strand
TGTTCTGTTTTTAAAAAGCCAAAGCCTTCACGATGACCAATCACCGTGCCTTTGACTAAATCCATATGGTCCACTAACCCATAGCGCTTACTTTTGGTAAACAGCAGCTGACCATCGCGCTCCATAGCACGCAAGCGCTTTTTCAGCGCAAAGATGGCTTCATCGTCATTCAGACCAAGTTCGCTGACTAGTTCTTCAAAGTAGGCCGGCTGTTGCCGTTTTTCGATGTGCTCGAGAATAAACTCGCGGCTGGGGATAGGGTTGTCGTATTTTTCTTGCTCACGCGCAAGATGCGGATCATTTACCGTCATTAATTAAACTTTTGTTTCCTTTTGATACTATTCAGTGTAACACCCCGCAGAGAAAATGAGATGAATTTCATCTTACAGGGCGTTCGGCATTCGCCACTACCCGTGCTGGCATCTTTTCGGCCAGCTGTTTTTTTAGGCGATTAATTTTAGCATGAGTTGCCTCATCAGCGGTAATGCTATGATGCAACCAACGATAAGTTTGTTCAAAATCAGCCGGACTGCCCTGCCCCGCGACCAGAATTTCCGCCAAGCGGATCCGTGCCTTTAAATTACCCAGCGCCGCGGCCTCGCGCAGATAGACAATGGCTTTAGCCAGATCTTTTTGCACCAAACGGCCAAGATGATAATAACGGCCAATTTGCTCTAAGCCCTCAGGTAACCCCTGTGATGCCGCCTGCAACATAAAGTCCCAGCCACGCTCGACATCACGCGGCACACAGACACCATAGGCCAGCATATCGCCAAACAAAAATTGATAGGATGGCAGCTTCATAATTTCGGCCCGAGCCTCGATGTCCTGTACCAACTGACAATCGTCGGCTTTGACCCGCTGTAAATGGCTGTTTTCACGGATCAGCTTAATCAGTTCGTCCTGAGTGTACAGCTCGACCGGCTGCAATTCCTGGCTGTGCAGAGGTAGCACTGCGGCCATGGCAACAACGCTGACAGAGATAAAGAGAGCCGATTTTAGCATAGCGTCAAACAACCATCGTTAAAGGCAGATACAAAAGCCAAGCAAAATTTACGCCATAAAGCATAGTGTGCCAGGTTAATCCGTTCCAGTAGTCACGATAAATAAAAAACGCTGCTCAGTGGCAGCGTTTTCTTGGTGTTGCAACAAGCTTAGTCCGCAAACGGATGGGTCAGCACTATGGTTTGTACCCGATCTGGTCCGGTAGAAACGATATCAATAGGTACGCCGGTCACTTCTTCCAACCGCTTAATATAGTTGCGCGCAGCCTGTGGCAGCTGCTCCAGCTGCTGGATGCCGAAAGTACTTTCACTCCAGCCTGGCATTTCTTCATAAACCGGCTGCACCACTTCAAAGCCCTCCGCTGCCAGCGGCGGAGTTTGCAGTACTGAGCCATCAGGTTGACGGTAACCGGTACAGATTTTTACTGTTTCCAGACCATCCAGTACATCCAGCTTAGTTAAACAGAAACCAGAGATACTGTTCAGCTGCACCGCACGGCGTACCGCCACAGCGTCAAACCAACCACAGCGGCGCTTCCGGCCAGTGGTGGCGCCAAATTCATGGCCCTTCACGCCCAGGTGTTCACCGACAGCACAATCCAGCTCGGTTGGGAACGGACCTGAACCAACACGGGTGGTGTAGGCTTTAACGATACCCAGGACATAATCCAGATAACGCGGGCCAAAACCACAGCCAGTTGCCACACCACCTGCAGTAGTGTTTGAAGAGGTCACATAGGGGTAAGTGCCGTGGTCGATATCCAGCAAGGTACCCTGAGCACCTTCAAACATAATACGCTGGCCGTTCTTGCGTGCCTGATCCAACAGCTCAGTGACGTCAACCACCAGAGATTTCAGTAAATCAGCCATCGCCAGCGCATTATCCAGCGTGCTCTGATAATCAATGGCATCAACTTTGTAGTACTGAGTCAGCGTAAAGTTGTGTAAGTCCATTACGGTTTTCAGCTTTTCAGCAAACAGCTCCGGATTAAACAGATCGCCAACGCGTAAACCACGACGCGCAACCTTATCTTCATAAGCCGGGCCGATACCGCGACCCGTGGTGCCGATTGGCTTATCGCCACGGGCTTTTTCACGGGCAACATCCAGTGCAACATGGAAAGGCAGAATTAACGGACAGGCTTCGCTCACCAGTAACCGCTCTTTCACCGGTACGCCACGCTGTTCCAGCATGGTCATTTCTTTCAGGAAAGCTTCTGGTGACAGTACCACGCCGTTACCAATCACACATTTTACATTGTCACGTAAAATGCCTGACGGGATCAGGTGCAATACCGTTTTCTCACCATTGATTACCAACGTATGCCCGGCATTATGGCCGCCCTGATAGCGCACCACATAGCTGGCTTTATCGGTTAATAAGTCAACAATCTTACCTTTACCTTCGTCACCCCATTGGGTGCCGAGCACAACGACGTTCTTAGCCATGGTTCCCACATCACGGAAAAAATTAGGCGTGGATTTTAACAAAAGCCCGGCCAAGTTTCAGCCGTCCAGACGAAAAAAAGGCCGTGAATTTTCACGGCCTGGTCAGTTCATTGATTTATAAGGATTTAAGACACGACAAATCAAACTGGTCAGCGTTCTGATAAAGGGCAAAACCAAAGCGTAGCCGATCGCCGCGATAATCGGTCTCAATACCATGCTGTTTCAGATAGGCAGCCAGCTCGGCAACCTGACTGGCACTGCCCAGCCTGAAGGTAAAAAAGTGGCCATGACAGTTGGCATCATGCAGCAATAGTTGCTGTTGATTAAGTTGCGGATGCGCCAGTTCGTCCAGCAAGATCAGAAAGTGTTGCTGCAACTGCTGCACATACTGATGGATACGCCCGACCGTAATACCCTGCTGCTTAAACAACAACAAGGCGGCTTCCAAACGGTATAGCGCACTGAAATCCAAAGTTGCGCCGGCGAAACGGTAACCATCCTCGCTATATAACACCAGGGCCGACTTTTGTGCGGCCAAAGTGCCAAACTCGGCAAACCAGCCGGTGTAAAGCGGACGCTGCTCACTGCCGGCCGGCACCGCCATAAAGCAGCAGCCTTCGCCGCCTTGCGCATACTTATAACTGCCTGCTAGATAGAAAATCCGCTCCGCAATCTCAGACAAATCGGTAGGCAGAGCCATAAAACCATGATAACCGTCGATCACCAGCATCGCCTGACTGACCGCAGCCAAACCTTTGACGAAGGCCGGCAGATCGGCGATGGCATAACCAGAGTTAAAAAATACCTGGCTGCAGAAAATCAGCTGGTACTCGGCCTGGGCGGCAGCTGCGGTAAAACGTTCGCTAAAGCTGGCAAAGGGTTCAGTCGGGATCTGTACCACTTCAACGTTGGCTAATTCTGCCAGACGTTTGATCTGCCGTTGAAAACTGTAAAACTCGCTATCTGTCGTCAAGACTTTTAAAGGTTGCTGCCAGTCAAAACAGCTTAGCAACCGCATCACCAGTTCGTGGGTATTGGGGGCAAATACCAACTGCTCCGGCAAGGGCAGATTCAGAATATCTGCAATCAGCTGCTGAGTTTGCGGTACCTTCTGGCCGAAAATATATTGCCACTTATCATCAACCAACCGGGCACTGTCATCCCAGTATGCCAACTGAGCCTCGCGGGTAACGTCCGGCCAATAATGATGCGAGTGACAGGCAAAGTGCTGCTTACCGGCATTGGCGGTTAAGAATTTCTGATAAAACTGCTGGTACATAGCGCCTCCCCGCCAGCGATTTTACACGGAAGAAAAAGGCCCTGACGGGCCTTTTTCAATGCAAGCTAAACTGAGTTAATTGCGACCTTTTTCCGAACGCATAAATTTGAAGAAATCATTATCCGGCTGCACAATCAGCACATCGTTCTTCGAATTAAAGCTGTTACGGTAAGCTTCCAGGCTGCGGACAAAGCTATAAAACTCCGCGTTCTTGTTAAACATTTCCGCATAAACCCGGGCCGCGGTAGCATCACCTTCACCGCGCACGGTACGGGAATTCCGCTCGGCATCCGCCAGCATAACGGTAACGCGGGCATCAACATCGGCACGGATAATTTCCGCTTGCTCACGACCACGGGCACGATGCTCATCGGCTACCGCCTTACGCTCGGCACGCATCCGGGCAAAGATTGAGTCGCTGATTTCGGTTGGAAGGTTGATTTGTTTCACCCGCACGTCAATCACTTCAATCCCCAGCTCGTTGGCTGCCTGCGCCGCTTGCGACAGTGCACTTTGCATCAACTGGGTACGCTCACCGGAGACAATTTCCTGGATAGTACGGGCACCGAACTCAGTCCGCAGACCGTTGTTGATATACTGCTTTAACAGCACTTCAGCTTGCGATTTAATACCGCCGGTTGACAGAAAGAAAGCACCAAAGTCTTTGATCCGCCATTTGACATAGCTGTCAACTAACAGGTCTTTTTTCTCTGCGGTCACAAAGCGGTCAGCCTGGTCATCCAGGGTTTGTACCCGGGCGTCCAGCTTACGGACTTCCTGGATCAGCGGTAATTTAAAATGTAAACCTGGTTCATAGATCAGTACCCGGTTTTCTGCATCACGCTGAATTTTACCAAACTGGGTAACAATGGCGCGCTGACCTTCTGGCACCACAAAGATGGCCGATACCACGACTAATGCCAGCACCACCAAAATTGCCATAATAAAGTTTTTCATCTGCTATTACCTCCCACTGCCGGTACGGGGTGTTGAGCTACGCACCGGTGCCGGTTGTACCGGTGTATTCACACTGTCCAGATTTGGGCGAACCGGGGTTGCACCCTGGGTATTCTGACCAGCGGCTGTCCCTTTCATCAGCTGTTCTAAAGGTAAATACATCAGGTTGTTGCTATTTTTTACATCAACCAGAATTTTCGAAGTATTGCTGTAGACATATTCCATCGTCTCCAGATACATCCGGTCACGGGTTACCTGAGGTGCAGCCAGATATTGCGGTAATAACTGCTCGAAGCGGGCAACTTCACCCTGCGCTTTCAGTACGATTTGTTGCTTGTAGGCTTCAGCTTCCTGCATCACGCGGTTAACCTGACCACGGGCACGCGGTTCCACTTCACGGGCATAAGCAGTCGCTTCCTGGACAAAGCGCTCCTGATCTTCCTGGGCTTTGATCGCATCGTCAAAGGCGTCACGGACTTCCTCCGGCGGACGGGCGTCTCGGAAGTTAACGTCAACCAGCACCAGACCCATATTGTAAGGCTGAATAATGCTTTCCAGTTCCTGACGGGTATTCTGCCGTACCACTTCACGACCACGGGTTAACACATCATCCATAATCGAATGACCGATAACAAAACGCAATGCGGCGTCAGTAGCTTCACGCAAGCTACGGTCAGCATCGACCACTGAGAACAGATACTGGCGGGCATTAAAAATCCGGTACTGAATTTCGAAAGTCACCCGAACCAGGTTCTGATCCTGCGTTAGCATAAAACCGTCAGTGCGCAGCGAGCGAACTTCCTGGGTATTGACCGGTGTAACAGTGTCGATAAAGGTTGGCTTCCAGTGGATACCTGCACCAACTTCAGTATGGTATTGTCCGAAACGCAGGATCACGCCGCGTTCCGCATCTTTAATGGTATAAAAGCCGCTTAAACCCCAGATTAATAACGCCACCACCAGCACTACGGTAAAGAGTGCTGACGCGCCGCCACCAGAGTTGTCGCCTTTGCCACCAAAGATACCACCAAATTTCTTACCGAAATTGCGGAATACTTCATCTAAATCGGGCGGGCCTTGATCCCGACCCCCTTGCTTCCAGGGATCGTTATTCTTGCCGTTATTGCCCGGCTCATTCCAAGCCATGCTTAACTCCACTTATAAAGTTACTGTCAAAGGTTAATGTATCAAAAAACTGGCGGCCTGACGATATAGTTTTCCAGCGGCTGCCCGTACTGCTTTAGCAATCTGGCCCATTGTGCCGCCGCCAACTTCAGCTGCAGCGAATAACTACCATCTTCCAAATACTGTTCATGTTGCACGGCCTGCAGTGCGAACAGCTGCGCGCGCAGTTGGCTATAATGTGGCGGTAAACACAGCTCCAGTTGCAAATACTGCTGCGATAAGCGTTCAATTAACGCCTGTTGCAATAAATCCAGACCAGCGCCAGTTAACGCAGACAACCAGACAGCCGCGGGCAGTCCCTGTTCGTTGTACTCTATACGGGGCTGTTGTGCTAACTGGTCAATTTTGTTGAACACGAGCAACTGCGGTACTTCAGCAGCGTCAATTTCGGTTAACACCAGCTGCACCTGTCGCATATTCTCATCCCGCCTCGGATCCGCGGCATCTATCACATGCAGCTGGAGATCAGCATCGCGGGTTTCCTGTAGGGTCGATTTAAAGGCCGCCACCAGATCATGCGGTAAATGCCGGATAAAGCCGACGGTATCCGCCAGTATCGCTTCACCAAACTGCGGCAAGCTGATTTGGCGCAGCGTAGGATCAAGGGTCGCGAACAGCTGATCTGCGGCATAGACCTCAGCCCGGGTCAGACGGTTAAATAAGCTCGATTTGCCGGCATTGGTATAACCGACGATGGAAATGACCGGTTGTTCGGAGCGTTGTCTGGCGCGGCGGCCTTGCTCGCGCTGACGGCCAAGCTTTTCCAGCCGGGCCTTTAACGCCTTAACCCTTTCCCGCAGCAAGCGCCGGTCGGTTTCGAGCCGGGTTTCACCCGGACCGCGTAAACCAATACCGCCTTTCTGCCGCTCGTTGTCAAAGCCACGGATCAGTCGCGAAGCCAGATGTTGTAGCTGCGCCAGTTCGACCTGCAATTTCCCTTCATAGGTGCGGGCGCGCTGGGCAAAAATATCCAGGATCAGGCTGGTACGATCTATTACCCGCGCCTGACACAGCCGCTCTAAGTTGCGGGTTTGGCTGGGGCTCAGCTCGTTATTGAAGATCACGACCGACGCGGCAGTATCAGCGACCAGTGCCGCAAGTTCAGCAGCCTTACCGGTACCGATAAATAATTTCGCGTCCGGCGCCTGACGACTACAGCTTAATTCGCCCAGCACGGCAACACCCGCAGAAGCCACTAGCATGCGTAGCTCCTGCAGATCTTCGGTAGACTGTTCCTGCGGGAAATTAACGTGTACCAGTACGGCTTGCTCAGCCGGCTCAGCCAGTTCAAACAAGCGCTGTTACCCCGCTAATTATTCGAGATCCTCGCTTTCATCGGCAGCACCGCTCTGGCTGGTCATAGTATTAACCGCCCGGGCAGGTACAACAGTAGAAATGGCGTGCTTGTATACCATCTGACTGACGGTATTTTTCAGCAGAATGACGAACTGGTCGAAAGATTCAACCTGACCCTGCAATTTAATCCCATTCACCAAGTAAATTGAAACAGGAATGCGCTCCCGTCTTAAGGTGTTCAAAAATGGGTCTTGTAATGATTGGCCTTTTGCCATGTCACGCTTTCCTTTTTTATTTAGTATGCCTGATATAGGTATTATTTTTTTTATTTCAAGTTGTTAAACGTGAAATTTTTGCCACCATTTTTAGCTTAGCGAAGAAATGACAGCTTGCAAGTTTTCCGCCAGCGGCGCTTCGGTTTTTAACCAGTGTAAATCCGGCCAGCTACGCAGCCAAGTCAACTGCCGTTTCGCCAGCTGCCGTGTGGCGGCTATACCCTGACTAACCATAGTCTCGTAATCCACGCCGCCAGCCAGATAATCCCACATCTGACGGTAGCCGACACAGCGGATCGACGGCAAATCCGGATGCAGATCACCGCGCTGATATAACTGCCGAACTTCCTGCTCAAACCCCTGGGCTAACATCTGCAAAAAGCGCTGCTCAATACGCCGGTGCAACTCAGCCCGATCAGTCGGGGCTATGGCAAATTGTCGCACCTGATACGGCAGAGGCTCTGCCTGCTGCGCCGTTAACGCCGTCAGGGATTGACCGGTCAGACGGTAAACTTCCAGCGCCCTGTTGATCCGCTGAGGATCATTCGGGTGGATCCGTGCCGCCGCCACCGGATCAAGCTGTGCCAACTGCTGATGCATAGCCTGCCAACCTTTGACCGCAGCTTCTGCTTCCAGTTCCGCCCGAACTGCAGGATCCGCCGCCGGTAAACTGGAAATACCTTGCAACAAGGCTTTAAAGTACAGCATGGTACCGCCGACGAGGATAGGAGTATTGCCCCTTTGCCGGATGGCAGCAATCAGCTCCAGTGCATCCTGCCGGAAATCTGCCGCGGAATAGCTTTGTGCCGGATCGCGGATATCCAATAAAAAGTGCGGTGCCGCCGCCAATTCTGTTGCATCCGGCTTCGCCGTTCCGATGTCCATACCTCGGTAAACCAGCGCACTGTCAACGCTAATCAGCTCCGCCCGCTGCAACTGCTGTTTCAGGGCAATCGCCAGGGCGGTTTTACCTGAGGCGGTGGG
>DAIOUM010000095.1:5162-8557 GCA_036759505.1 Alishewanella sp. | reverse complement strand
TGCTGGATGACTTTGACGTTACGCATCGGTTTTTCCTCTTATTATGCAATGCGAAGCCGGCGTTGAGTATGTGCACGCGGCTACGGATCCCGTCCGGAGTTGGTCAGCCAGATAAAAGTAGCACAGTGGCGCCAACTTGGGAATCTTAGCCTGCACTACTACACCTGACTCCGGTATGCTTGTCGTACCGGAGTCACATCTGCGATCTGGAGCGGAAAACTACCGTAGTCGTAAATGCGGATATTGGAGCTGTAAAAGTATCCTGTTCGCATCTGAGTATAGCCAGCCAATGCTTTTAGACGGATTAGTCCTTATTTTCAGGAAGTGTAAATAGCCGCTTGTTGTAAGCTTTAGAAAATCTATGTAATATTTAACACATTAAATTAACAACAGCAGAAGGATCTGTATTTAAATACAGATTTTTCCGGATATTAAGCATTAGAGAACAAGGAGAGTTAATTTGCAGCAACCCAAATATGAATCATGTGGCCATTGCAGCAATTCTGGGACATGTAGAAATGGCCAAGACGGAGTTGCATGTGCAATCTGTGCCCAACGAGGTTTCTTCTTAAGTCATAAAAATACTCATGGTTTAGTGTGCTCCATTTGCAAAGGAACTGGCTTTATTGAGCCTGTAGCTCTTCGGCTTACACATAGGACTGGCCCTGTTTTAGCGTTATTTGTTATGGCAGCTGCAATTGTTACTATAGTTGTCGGCCATGAAAATCACTTCAGCGAAGTGCTAGCATTCCTTGGTACATTAACTGGTGCAATCACTGGGTTCTATTTTAGCCGCAAGGATTGATAGTATTGTTCTCCAACAAACGCAGTCACAATCGGCCACTGCGTGGCCTGGACCTCAACCGCTGCGCGGGTTTCGGCCTGTGCTACGAACATTATGTTTAAATTTTATATCAAAAATGGAGATGACAATGAAAAGACTTTTTTTGCTTGGTGCAGTTTTTTTATCGGCAGCAGCGGATGCTGAAACACTACCAACGCAGCACGCAAAGGGTGCTGGCTTCAACGCTTGCCTAGATTTGGTTGACGGGTTGTCAAAATTTGTGATTAAAGACAATAATCATGGCTCATTAGCAACATGGAATAATAATGAGGCAGATACTCGGCTGTTTAATGCGCTAATTGCTGTCAAGTATCCAGATGGGCATTCTGCTGCTATGTTGAATGTTTCACCCGGTAAAACAGGCCGATGCGATGGCTCGTATACGACAGTTTTTTACGTTGATAAATCCTGCAGTGTTGCTCGTGAAACAAATTTTAGTGATTGGAAATATTCAGGAGAGCTAGCAGGTCTTGTGGTTTTGAAGAATCCGTCAGGCAGCGTTGATAGACTGCTCATGCCTGCCGGTAATGGCTGCATTGCTATATCAACCGAGGTTGTTTACCAATAAACATAACAATCAAACTTTTTCGACAGCAAAAAGTTATGTCTGTGACGTCAGCCCGCTGCGCGGCTCTCCGAGCTAAATTTAGGCATTAGCTGCCACAGTAGGAATATAGTCTTATCATGAAAGGACAAGAAGCTAAAACACAGAGGAATAGCCTATGGCTGCTTGCAGAGGAGTTGTCCATATCGATCGCACAAACTGCGATCTTCTTCTTTATTGCAATGTTCTCATCCAATTTTCTACGTGACAGCGCTGCTCTGGCAGCTTACGCCAACCAGAAAATCAACGGCACTACGTTCCCTGAGTTCTTCCTCTCACTACTGTCCATTTTGGTAGTGTCCGGCGTACTCTTCTTTCTATTAGCGGCGACGAAGGAGAGCCCCCGCGTGCTCTCGATTGCCAAGAACGTGCTCATGGAGATGCCACGCACCATATCCATTTTCGGCAGCTCTATTTTGGCAACATTACTCGCCGTTGCGATTCACCTGCACATCTATCCGGACCCAAGCGGCTCGAGCTCATTTGCCAAGGCTCTGACAATAGGCTTTATGTTTTGGGTGGCGTCCTTCGCGTACGCCGTCGGCCTGAAGCACTTGCTGGCGCAGTACCGTCCAAAAATTGGCATCGCCGGTGGCAGCTAATTATTTGTCCAAACCGATGCAGCTTCACGGAGCGTTTAATTCAGGTGTTAGCCGCTTTCGGGTGTTTAAAGTTGTGGTTCTTTTTTTCTGCTAAAGCGTTCCTCGCATTTTTTCTTGCTATCACAGGCACGGCAATGGCTTTTTTGTTTCGGCTCCGCCTCCACTACAAAGCCGCGCGTGCTTCGGGCGTTATCTGAGATTGCCTCTCTCGAAAAGTGATACTATAGTATCACTTTACACTGAAGGCAGGTTGAAATTATGAAGGTTGAGTTAGTTACGAATCTAAAGCGCCAAGCTACAAAGATTCTGGCAGAGCTGCACCTGTCGAAAGAGCCCGTATTGATTACGGAGCATGGTCAGCCATCTGCATACCTTGTTGATGTGGAGGATTATGAATTTATGCAGCGTCGGCTTGAGCTGCTTGAGGGGCTTTCTCGGGGTGAGCGTGCTGTACTTGAAGGCAGAACGCTTAGCCAAAGTGAGGCCAAACAGAAAATGAGTAAATGGCTGAAGTAATCTGGACAGAGCCAGCACTCCAGGAACTGGATGCCATTGCTGAGTATATTGCTTTGGACAATCCTGCTGCCGCAAGCAATCTGGTGAAGGCTGTTTTCGATAAGACAGAACGTTTGGCGAACTTTCCCAGATCCGGACGGATTCCTCCTGAGCTCCCAGATTCGGTATATAGGGAAGTAGTGGTTCCACCTTGTCGCATTTTTTATCGTGAGGATGAACAGCGGGTTTTTGTGCTCTTTGTCATGCGAGAGGAGCGACAGCTTCGTGCATTTATGCTTGAACACAGCTAAAAATCCACCTCATTCGCGGCCTACGGCCCCAGCAACGCTCACAAGTTAGTCAGTACCTCAACTAAAAAATTCCAAACCCACTGTCGCAGGATGGACTCCGGTACGGCGAGCGTACCGGAGTCCTAGGTTTGCGGTTGCGTTGAGATTGATGCTGCTATCACTATTGCAGAATGGACTCCGGTGCGGCAAGCATACCGGAGTCCTGAGTTTGCGGTAGCATTGAGATTGGTGCTGTTATCACTATCGCAGAATGGACTCCGGTACGGCGAGCGTACCGGAGTCCTAGGTTTGCTGTAGCGTTGAGATTGGCGCTGTTATTACTATCGCAGGATGGACTCCGGTACGGCGAGCGTACCGGAGTCCTGGGGTTGAGGTAACGTTGAGAAAGGCGCTAGGATTTTGACGACGTCAAAATCACTCCCATTCTATGGTCGCTGGCGGCTTGCCTGAGATATCGTAAACTACCCGTGAAATACCATTAATCTCGTTAATAATCCGGTTCGACACCTTACCCAGTAACTCATATGGCAGGTGTGCCC
>DAIOUM010000095.1:2788-5062 GCA_036759505.1 Alishewanella sp. | reverse complement strand
TCGTTAATAATCCGGTTCGACACCTTACCCAGTAACTCATATGGCAGGTGTGCCCAGTGTGCGGTCATAAAGTCGATGGTTTCTACCGCGCGCAGCGAAATTACCCAGTCGTACTTACGGGCATCGCCCATTACACCCACTGATTTAACCGGCAGGAACACGGCGAACGCCTGGCTGACTTTATTGTACAGATCGGCTTTATGCAGCTCTTCGATAAAGATCGCATCGGCACGGCGCAGTAAGTCGCAGTATTCTTTTTTGATTTCGCCCAGTACCCGCACCCCTAAACCTGGTCCCGGGAACGGGTGACGGTACAGCATATCGTACGGTAAGCCCAGCTCTAAACCGACTTTGCGCACTTCGTCTTTAAACAGTTCGCGCAGTGGCTCGACTAAGCCCAGCTTCATATGCTCCGGCAAGCCGCCAACGTTATGGTGCGATTTAATCACATGGGCTTTACCGGTTGCTGAACCGGCGGATTCAATCACATCCGGATAGATAGTGCCCTGTGCCAGCCATTTGGCATTGCTCAGCTTTTGCGCTTGTTCGTCGAACACTTCAACAAAGACGCGGCCGATAATTTTCCGCTTCGCTTCCGGCTCATCCACGCCGGCTAAGGCCGACAGGAAACGCTGTTCGGCATCGACTTTGATAATATTTAAACCAAAGTGATCGCCAAACATATCCATGACCTGCTTGCCTTCGTTGAGGCGCAGCAGGCCGTTATCAACAAAGACACAGGTCAGGTTTTTACCGATAGCGCGGTGCAGCAGCATGGCAACCACAGAGCTGTCGACGCCACCGGATAAGCCCAGGATCACCTGATCATCACCGATTTGCTGTTTTAAGCGCACCACGGCATCTTCAATAATCGAAGCTGGCGTCCACAGCTTGTCACAGCCACAGATATCCACCACAAAATGCTCCAGCATCCGCAGGCCCTGGCGGGTATGGGTGACTTCCGGGTGGAACTGTACACCGTAGAACTGCCGCGCTTCGTCCGCCATGGCGGCATGCGGGCAGGTTGGGGTTTGGGCAATAGTGGTAAAACCGGCTGGGATCTGTACCACTTTATCGCCGTGGCTCATCCACACATCTAACAAGGCATTGCCGTTGGCGCCGATGTGATCTTCAATTTTGGCGAACAGTTCATTTGGCGCCAGCACTTCAACCTGGGCATAACCAAACTCACGCTCCTCTGAGCCCTGCACCTTACCGCCCAGCTGCTCTGCCATGGTTTGCATACCGTAGCACACGCCCAGTACCGGCACGCCCGCTTCAAACACATAAGCCGGTGCCCGTGGTGAGCCGGCTTCGGTAACGCTTTCCGGGCCGCCGGATAAGATAATACCGGTTGGATTAAAATCGCGGATTTGGGCTTCGGTCACATCCCAGGCCCACAGCTCGCAGTAAACGCCGATTTCGCGCACCCGGCGGGCAATCAGCTGGGTATATTGCGAACCAAAGTCGAGGATCAGAATACGATGATGATGAATATTTTTGTTCATAGTAACCTTGTATGCTCAGGCGGCTGGCTTGCGCCAGCCGGATTCGGGTATTGGCTTAACGAAAACGCCAAGCTAACCTAAACGCTAAATTTACCTAACCGCCAACTTAACCCAAACGGTAGTTCGGTGCTTCTTTGGTGATCTGCACATCATGCACATGCGACTCGCCCATACCGGCGGCCGTCACTTTGACAAAGCTGGGCTTGGTGCGCAGGGTATCGATATCCGGTGAACCGGTTAAGCCCATCGCAGAGCGCAGGCCACCCATTTGCTGGTGGATAATGGTTTCAATCGGGCCTTTATAGGCAACACGGCCTTCAATGCCTTCCGGTACCAGTTTTTCCGCATTGTTGCTGCCCTGGAAATAGCGGTCAGAGGAACCGTTACGCTGCGCCATCGCACCTAAGGAGCCCATACCGCGGTAAGATTTGTAGTAGCGGCCCTGATACAGTTCAACTTCGCCCGGCGCTTCTTCCGTACCGGCAAACATCGAGCCCACCATTACACAGTTAGCGCCAGCCACTAAGGCTTTGGCAATGTCACCGGAGAAACGGATGCCGCCATCGGCGATAATGCAAACGTCGGTGCCTTTTACCCCTTCTACTGCATCAGAAATGGCCGTAATTTGCGGTACACCACAGCCGGTAACAATACGGGTGGTACAGATTGAACCCGGGCCGATACCCACTTTCACCGCATTGGCACCGGCTTCGGCCAGCGCCTTAGCGCCTTCTGCCGTTGCCACATTACCGGCAACAATTTGCAA
>DAIOUM010000095.1:0-2688 GCA_036759505.1 Alishewanella sp. | reverse complement strand
TGCATCAGCTTCAGTGCCTGCTCGCGTGGGGCATTTTCATTTACGGTAACCAGACGCTCACGCGGCGTCATCACCTCGGTCACTTTCGCCTGCAGATTGGCTTCAAAGCTCATATCCCGGCCGGTAACGATGCCGACTAATTCACCCTGTTTATCCAGTACCGGAAAGCCGGAGAAACCATGCTGCTGTGCCAGTGCCTGCACTTCGCGTACTGTCATCTCAGCAGAGGCCGTTACCGGATCAGATACCACACCGCTTTCGTACTTTTTCACTTTGCGTACGTTGGCAGCCTGCTCTTCAATGGTCATATTTTTATGAATAAAACCGATACCGCCTTCCTGCGCCAGCGCAATGGCCAGCCGGGCTTCGGTAACCGTATCCATAGAAGCAGATACCATCGGGATATTCAGCGTGATTGAGGCGGTAAGTTTAGTGCGTAAATCCGCAGTGTGGGGTAACACAGTAGAGTGTGCCGGTACTAATAACACGTCGTCAAAAGTAAGGGCTTCTTTGATGATCCTGAGCATTGCAACAATCTCGCTTTCTGGGTGAAATGATAGGGAATGTTGCGGTGCAATTTTAGCGCAAAGCGGGCTTTAGGACAAAGGCTTTTTTTCTTTTTGTCAGGTAGCCCCACTCTGGGTACACTAGGGGCCTGATTGCTAAACTGAATGACGCTATGCAAAACCCGGATATTTATACGGTATCACGCCTGAATTCTGAAGTACGACTGACGCTGGAGCTGCAGTTTCAGCAGCTATGGCTGGTTGGCGAAGTGTCGAACTTTGTCGCGGCCGCCTCCGGCCACTGGTATTTCAGCCTCAAAGATCAGGCGGCACAGGTTAAGGTAGCGATGTTTAAGCAAGCCAACCGCTATGCCACTGTCAGGCCGCAAAATGGCCAGCAAGTGCTGATCCGGGCCCGGATTAGTGTTTATGAGCCGCGTGGTGAATATCAATTGCTGGCCGAGTTTATTGAGCCGGCCGGCGCTGGCCTGTTAAAACAACAGTTTGAACAACTTAAAGCCAAACTGGCAGCCGAGGGCTTATTTGCCCCTGAACGCAAACAGCCGTTACCCGCCAATCCGCGGCGTGTAGGGGTGATTACCTCGCCTACCGGTGCCGCCGTGCGCGATATTATTACCGTGCTGGCGCGCCGGGCGCCGGGCATTGAGCTGATTATTTATCCGTGTCAGGTGCAGGGGGAAACCGCCGCTGCTCAGCTTCGAAATATGCTCAGTACCGCGATAAGACGCAACGAAGTCGATGTCTTGATTATCGGCCGTGGCGGTGGCTCGATTGAAGATCTCTGGTGTTTTAATGATGAAGCCCTGGCCCGTGCCGTGGCCGACTGTCCGATCCCGATTGTCAGTGCAGTGGGCCACGAAATTGATTTTGCGCTAACCGATTTTGTCGCCGATGTGCGGGCCGCCACGCCGTCGGCCGCGGCAGAGCTGGTATCACCGGACCAAAGCCAGTATCTGACGGCGTTAACACAGCTGCAGCAACGCCTTAGCCGTGCTGTACTCCGGCAACTGGCACAGCAGCAACCACGTTTAATGCAACTGCAACAACGGCTACAGCAACTGCATCCACAGCGGCGGCTGGAGCAACAGCAGCAGCGGCTGGATGAATTGCAGCTGCGTTTGCAACGGCGGATGCAGCAACATCTGCAAACCGCGTGGCGGCAACACAGTTATTTACAACAAAGCCTGCAGCATTTATCGCCGGCCAAGGCCATTAAGCAGCAACAACTGCAGTTACAGCAGCTGGCAAAGCGTTTACAGCAGGCGCAGCAGCAACAGTTAAAATACAGCAGTCAGCAGCTGGCCCGACTCAGTGCCCAGCTGCATACCGTCAGCCCACTGGCAACGCTGGCACGGGGTTATAGCATCAGTTTTGACAGCCAGCAGCAGGCGCTGACTAATAGTGCGCAACTTAAGGTTGGCGATGCCATCAGTACCCGACTGGCGCAAGGGAGCTTTAGCGCAGTGGTGACACAGGTGGTAAAAGATTGAGCGAGCGGCAGCAGGTAACCATAAATTTGCCATTGTAAATAGTTGAGAGGACACGGTATGACCACCCTGAAAATTGACCTGGTTTCTGATATCGCCTGCCCCTGGTGCGCTGTTGGCTATGCCCGCTTAGAGCGCGCTTTGGCCAGCCTGCCTGAACTTAAGATTGAACTGGAATGGCATGCCTTTGAGCTCAATCCGGATAAAAACGCACCGCAACAGCCGATCCTGCCAGCGCTAAGCCGTAAATACGGTAAATCCGAAGCCGAGATGCGGCAAAGTCAGGCTTACATTATGGAAGTGGCGGCAGAGCTTGGCTTAAATTTCAGCAAGATGCAGCAGCGCTTTACCTGCAATACCTTTGATGCACACCGGCTGGTGAAATGGGCAGAGACGCAAGGCCAGGCGACGGCAATGAAAATGGCATTATTTAACGCCTATTTTGGTGAGGCTGCCGATGTCTCCAGGCATCAGGTGCTGCTCGACTGTGTCGCTAAACTGGGGTTAGATGTGACAACGGCAGCACAAATTCTGGCCTCAGATGCCTACAGCGAGCAGGTACAACAGGATATCGCCCGCTATCAGCATGCTGGCATTTCTTCCGTGCCGGCCTTTATTATCAATAATAAATACCTGATTTCCGGCGCCCAGGAGCCGCAACAACTGGCGGCAGC
>DAIOUM010000094.1:0-8647 GCA_036759505.1 Alishewanella sp. | reverse complement strand
CTACCTGTTGTAAGGTGGCTTCAAAAAGACCAATGGTCCAGGCAGCCAGAAAAGCGGTAAGCAAATTAATACCGAGCCACAGCGCGCGGCGTTTAGCACTGATCATGATGGGGGCAAACAAGTCCTCTTCTTCGTCCAAACCTGCGGTATGCATAAACTGGCTTTCCAGGCTGCGGCGGACATTCTCCAGCGCTTCGCCAATGGATAGCCGACCCAATAATTTACCATCGCTATCGACCACCGCCAGTGCAGTATAACCCGAACGTGAGACGATATCTGAGCCCTGGTCTAGATCCAGCTCACCTTCAACCACAGGCGCATCATGATCAATCAGCGGATCGACCGGTAAATGTGTCGCCTGTCCGAGCAGGCGGCTGGCCTGGATCTGACCGGCATAGCGGCCGGTGCGGTCGATGACAAATAATGTATCCTGATATTCGGCATCATCCGGTAAATTCTGGAATAAACGGATTGCATCCCGCACCCTGGCATTTTTACTGATAATCAGCAGGTCATGGTCGGCGTAGCGACCACACTGATCCTCATCATAGGTTAGTGCTGTCTCTAACCAGCGCCGTTGACTGGCATCGAGTCTGGAGCAGGCGTAGTCATAAAATCGGGTTGGTAGCTCATCCAAAAGCTCCAGCAACGCATCAACGTCCATTTCTTCAACCAGAGTGCGCAGTTGCTGGTTATCCAACTGGCGGAAAATATTTTCCCGCGCATCGACCCGCATGTACATCAGGGCGTCAATCTGGTCGCTAACTGCCAAGCCGAGGTAACAATTCAGCCGTTGCTCCAGTGGCATCGACTCCAATGCCAGCGCCAGCTCTGCAGGCTCCAGTTCAGTTAAGCGTGCCAAAAGTTGTTGCAGCTCATCCTCGTCAAAGCTGTCACGAACAATTTCTTCCAGATCTAAATGCGGGTGGTCAACCATAGACACTCCTGGGTGGTAACTGTGTTACCACCATTTTCTGAATTTAAACCATAACAGGCTGCCACCGCCGAGAAGGCCCATCATAAACAAGGTGATAAAGTAACCATTTTCACTTTCTAACTCTGGCATATAGCGGAAGTTCATGCCATAAACGCCGGCCAAAAAGGTCAGTGGAATAAAGATGCTACTGACGATGGTCAGCACCTTCATCCGCTCGTTGATTTGATGTGAGGTGGTCGACAGATAGCCCTGGACCAGATCACTGAGCTGGTCATAATACATCTCAGTCATCGAATGCAGCCGTTCAAACTTTTCATAAAAGTCGCGCAAATCGGCCAGCGCAAAACGCCGCAGCAGACTGTGCTGCTCCTCGAACAAGGCGTCAGCAAAGAGGTCTTTTTGATAGGCCAGGTTGCGACTGACTTTACGCAATACGGAGCGATAACGCATCATCATCGTCATCAGCTCGTCATTACCTTTGTGTAACATCCGATCTTCCAGCTCACCCAATTCATCCTCAAACACCAGTAGTTTTTCCAGATAACTGGCTGCGACGATCAGCGTAAGTTGTTTCACCCAGTCGCTGATCTGGTTAGCACTGGGCTTTGCTAATTGTGGTTGCAGTTGGCTACACAGCGGTTGCTGGCGGCAATGCAGCTTGGTGATCAGAATGTCATGACAGAATAGCAGGTTAAGCTGAGCACTTTCGGTCAGTTCACTGAAGTCAGCGTCAGCATAAGCCCGTAAAATCAGTAAGTTAAAATCACCCACTGCTTCAAATTTTGGTGGGTGCCGGGATTTGCTAAAATCTTCGGCCATGGTAGCGGCGATGCCCAGGTCCTGCAGCAGTTGTTGCTCTTCTGCTGCGCTGGCCTGTTGTAAATCAAGCCACAGCGGCGGCGTATGCCGCGCATTCACTGGCAGGCGGCTGACCTGCTGTTGTTGCCAGCCTCCCAGCTCGGGATCATAATAATTGACGCTGATCATCCGTTATCCTCCATGGCGAGTGCCGTACTGCCTGGCAGTACGGCTGATGCCCACCGCTATTTTAGGCGCGCTTGCCGGCGATATAATCTTTCACCAATTGCTCTAACACATCGAGCGGTACAGCACCATTTTTTAGCACCACATTATGAAACTCGCGGATATCAAAGCGCTCACCCAGTTCACTTTTCGCCAGCTCGCGCAGTTCCAGCAGTTTAATCATGCCCACCATATAAGCCGTAGCCTGGCCCGGCATAACAATATAACGCTCAATGGCTTTTACCGCATCGCCTTCTGGATTAGGGGTATTGTCGACCAGATACTGGATTGCTTGTTCACGGCTCCACTTTTTAGCGTGAATACCGGTATCGACCACTAAGCGGGCGGCACGCCATAATTCCATCGCCAACCGGCCAAAATCAGCGTAGGGATCCTGATAAAGGCCAATTTCTTTCGGTAGCAATTCGGAGTACAGGCCCCAACCCTCAATATAGGCGGTGGCACCACCAAAGCGGCGGAATTTCGGAATACCCTCCAGCTCCTGCGCAATAGCCAGTTGCATATGGTGGCCCGGAATACCTTCATGATAAGCCAGCGCTTCCAACTGATACTTTGGCATATCGCTCATGCGGTACAAATTGGCGTAATATACGCCGGGCCGGCTGCCATCCATCGAAGGGCGTTGATAAAAGGCTTTACCCGCGGTTTGTTCGCGAAATGGCTCAACTGCTTTGACTATCATCTCTGCCTTGGGCTTAACCAAAAACAGCTCGTCCAGCCGGGTACGCATATGGTCAATGACGGCAGTGGCTTCAGCCAGATAAGCCGCACGGCCCTCCTCGGTATCCGGATAGTAAAACTGTGGCGCTTCGCGCATAAACACAAAAAACTCCGCCAGATCGCCGGCAAAGCCCACCTGCTGCATAATTTGCCGCATCTCGCCATGAATGCGCTCAACCTGTTTGAGCCCCAACTGGTGGATCTGTTCGGCACTGTAATCGGTGGTGGTCATCCGGGCCAGCCGATTCTGATAAAAGGCCGCCCCATCCGGGAAACGCCAGACGCCATCATCGGTGCCGGCTTGCTGCTCTAATTGCTGTAAAAAGCTGATCAGACTGCGATAGGCCGGCCCGACACTGGTAATGAGTGCCACTCTGGCTTCATCCAGCAACAGCTTTTGCTCGTGCTCTGATAACGGCAGGGCTGCCACCTTGCTACTAAAATCTGCCAGCAGAGTACTGTCACCCTGCTCTGAAAACGGGGCGCCCTGCAGTAGATTTTCGCTGGCCGAATATAGGTGCGGAAATACAAATTTCGGTACTATGATGCCGGCTTGCGCACTTTGCGTGAGCAGGTGCTGTAACTGACGGAATAATTCCGGTACCGCATTTAAGCGGGCGATATAGGCTTTGGCATCGTCGACGGAGTCAATTTTATGTTGATTGATTAGCAGCGCCGGCACCTGTGAATGTACGCCAAACATCTGATTCACCGGATAGCTGTACAGGCGCCAGCGCGCATCTTCCAGCATTTCCTGCAGCTGCTTGTGCATTAGCTGATAACTTAAACGGGTTTGGTTATCCAGCGCGGCAACATCAATCGCTTCCAGTAAGGCCAGATGCTGACGGGTGAGTGCCAGTTCTGCTTCGAACGCCGCATCAGACAGATCCTGCCATTTATCATAGTCATCTTTTATGCCGAGGCTGGTTTGTAATACCGGGTTGCGCTGCACCCGCTCGTTAAAGATTTGCTCAAACAGCTGATTCGCCCGTTCATTCATATCCACCTGTTGCTGTGCAACCGTCGGTACTACGGCGCTGGGTTCAGCCGTTTTCGGGCCGCAGCCACTGATTAGCAGACTACCGAGTAGCAGCGGCAGGGTAGCAGTTCGGAAAGTCAAATGTTGTCGCATAACAGACCTCTGTTTGGTTATTTAAATAAAGAGTGTCAGTAAATCATTCAGATAGCGGGCACCTTTGGCCGTAATTTGCCAGTGACCCGTGCTTAGCGTCAGTAATTGTTTGTGTTCGGCTTCAGCCAAGGGGCCACTGATAACACTCAGCGGCAAACCGGTCAGGGCGCTAAAGTCACTGATCGGGCAGGGCTCCAGTAAGCGAAAGCGGTTCATAAAAAACTCAAAGGGCCGGTCTTCCGGCTCGACCTGGGTACGCTCGTCCAGATAGCCGCGGCTTAAATCCATATAGCCCTTCGGATGTTTAATCTTTACTGTACGCAAAATGCTATTGCGGCTGGGCAGGGTGATTTTACCGTGGGCACCACAGCCAATGCCCAAATAATCGCCATAGCGCCAGTAATTCAGGTTATGCCGGCACTGATGGCCGGCTTTACTGTAGGCTGAGGTTTCATATTGTTGATAACCGGCTGCAGCCAGCAGCTCAGCGCCGTGCTGCTGGATATCCCATAACAGCTCATCCTCAGGTAACACTGGTGGCCGGCTGGCAAAGGCAGTATTCGGCTCAATCGTCAGCTGATACCAGGATAAATGCGGAGGGTTAAGGTCGATGGCTTGCTGCAAATCAGCCAGGGCGCCTGCCAGTGTCTGACCAGGCAAACCATGCATCAGATCCAGATTAAAGCTCTGCAGTGGCAGGGTCGCAGCCAGCCGCGCCGCGGCTTTGGCTTCTTCGGCATTATGAATGCGCCCCAGCGCGCTCAGTTGCTGCGTTTGAAAACTCTGCACCCCAATCGAAAAACGCGTCACTCCGCCAGCGACATAGCCGGCAAAGCGCTCCGCTTCAAAGGTGCCCGGATTGGCCTCCATTGTCACTTCTAGATCCGCAGCGACGGCTAGCCGCTGTTTTACACCGTCCAGAATTTGGGTGATGCCGGCCGCGCTAAATACACTGGGCGTACCGCCGCCGATAAAAATGCTGCTAAGTTGGCGGCCAGCAACCAGTGGCAGATCCTGATCTAAATCGGCCAGCAGGTGCGCAATATATTCCTGCTCCGGGATCCCTTGTTTCACAGCATGGGAATTAAAATCACAGTACGGGCATTTCTGGATACACCAGGGAATATGGATATAAAGTGATAGCGGCGGCAGGCTTAAACTCAAAGCGCGCGCTCCTGAACCTGCAGCGCGGCAACCAGTTGTCGCAGCGCCTGCCCGCGATGGCTTAGCTGTTGCTTTTCTGCTTTGGTCAGTTCGGCTGCGGTTTTGCCAAGCTCAGGCAAATAAAACACCGGATCATAACCAAAGCCGCCATTGCCACTTTGCGTCAAGGCAATCTCACCTTGCCAGCTACCGTGGCAAATTAGCGGTGTCGGGTCTGCAGCATGTTGCAAATACACCAAAACACAATGAAAAGCAGCTTGCCGATGACTGGCAGTGATGCCGGCCATTGCCTGGAGCAGTTTGTCGATATTAGCCTGATCGCCGGCACCAACACCGGCATAGCGCGCAGAGTAAATGCCGGGGGCGCCGCCCAGGGCAGCAACCGCCAGGCCTGAGTCGTCGGCAATTGCCGGCAAGCCGGTGATCCGGGCAGCATGGCGGGCTTTTAAGATGGCATTTTCAACAAAGGTCAAACCGGTTTCGTCGGCATCGCTGACGCCCAGTGCGGTTTGCGGCACAATGTCCAGCGCAAAGGGCGCCAGCATTGCCGACAGTTCTGCGACTTTACCGGCATTACCGGTGGCCAATACCACTTTTTGCATCAACAGGTCCTATTCGGTATAGAGTTTTTGTTCAAAGTTCAGTTGCTGACGCTGATTACCCTGGCGAATATCCAGGCTAAAGCGGAACTGCTCCTCATTACGAAATGGCATGACGGCGATATAATAAATGGCCTCGCCATCTTTAACTTCGCGAAAGGTCAGTTCACGTTGCTGACCGAGTAAGTTGCGAGCAATACCACTGATCACTACTTGCTGTGCCTGCTGGCTTTGCCTATCCAGTACCGAAATATTAATAATAGCGTTGCTCTTGTTGCGGCTTAAATTGGCGGCCCGCGCCACTTCCGGCGTTAAGAAGGTCGAGTTAAACGCGATATAATGCACATCCCAATTACCCAACTGTTTCTTTTGTTCAGCCTGGGCGTTCGGGGTTAACAGCAGAGCAAGCAGCAAAACGGTAATCAGCTTAAATAGAGGGTGCATAATGGGACTCCTGTTAGACAAACCTTAACCAGTCACTGAGCAGGATATTAATAAACTGCAGGGCGACCAGTACCACTAATACTGACAAATCCAGGCCGCCCAGTGGCGGAATAATCCGACGAACCGGCGCTAAAAAGGGTTCAGTTAACTGATGGAACACCCGCTCCATCGGGTTTCGGCCCTGACTAAACCAACTCATAATGGCCCGGATCACCAACACCCAAAACAGCAGGTTCAAGGCTTCTTTTAGTAATAACAGACCACCTAACACAAAGCTGACGCCAAGATTAAGTGACGGTGAAAACACCAGTTGCAGCACAATAAATTTGGCCGTAGCAATCAGATAGGCCAGTAGCAGGGTGGCGGTGTCTAACTGGCCGAGGCTGGGGATCACCTTGCGTAATGGCAGCACCAGCGGGTTGGTGGCCTTGACCACAAACTGGCTAAACGGATTATAAAAGTCGGCCCGCGCCAGCTGTAACCACAGGCGGAGCATTACCACCATCAGATAGAGCGTAAAGGCGGTATTAATAAGAAACATTACTGCATTCATCAGTTCACTCCCTGCTTAAAGCGTTTTCGCCATTTCTTCTGCACGGTCAATTGCCGCCTGCATCGCCGCAGCGACCATCTGTTCTAAGCCGGCAGCGCTGAAGCTGCTAATGGCTTCATGCGTGGTGCCGCCTTTTGACGTCACTTGTTGCCGTAACTCGTCGAAGCTGTGGTCGCTTTGTAGCGCCATGGTAGCTGCACCGAGTGCAGTTTGAGCGATCATCGCTTTCGCCTCGCTGCTGCTAAAACCGAGTTGCTCAGCTTTTTGCTGCATGGCTTGCATAAAATAGAAAAAGTAAGCCGGGGCACTGCCGGTTGCGGCGATAATATGATTAATCTGTGCTTCGTGCTCTAACCAGACCCGCATACCAGTACCGCTGAAAATATGGTCAACAAAGGCGCGCTCGTAGTTAGAGCAGCGACTGGGGAATAGCCCTGTTACGCCCAGGCTCACCAGCGCCGGCGTATTCGGCATCGCCCGTACCAGGCGGATATCACCTAACCATTGTTGATAGCGCGCGACCGGTAAACCCGCCGCCAGGGTGATAAACAGCTTTTCCTGACACTCTGGTGCTTCGGCCAACAGTTGTTCGCACACCTGCTGCATCATTTGTGGTTTGACCGCCAGCACTATCACATCAGCCCAGCGGGCGGCCTCAATATTGCTGAGGCTGGTGGCAATCGCAAAGTCAGCCTTAAGCGCAGTCAGCTTGGGTTCACTGCGATTGGCCGCCAGAATATTTTCCGCCGGATAGCCGGCTTTTACCATAGCGGCGATGACACAACGTGCCATATTACCTGCGCCGATAAAGGCGACCCTGTTGTCATTCATGCTTGTCATAATTCCTTGCGCCAAAAATAGCCGTACCTAATCTTATCATAGTTGCGCCATATCGCAGAGCCAGTGGCCAGTCATCGGACATTCCCATCGATAATTCAACAGCTTGAGGATAGTGCTGTTGTAGTAAGCGCGACAGTTGTTGCATTTGGGCAAAGTCGGCTTCCAGTCGTGTCGGGTTGGGCTCCGGAATCGCCATCAGTCCGCTTAGCGTCAAGCCAGGCAGAGTGGCGACGACAGCTGCCAGCGGCAGCATCTGCTCTGCAGTGATACCTGCCTTACTGACTTCGGCACTAATATTAACCTGTAGCAACACCTTTAACGGCGGCAGATGTGCCGGGCGCTGCTCGGACAGGCGGCGGGCGATTTTCTCACGCTCCAGGCTGTGTACCCAGCTGGCAGTTTCTGCCACCAGTTTGGTTTTATTTGACTGTAACGGTCCGATAAAGTGCCACTCCAGCTCACCCAAATGGGTAAGTGCAGCGGCTTTAGTAGCCAGTTCCTGCGGATAATTTTCACCAAAGCGCCGCTGACCGGCAGCATAGGCCGTTTCAATATCCGCTGCAGTCTTGGTTTTACTTACCGCGATCAATTTTGGCGCCGGCCAGTCGGTGGGCCGGCTTTCACTGAATTTGTGCAGTTGCTGATAGGCGAGGGCCAGTTGTTCTGCTATGTTATTCATCATAAATAGGTAAATTGGAGTGACTGGTTGTGGATATTACCGAATTATTAGCCTTTAGTGTTGAACATAAAGCCTCAGATTTGCACCTTTCTGCCGGTGTGCCGCCTTTAATCCGTGTTGATGGTGATGTGCGCAAACTAAATATTCCGCCGCTAACTCATAAAGAAGTCCATGCGCTGGTTTATGAAATTATGACCGACAAGCAGCGTAAAGAATACGAAGAACGGCTGGAGTCGGATTTCTCATTTGAAATCCCCAATTTAGCTCGCTTCCGGGTCAATGCCTTCGTACAAAACCGCGGCGCGGCGGCGGTATTTCGCACCATCCCCAGCGAAGTCCTGACGCTGGACGATCTGGGCGCGCCGGAGATTTTTAAAACCATCGCTGAGAATCCACGCGGTCTGGTGCTGGTTACCGGACCTACCGGTTCAGGTAAGAGTACCACCCTGGCGGCGATGATCGACTATATCAACAGTACCCGCTTTGACCATATTCTGACTATCGAAGATCCGATTGAATTCGTACACAGCAATAA
>DAIOUM010000093.1:0-8666 GCA_036759505.1 Alishewanella sp. | reverse complement strand
CTATGGCCTGTTTCGCGAAATTCATGGCTGGGCGGCGCTGTTGTTAGTGCTGCTGATTGTGGTGCACATTATTGCCGCGCTCTATCACGGTCTGATCAAGCGGGATGGGGTGTTTAGCAGTATGCTGCGTCGTTAGTCGGGCGGATAAAAAAGGCCTTTACCGCAGTAAAGGCCTAAACCACACAGGGAGGGATTAGAAACGGTAGCTGACGCTAAAGTCGATGGTGCGCGGCATAATATAGCGGCCATTCGGCGAAGCCGGATTCCGCGGATCCCCTTCTGTAATACCTGCTTTATCAGTCAGGTTGGCCACTGCCAGTTGCGCCGTCAGGTTGTCAGTGACCTCCAGCTGCAACCCAAGATCGAGCTTGGTATAGCCTGCAAGGGTGACGGTATTGCCATTATCACCATAGCGATCTGAGACACTGGATACGGTACCGTACAGGGTGGCGAACATATCCGCTACCTCGAAGCCGTAGCTTGGCGTTAGCCGCAGCTGCCATTTCGGCTGGCGGATCGCCTGATTGCCGACTACCAGCGGATCCGGGTGATTGGTAATTTCCGTATCCTGAATAGTCGCATTCAGGTTCAGCATAAAGCCATTGTCGGCAATATAGTTGGCATCAATCTCAATACCTAACGCCTCAGTGGTAAGCACTTCGGCCGGTGCGCCGGGCCGGGTAACAAACAATTCACCCTCGACTTCGTTGTAAAAGCCGGTTAGGTACAGGCTATGATTACGCTCGGCCCATTTGTAACCCAGTTCGTACTGTGTCACTTCTTTAATTAACTTATCACCGGCGGTAAAGGCATCAAAATTATCGCGGAAATCGTCAAAATGCGGCATCTTGTTGCCCTGATTGACGCGGGCAAACACCCCCATATTCGGCTGCCACATATAGTTAGCACCCACAGTCCAGGCGGTTTTGCTTTCATCGTAATCAACGGCTTTGCTGACCCGACCGGTTAACCCCTCGTCCACGGTATAGGCAACCTGATGATTTTCACGGCGTGCGCCGGCATCCAGGCGTAACTGTTCGGTCAGTTGATACTCCACTGCAGCATACAGGGCGCGGGTGGTGCCATCGCCGGTGGCATCAATATCATAGTTCCAGCTACAACTGTCCTGCAGGTCATTACACGCCAGACCACTTAAGCGCTCACCACCTTTTTGCAGCACATGCCAGGCCTGATTTCCGATAGACCACCAGTCTTTTACCGAGTAGCGGGTTTGGTATAAGCCAAGAGTATAGACGGCGTTATCGGTGCGTTGGCTTAGTGCCAGATCATTAGTAAAGGCATTGATATCTTTTAATACTACCCAGCGGCCAATTTGCTGCACAAAGGTGTCATCGCTATAGCTGTTACCGGTTGCGGCGCCGGTTACCACCTCATTGGCGCCACGAATATCGCCCAGCCGCACGGCGCCGCCTTCCGGTACCAGGCCTAAGGTGTTGGCCTGACCATTAATATGGCTAAACCGATAGACGAGGCGCCAGCTGTCGGTCAGATCCAGATCGACACTGCCGCCACTGATGCCGCCGTTCCAGCCGCGGCCATCGCCAAAGTCAAAGCTGGCGGTTTCGCCGTTAGCGCCATACGCGATGGTAGCCTGGCGGTTTAACGGGCCAATTTGGGTAAAGGTATTATCGATGCCATCGATATTGAGCGGTACCGGTAAATGCCAGACCCCGTGGTCGTCAGTTTGGCGGGTATAGAAATTAATGCTGCCGTTATCCAGTTCTTTGGTCAGGTTAATCGTAAACTGATGGCCTTTTTCTGAGGTAAAACCGGTTTCGCGTGGCCCTTCCGACTGATTGATATAGCCACCTGCCATAAAGTACAGCCGGTCAGCCAGTTTACCGCTTAATACCGCGTCAATGCGTTGTTGACCATAATCGCTGGTACTGTATTTCACTAAACCTTCGGTTTGGTCACTGCCTTCTTTTAACACAAAGTTGGTGGTCAGGCCGGGCTGGCCGTGGCTGATCACCGGGTTGGCGCCGCCGCGTAAGGCTTCCATAAAGTGGATGGTTTCATCGAGGCGGAAAATCGAAGAGTTTTCCAAAAACGACAGCGTCGAAGGCGGATAAATCACAGCGCCATTCAGTTGAATACTGAGGAAGGGGGCATCACCGGTGCTGGGGAAGCCCCGTACGAATACATTAGCGCCCGCCACGCCGCCAGAGCTTTCAGACCAGACGCCCGGCACCACAGTAAATAACTCGGCAGTGCTTTTGGGGGCCAGTTTGGTAATGTTTTCTGCGGACACACTGGTAATGGCATAGCTTTGATCAACCCGTAAGCCCGACATGCCGCTGGCCTTACCGGTGACAACAATCTGCTCAATCTGGCTGTTTTCAGTGGTGTTTTCTGTCTGTTCAGTGCTGTTAGTCTGGGCAGCAGCCGGCAGACTAAAGGCTAAAATGATGGCACTGGTGATCTTATTAAGCGGTAACCTCATGCGATGTCTCCAAGTCTATCCTGTTGATAAGTTGCCGGCGGTTTTTTGAACATTATTTGCCGTACGCAGTAACATTAGGACAGTTTGCAATCGATTGCAATAGGGCTTTTGTGCTTTTTGCATACGATTGCAGAAAATTTTTCGCCGAATTTTTCTTCTCAGCTGTCTGCCGGGGTCGCGAGCATTGCAGCCAGAGATCTGATCGGGCATTATGCGGTGAGTACGGCTAACAAAACGAACAGGTATGTTGTGGTAAAAGAGTGTGCAAAAGTGCTGACGCTGGCGGATATTGCCAGGTTAGCCGGTGTTTCAGAGTCAACAGCGTCGCGGGCGTTACGGGATAACCCGGTGATCAATGCCGCTACCCGGGAAAAGGTGCAGCAAATTGCCGCCGCCCATCAGTTTAAAGTGAATGCTACCGCCCGCAGCCTGCGTACGCAAAAAAGCCATACTATAGCGGTGATTATCCTGTTTGATGCCAAAACCCAGCAAAGCATTACCGACCCCTTTTTGCTGGATATTCTGGGCGTGATTGCCGATGAGTTAACCCGTCAGGGTTACGATATGTTGCTTAGCACCAGCAAGACCACCGACAAAGACTGGCGCAGTTACTACTTTGATTCAAAACGGGCTGATGGCCTGATTGTGATTGGACAGGGCGAGCACGATGAACGGGTGCAACAGCTGGCAGAAGCGGGTGTACCCTTTGTGGTGTGGGGCGCGGCGAACGGTGATGAGACCTTTCCGGTAATTGGCAGCGATAACCGTCAGGGGGCGCGGCTGGCAGTTGAGCATTTGCTACATCAGGGCTGTCAGCGGGTGGCCTTTCTCGGCGATATCCGGCATACCGAGATTGAAATGCGGTATCTCGGTTATCAGGATGCATTGGCGCAAGCCGGCTTGCCGGTCGAGCCGGCCTTACAGCTGAACACCGACTTTACTGCTCAGGATGCCTATCTGAAAACCCAGCAGGTGCTGTTTCAGCAGTTACCAACACTGGATGCTATCTTCGCCGCCAGTGATGCGATTGCCATGGGGGCGATGAAGGCGCTGCTGGAGCACGGCGTGCAGGTGCCACAACAGCTGGCGCTGGTTGGTTTTGACGATATAGCGATGTCTGCCTACTGCACTCCCTCGTTAAGTACCGTGAAGCAAGATACCCAGGCCGGCGGTAAGTTACTGGTCAGCGCCTTATTGCAGCGTATTCAGGGCGCGGCAGTGCCGTCAGCTCAGCTGCCGGTACGCTTGTTATGCCGGCAGTCGAGTTTACGGCAGTTATAATCTGCGCTTACAGTGTCAGCAGTAGCTCAGCGTCCAATGCCTGCAGTGTTGGGAAAACCATTAGCGCCTCGCGTAGCTGCTCTGGCTGGCCGATACCGATAGCGCGCATCCCGGCACGGTTAATCGCCGTCACGCCAGCGGCGGCATCTTCCACCCCGAGGCAATGCTCCGGTGCAATCTGCAGCAGCGCCGCTGCCTGCAAAAAGATCTCCGGATCCGGTTTGCTATGTTTAACTGTGGCGGCATCGGCAATGGCATCAAATTCCCCGGCAATGCCCAGCCGCTGCAACACAAAGGCGGCATTTTTACTGGCCGAAGCCAGGCCCAGTTTAATACCACTTTGTTTCAGCCGGGCGAACAACTCGCGCACCCCAGGAAATAAATCCGCTGCCGTCATGCCGGCAATCAGCTGCAAATAATGTGCATTTTTACGTGCCATTAAACGTTCTTCTTCGGCCGCAGGCAGCGTCAGGCCGCCTTTTTGTAAGATCAGTCGCAGTGAGCCCAGCCGGTCCACACCTTTCAGGTGCTCGTTATCCTGCTCGGTAAAGGCTATTCCCAGAGAGTGCGCCAGTGCCTGCCAGGCCTGAAAATGATAGTGGGCGGTGTCGGTCAGCACGCCATCTAAATCAAAAATAACCGCCTGAATCATAAGTGAGCTCCCGTTGTCAGCGTAACAGGTTGACCATGGAGATAAAGCGTCAGCGGCTCGCCTCTTAACAGCTCGCACCGAGCCTCCGTGGCTGTGACGGTAATGCGCAGTAAGCGCTGCTGATACTGCAAATGAAAGCGCAATTGCCCCAGTTGCGGTGGCAGCTTGGGGGCCAGATACAGGCCGTCAGTTCTTACCCGCACGCCGGCAAAACCCTGCACCAGGCTTAACCAGCTGCCGGCCATACAGGCGATATGTACACCCACTTCGGTGTTGCCATGGTGGTTATCCAAATCCATCCGTGCTGAGTCGCCAAAGAAGTGCTGCGCCCTGGCAATATCGCCGGTTTCCGCAAAGGCGATACTGTGAATACAGGCCGACAAACTGGAGTCATGCGTCGTCAGAGGCTCGTAGTACGCCAAATCACGGGCTTTCTGTGCCGGGCTGATCTGATCATCCAACAGCACATTCGCCAGCACGGTATCGGCTTGTTTCAGCACCTGATGCCGGTAAATCACCAGCGGATGGAAGTGCAGCAACAGCGGGTACTTTTCCGCCGGCGTGTTGGCAAAATCCCAGCGCTGCTTTTGCAAAAAGCTATCATCCTGCGCATGGATTTGCAGCTCACTGTCGTAGGGCAGGTACATCTGACTGGCGGCTTGTTGCCACTTGGCCAGTTCTTCGCTACTCACGCCCAAGCGGTTTGCCCAGGTAGGTTCTGCTGTCAGCAATTCACAGCAGAAGCTCAGCTGCAGCTTTACCATGGCATTGGTGTAGTAGTTGTTGTTAACGATAGCGGTATATTCATCCGGGCCGGTAACCTGATGGATCTCAAAGCGACCGCCGGCACGCGGATTAAAAAAGCCCAGCTCCAGCCACAGCCGGCTGGTTTCCACCAGCATTTCCATCCCCATACTGGCCATAAAGTCGCGATCGCCACTGGCCAGGTAATAGCTGCGGATCGCATAGGCGATGGCAGCATTAATATGGTATTGCGCGGTACCTGCCGGAAAGTAAGCGGAGCACTCCTCGCCACCTATGGTGCGCCACGGATAGAGTGCGCCACGTTGATGTGACATCTGCCGTGCCCGCGCTCTGGCGGCCGGTAGCTGGCTATAGCGATGCGCCAGTAACTGTCTGGCCAGCCCGGGTTGCAGCAGGCTCATCACCGGGATCACATAGACCTCGGTATCCCAGAAATAGTGACCATCATAACCCGGCCCGGTCAGGCCCTTGGCCGCGATATTACTCTGGCCGTTACGGCCGGCAGATTGCGCCAGACTAAACAGGTTAAACCGGATCCCTTGTTGCAACGCCAGATCGCCGGCAATTTCCAGATCCGCGCCCTGCCAGAACTGCTGCCACCATTGCTGCTGCTCGGTCAGTAAGGTGTTAAAGCCGGCAGAGGCGGCATCCTGTAACGTCTGCTGTGCCTGCTGGCATAACTGTGCGGTATCGACACCGGCTGCGGCGTGTTGGTAGACCACCAACTTGTGGACGCTCAGCGGCTTACCTTGCTCCAGTTGTAGCTGATATTCCTGTTGTAAGTAGTTATCCGTGGTTATCGCTGGCGGCAGAGATGGCGTTGCCGCCGGTAATTGGTCCTGCCAGCAGGCGACTACCCAACTGTCACTGCCTTTGGCCTGATGTAACATCTGGCCCCCCTGAGGTAATAACGCTTGCTGCCGCAGGCTCAGGCTATCAGCAATCGACATTACGCCAACGCGCGGATCGTCGGCTTTATGATAACCGGCGTAAGCCGCATCCAGGGCACTGCTCAGTGTTACCGGGCCGCTAAAATTCAGGGCGGTCAGGGTCAGTTCGATAACCAGTAACTGTGGTCTTTGCTGGGAAATAAAACGCCGGCTCTGCAGCTGCAGTTGTTTACCGCTCTGGCTTTGCCAGATCCAGTTGCGATGCAGTACGCCGCTTTGCATATCCAGTTGCCGCTGATGAGATAGCGCCCCCTCGATGTTGACGCTTTGCTGGTCCACACTTACGCGCAGTACCTTACCATTAGCTACCTGCAGCATCTTATGATTGTGTTTGGCGAAGGCATAGGCGCTTTCGCCATAGACAATAGGCTCACTGCTGTAGACGCCATTCAGGTAGGTACCCTCACAGTGCAGCACGCCGGCCGGTGCGCCTTCTTCAAAACTGCCGCGGGTACCCAGATAACCATTGCCCAGACTAAGCAGGGTTTCTTTAAGCATATAGTCCGCAGGCCGGTAGTCGTTATCCGGCAGTTGCCAGGCGGCCAGGGCCAATACAGTTTCGGATGGGGGTTGCGCTTGGGTTGTCATCACATCACCTGTTTGTTTGCACGCGTCTTACCGTTTCGGGCACTATACAATGAAGATTTATTTAATTGCAATCGATTGCAAAGATAAACTTAAGCGGTGTATAGTGCAAGCGCAATGCTTAAAAAAACCGCAGTACAGACAGGGCTGCGCACAGCGTTTATAACGATAAGAGCAAATAACTATGGCCATATTCCGGATCAAACTCAGTTTAATCCTGACCTATTTTGTGTTCGCTATCCTGCTGAACAGTGTTGGTACTGTGATCCTGCAGGTGATTCACAGCTACCAAATCAGCAAAGAAGCCGCCAGTGTGCTGGAGGGCTTTAAAGATATCCCGATAGCGGTGGTGTCTTTTCTGATCGCGGCCTGGTTACCCCGGCTCGGCTATAAAAATGCGATGCTGATTGGCGTGGCGCTGTTATTCGCCGGTTGTCTGGCAATGCCGCTACTGCCATCCTTTTTGACTACTAAGCTATTGTTTTTATTGGTAGGCGCTGGCTTTGCGCTGGTAAAGGTTTCGGTTTATGCCAGCATAGGTGTGGTGACCAGCAATCAGGCACAGCATGCGTCTTTGCTCAATACCATAGAGGGCTGCTTTATGCTGGGCGTGCTTAGCGGCTACTGGATCTTTGCTTATTTTATGGATCCGCTGCAGCCAGCGTCTGCCGGCTGGTTAGAGGTGTACTGGTGGCTGGCGGCGTTAGCGGCAATTAATCTGCTATTGCTGTTAAGTACTCCGTTTCCACGTCTGGTATTGCCGCCGGTAACGCATGCCGCAGAAGATTTTTTCGACATGCTGAGGCTGGTTTACCGGCCGCTGGTGTTTGTGTTTGTGATGTCGGCATTTTTGTATGTGTTGATGGAGCAGGGGATCGGCAGCTGGTTGCCGACCTTTAATAACCAGGTACTGGGCTTGCCGAATCAGTTGAGTGTGCAGCTAACCAGCATCTTTGCCGCCAGTCTGGCGCTGGGGCGCCTGCTGGCCGGCCAGTTACTAAAAACGCTGAACTGGTATGGTTTGTTAAATGGCTGCCTGATAGGCATGGCAGTGCTGATTTTACTGACACTGCCGCTAACCAAAAATGTGGTATTGGCAGCGGAACTCAATCTGCTGAACGCGCCGCTGGCAGCCTATCTGTTTCCGCTGATTGGGTTATTTATGGCGCCGGTGTATCCGGTGATTAACTCGGTTATTCTCAGTGCCTTACCGCAAACCAAACATGCCGCCATGACCGGCCTTATCGTGGTGTTTTCGGCATTGGGCGGCACCACCGGCTCCATTATCACCGGCCTTACTTTCGCTCGCTTTAGCGGTCAGACTGCTTTTTATCTGACCTTGCTACCGTTATCGTTGCTGGCACTGAGTCTGTACTGGTTAAGGCGGCTGCGTCAGCACACAGCCGTCAGCTAGTGTTGTGATACCGGTGATAGGGGCGGGATAATCAGGGCGTCATTTAAAGCATGACGCCCTTGTGTGTTACTATACAGCGGTATCAAAAGCCGCCGTTAAAGCTCGGATGCAGATTGTTCTGGTTGTGATTGCTGCCACTTTCCCAGTCCTGCCCACTACCACCGGTGGGGCCTTTGCGGGTTTTCCACTCGAAGTTACCTTGCGCCGGAATAGTGACTTCCCAGACGTTGCCACTGGTCCAGGTACCCTCAATGCCGCCACCCCAGTTGGTCAGATCCGGGCTGCTGCCGGTGAAAAATAACGAGAAACCATAACCAACATCTTTGGTCATCCGCAACGTAATAGTGCCTGGTTGATTGGCCGCTGGCGCCTGAGGCACCCAAACCGACCAGCCATTCCCTTCACTGATATTAACCGGGAAATTGGCAAAGCCCTGTGCATTAGTGGTGATGGTGCCGCTGATATTGCCGGTGTAATCGTAAAAGGTGGTGTTGGGTTGACGGCTATTGATCCAAAACGATTGCTGCACACCCCAGTTACGACCCGATATCAGCA
>DAIOUM010000092.1:0-8767 GCA_036759505.1 Alishewanella sp. | reverse complement strand
TTGCCAAGGGGTTGGTGCCGCATGGTAAAGCCATTACCCGCAGCGGGGCCAAGGTTGGCGATTATATCTATGTTACCGGCACTTTGGGTGATGCCGCGCTGGGTCTAAAGTTAGTGCAAGGCCAGCATCAGGTCAGTAAGAAACATCAGGGCCACCTACTGCAGCGTTTTCATTATCCATCAGCACGGGTAGCCCTGGGGCAGGCGCTGCGCAATCTGGCGAGTAGTGCAATGGATATCTCTGATGGTCTGGCCGGTGATTTACCGCATATTCTGCGCCGGTCCGGCGTTGGTGCCTTTATTGATATCAATCGAATCCCGATGTCACAGGCATTAAAAGACAGCTGCGATCAGGCCGAAGCCTTACAGTTAGCTTTATCCGGCGGCGAGGACTACGAGTTGCTGTTTACGGTACCTGAGAGTCGTCGTGGTGCTCTTGATGTGCTGTTAAGCCCTTATGGCGTACCCGTTACTTGTATCGGCCGTATTACCGGCGCCAGTGGCAAACTGGAATTAAAAGCCGGGGAACAGGCCATTAGTTATCAACATACCGGCTTTGTTCATTTCTGATGCAGAACACTAAATTTCAGCTGTCTAAATGGCAGCATTTCTTAGCCCTTGGCTTTGGCAGTGGTTTAGCACCAAAGGCACCTGGTACCTTTGGAACTCTTGCTGCGGTGCCGCTGATCTTATTATTCAGTCAGTTAGGCACGCTTTGGTACGGGCTGTTTTTGCTATTTGGCGCCGCTTTGGGTTGCTATATTTGTGGCAAAGCCGCGGCGGATGTGGGCGAGCATGACCATGGTGCCATTGTCTGGGATGAGATTATCGGCTTTATGCTGACGATGCTGCTGGTGCCAATTTCTGTTAGCAGCCTGTTAGTGGGCTTTGTATTATTCCGCTTCTTTGATATTGTCAAACCCTGGCCGATCCGTTGGTTTGATCAGCGGGTGCATGGTGGTGTTGGCATTATGCTGGATGACCTGTTGGCAGCAATACCGGCTTTACTGATTATGCACGCCTTGCTGAAGCAGGGTTGGTTATAAGGATACCTAATCTACGGAGGGGAGATGCGACTACTCTGCATGTTATTAGCGCTGTGCTATTTGTTGCCCGTGCAGGCCGTCACCTCTTCGGTGTTCGATTATGATATTAAACACTGGACCAGTGCCAACGGTCTGGCAAGTAACTCAGTCCGCACCATTACGCAGGACCAACAGGGTTATTTATGGTTCGGCACCCTCTACGGCTTGCATCGCTTCGATGGCCAGCAATTTGAAATCTTTACTACTGAAACTCATCCACAGCTTGCCAGTAATGCGATTACCCAGCTACTAACCGATAAAGAAGGCCGGATCTGGATCGGTACCAAAGCTGGTTTATCAGTGTTCCATCCGCAACAATGGCAATTTCAGCGTTTACCGCTTTACAACGAAGTCACGTCAATACTCGAGCTGGATAACGGTGAAATCTGGGTTGCCGCCGACCAACTATTTAGTGTTAGTCAGGGGCAGGTGAAACGAGTGGAGCATATCAAAGCCGTTGTCAGCCAGCTAACGTATTTTCAGCAACAGCTGTGGGTCGCCGCTGCGGAATATTTGTATCAGCGGACCCCTGATGGTGAGTGGTTACAGCATGCGTTGCCAACAGAGTTAATGCAAACCCCACTCTACGATCTCAGTGGTAGCGATGAAGGCTTATTTCTGGCAAGTGAATCCGGGCTATACCGGTTGACGGAGCAGGGGGTCAAAGCGCAGGCTCTGCCCGATGGCAGCGTGGCGCCAGTGTATCAGGTGTTGCAGGATGCCCATGGCGCAACCTGGATCTCAGCCTACCGCAAGTTGTTCTACCGTTTTGGCCAGGAGCATTGGCAAACTGTTACGCTGGAGGAGTTAGGCAGTTCGCCATGGTTTAGCGCGCTGTATCAGGATCAGCAACAACATCTGTGGCTAAGCAGTTTTAGCGACGGTGTGTTTCGCGCCAGTCTGGCACAGATCCGGCGTTTGCAGCCCGGACATGATCCGGTGGTCCGTAGTCTGGGGTTGACCCCTCAGGGACAGTTGTTGATCGCGGCGCAGACCGAGTTAGGAATTCTTGATAAAGCCGGTTTCTACCGGCAATTGCTAGCAGAAGAGGCATTACAGGCGCAAACTGTTCATGACATGTTCTGGCCGGATGAGCACACACTCTGGTTAGCCATGGAGCGTGGATTGTATCAGCTGGATGAGGAGCAAGGGCGTTTACTGCCGGTTTTCCCGCAATTACAGGGGCAAACAGTGAGAGCTATGGTACCGGATCCGCTGGGACGAGTTTGGATCGCGGCCTTGCAGGGCCTGTATCAGGTTGTTGATGGTGAACTACATTTCTCGGAGTTGAATCAGCAACTTGAATCACGTCAGATCACCACCCTGAATCGTAACGAGCGACAGTTGTTATTGGGCACCAGCCGCGGCTTGTACCGCTGGCAGAATAACAGATTAAGCCGGCAAGGATCGGGCACTGCGCTCTACAACGCCTATATACTGGCGGCGCTGTTACTACCGGACGATACCACGCTGGTCAGTACCCTGGATGACGGGATCTTTATTATGTTGCCGGGGCAGAGCTGGCAGCAACTGCATGGCGGTAATGGCCTGGTGCATGGCCCGGCAGTGAGTTTTTACTATCATCAGCATAGTGGCTGGATTTGGGTTAGTACTCACAAGGGGATCTTTCGTTTGCAACGCGCCAGCTTGGAAGCCGCCCGCACTGAAGGATACCGGCTGGAAGAGATTTTATCGCCATTCGATCGGCAGATGGGCTCGCTGTCCAGCCGTTGCTGCAATGGCGCAGGGGCGTCTAAAGTCGTGTACTGGCAGCAGCAGCTTTGGTATCCAACATTAAAAGGCGTCGTCAGTGTGCCGGAGCTGCCGGCGGTCAGTGCCTTACCAGAGCCGAGACCACACCTGAAATCAGCTAATGCGCAACATTTTTACCCGGTTGCCGCGACGCAGCGTAGTGTGGTACTGGAGCAATATGAACGCAATATGCAGCTCAGCTTTACGGCGTTAGAGTTTGACCGGCCGGAAAGTCTGGTATTTCGTTATAAATTAGAGGGCTTTGATAAAGATTGGCACGTCAGTCCACAACGCCGGGAGGCGGTGTACACTAACCTGCCGCCGGGTAATTTTGACTTCTTATTGCAGGTAAAGTACCGGCATCAGCAATGGCAGGATGCAGCACAGGCACAACTGCAGCTGGTGATCCCCCGTCGTTTTGATGAGACATTAATTTATCGTCTACTCTGGTTATTGCTGTTTATCAGTACCCTTTACGGCTTGTTTTGGTTATACCGGCAGAATGCCTTATTAAAACAGGAGCAACTGGCGCGTCTGGTGCAACAGCGTACGCTGGAACTGGAAAACAGCAATCAGCGACTGAATGTGCTGAATGAACAACTGCAGCAACTGACTCACCGAGATAGTCTGACGGGGCTGCGGAATAGCCGCTTTCTGTCTGAGCAATTACCAAAAGACATCGAGCACTTTCAGCGCAACATCGACAGTCTGCAACAGCAAGGTAAGATCATCGCGTTATTGGTGTTACAAGCTGATGGACTGGAGCAGCTGCTGGCAATTCATGGCAAAGGTTTGGCGGATAGCCTGTTGCAACACTTTAGTGCGGTGTTAAGTCGCGAAACCCGGGGCTCAGACTACGTTGTACGCTTAGATGACGGGCGTTTTGTGGTAGTGTTTCGGGAAATTTTGCAGCAGCAAGTGGGCCCCTATAGCCGGCGGCTGCTGGATTTGCTGTCCGGCAGCGACTTAGCGCTGGCTGATGGCAATCCGTTAAGCCTTACGGTGTCTGGGGCTTATGCCTGGTACCCTCTGCCATTACTCGGTGGCAGCTTGTTAAGTTGGGAGTTTTCGTTGCAGTTGGCTAGTCTGGCATTGCGGCAACTACAGCAGCATGGCCGGGTTGCCAGAGTCGCCAGCCTGCAGTTTGCCAGCCAGTTGGATGCGTTTGAATTTGAAGAAACTGCGGATTTAGAACAACAGGTTAGCCGCTTACAGGCAGAAGGCCTGATCTGGCTTAAGACCGAATAACAAAGGCTCCGTCAGGAGCCTTTAGTTGCAGTGCATCATTCTGACCAGACTTCGCCTGGCTTACTTTGCGTTGTTCACCGTGCCTGGCTAAGTGCGGTCAGCGCTTGCGCCCGTTCTAGGATCCCCTGGCTATCCAAGCCCAGCTCCTGATAGATCTCCTGCTGGCTGCCATGCTTAATAAACTCGTCCGGCAGTCCGAGGTTCATCACCTTACCCTGGTAGTGATGCTGCACCAGGTATTCATTCACTGCCGAACCGGCCCCCCCCATCAGCGCATTGTCTTCTACGGTCAGGATCTGGCCATGGCTGCGCATCAGCTGTTGTAACAGTGGCTCATCCAAAGGTTTAACAAAACGCATATCTACCAGGGTTGCATTAAGGGTATCCGCTGCCAACTGGCAGGCTGCCAATAAGGGGCCAAACGCCAGGATCGCCAGCTGTTCTCCCTGGCGCACTAATCGTGCTTTACCTATTGGTAACAGTTCCATTTTTTGCGTTGCAGCAACACCAGTACCGCTACCTCTTGGGTAGCGCACCGCTGCAACACCGGGGTGCTGATAGCCGGTATACAACATCTGCCGGCATTCGTTTTCATCCGATGGCACCATAATGGTGATATTCGGGATGCAGCGCATAAAGCTGATATCGAAGGCACCCTGATGCGTAGGGCCATCCGCGCCGACAATGCCAGCACGGTCAATAGCGAACAATACATCCAGCTGCTGCAGGGCAACGTCGTGAATTAACTGATCATAGCCACGTTGTAAGAAACTCGAGTAAATGGCGACTACTGGCTTCAGACCCTCAATCGCCATCCCTGCGGCAAGGGTAACAGCATGTTGTTCGGCAATGGCAACATCGAAATAGCGTTTTGGGAAACGCTTGGAGTACGCCACCAGATCTGACCCCTCGCGCATCGCCGGGGTTATTGCCTGTAACCGTTCGTCCTGCTCCGCCATATCACAAATCCACTGGCCGAAAATATTCGAAAAGCTCGGTAAGCCGGCTTTCTTGGTGGGTTGACTGCTGGCACTGGGATCAAACTTGGCAACGGCGTGATAGCCGATAGGGTCGGCCTCGGCAGGAGCATAGCCTTTACCTTTTTTGGTGACTACGTGCAGCAGTTGTGGCCCTTTAAGCTGACGCATATTGCGAATGGTATCGACCAGTGACAGCACATCATGACCGTCTATCGGGCCAATATAATTAAAACCTAATTCTTCAAAGAAGGTGCCTGGTGTCACCATGCCTTTAAAATGTTCTTCGGCTTTACTGGCCAGCTCATGTAACGGCGGCATACCACGCAGGATCTTTTTACCGCCTTCACGCAGGCTGGTATAAAAGCTGCCGGACAGGATGCGGGCAAAATACTGATTCAGGGCGCCTACGTTCTCAGAAATCGACATTTCGTTGTCGTTCAGAATGACCAGCATGTCGGGTTTGACTTCACCGGCATGATTTAGTGCTTCAAATGCCATACCGGCGGTAATGGCGCCATCACCAATTACAGCCACGACTTTACGCTGGCTTTTCGCTTGCTGTGCGGCGATAGCCATGCCCAATGCCGCACTGATCGAGGTACTGGAGTGGCCAACGGATAACACGTCATACTCGCTTTCTTCGCGGTACGGAAACGGATGCAGGCCATCTTTTTGCCGGATGGTATGCATCCGCTCACGACGACCAGTCAGAATTTTGTGTGGATACGCCTGATGGCCGACATCCCAGATCACCCGATCAAAGGGAGTATTGTAGACATAATGCAAGGCAACCGTCAGCTCAACTGTACCCAGACCTGAGGCAAAGTGGCCACTGCTCTGGCTGACCGTTTTCAATAAAAACTGGCGCAACTCCTGACTCAATTGCGGTAATTGTTCCTGCGGCAGCAACCTGAGTTGCTCCGGCAGGTTGGCCTTGTCCAGTAGCGGATAATCCGTCATATCAATATGCATAGCTTAGTTACCAAATGCCTTGGTTAAAACGTTCTGGCGATTATATAGTGAGCAAAGGCGCGCAGTTCAGTTGTCTCAAACGGTAAATTGTCGAGAGCCCGCAGTGCCTGTTGATAGAGCTCATCTGCTTTAGCTCTGGCGCCTTCCAGCCCCAGAAGTGCCGGGTAGGTTGCCTTGTTCGCACGTAAATCTGAGCCTTGCGGTTTGCCGAGTGTCAAAGTATCACCTTCGATATCCAGAATATCGTCCTGAACCTGAAATGCCAGACCCAGAGCGCCAGCAAAAGTGGTCAGATGTTGTAAGATCTGCTCATCCCGCAGCGGACTGCAATAATAGGCTAACTTTACACTACACTCAATTAAAGCGCCGGTTTTCAGCCGGTGCATTTGCTCTAGCCTGGCCAGACTGATTTTTTGATTAGTTTGAGCTAAATCAATAGCTTGGCCACCACACATGCCAGCAGCGCCCGCTGCGCTTGCCAGTGACTGCACCATCTGCAATTGTCGCTCTGCAGCAAGGCGCTGATAAGGATGCGAACTTAATACCTCGAACGCCAGTGCCTGTAATGCATCACCGGCCAGAATAGCCGTGGCTTCATCATAGGCTTTATGGCAAGTCGGTTTACCGCGCCGCAAATCGTCATTATCCATCGCCGGCAGGTCATCGTGGATCAGCGAATAGGTATGCAGCATTTCGATCGCCATCGCCGGACCATCCAGGTCGGTGAGCTCGGCACCGAGTAACAGGCCGCACTGATAAACCAGATAAGGACGCACCCGCTTACCACCAAGCAACAGGCTGTAAGCCATGGCCGGATAAAGCTCAGGGCTGGACGACTTTCTATCTTCCAGCAAAAGAGTAAGTTGCTGCTCCAGACGTTGCTGGAACAGCGGCAGACTGGCTGGGGTCAAATTAGTCTCCTGTCTCCGGACTAAAGGCCGCCAGACTCTCTTGCTGCTGTTGTTGCAGTAAAATCTGGACTTTCTGTTCGGCACCTTGCAGTTGCAGTTGACTATGCTTAACCAGCGCAATGCCTCGTTCAAATTGGCTCAACGCCTGCTCGAGCGACAGTTCGCCCTGTTCCAGTTGCTGGACAATAAGCTCCAGTTCCTGCATCGACTGTTCAAACGGCATGGTGTCTGCGTTTTTTTTATTCATCCGACTCCCCAAAAACTGTGCGCAACCTTATCCTAGCAGGCTATTATGGTCAATGCTGCACGACTTGGAAACGACTAAATTGGTATTTTGCGTTGAATTATTGCTTAATGTTCAGCAACTGAAGTCGATAACAGAGTGTTGGCTAAGGTAAAATTAAGCTATACGTATAAAAGTTAGTCAGCACAATTTCTGTCGGTTAAGGAGTGAAATGTGGATTTAGCGACGCTGATCGGAATGTTAGGCGCTATCGGTTTTGTTGTCATGGCAATGGTGCTAGGTAGCGCTGGCGATGTTGGCATGTTTGCTGACCTCGTTTCAGTTCTAATAGTATTTGGGGGATCAATATTTGTTGTGCTGTCAAAGTTTACGCTGACACAGTTTCTTGGTGCCGGTAAGGCTGCAGTTAAAGCCTTTATGTTTAAGATTGAAGCCCCGGAAGAGCTGATTGAAAAGGCAGTGCAGCTGGGTGACTCGGCGCGCAAAGGCGGCTTCCTGGCTCTGGAAGAGGCAGAGATCCCAAATGCCTTTATGCAAAAAGGCATCAATATGCTGGTTGATGGCCACGATGCCGATGTAGTGCGGGCGACCTTGCAAAAAGATATTGCGCTGACCGAGAAACGGCATGAAAACGCTATTGGGGTATTTAAGAGTCTCGGTGATGTAGCACCGGCAATGGGGATGATTGGTACTCTAATCGGTTTGGTGGCGATGCTATCCAATATGGACGACCCGAAAGCAATAGGCCCGGCGATGGCGGTGGCGCTGTTAACCACACTCTACGGCGCCTTTATTGCCAATATTATTGCCATCCCACTGGCGGATAAACTGGCCATTCGCAATCAACAGGAAAAACTCAACAATATGCTGATTCTGGATGCGGTCCTCGGGATCCAGGATGGTCAAAACCCGAAAGTGATCGAAGGGATCCTGCGCAACTATCTGGCTCAGGGTAAGCGTGAGGTCGCCGGAGAAGCCGCATGAGCGACAGTGAACAAGAATGTAAATGCCCGCCGCCTGGTTTACCTCAGTATATGGGCACCTTTGCCGATCTGATGGCATTGTTAATGTGCTTTTTTGTACTGTTGCTGGCCTTCTCCGAAATGGATGTGTTGAAGTTTAAGCAAATTGCCGGCTCGATGAAATTTGCCTTTGGTGTGCAAAATAAAATTGAAGTGGACGACATTCCCAAAGGCACCAGTGTCATTGCGATGGAATTCCGGCCTGGCCGGCCCGATCCAACGCCGATTGAAACCATCCAGCAGCAAACGATGGAGATGACGCAGCAGGTGATTGAGTTTCAGGCTGGCGAGGAAGATTCGGCGGGTGGACGGCAGGAACAGCGTGAAGATCAGACTGGTGGCCAGTCTGCATTAAATGCGGAAGAAACCGAGACCGCAGAGGCCATGGCTGAGGCTGCGCAGGAACAGATTAACGAAACGGTTAAGAAAATGGCGCAGGAACTGGAGCAGCAAATTGTCGACGGAGCCATTGAGCTGGAATCGCTGGGACAGCAGATTATTATCCGGATTCGGGAAAATGGTTCTTTTCCGTCAGGGTCCTCTTTTTTACAGCC
>DAIOUM010000091.1:0-9154 GCA_036759505.1 Alishewanella sp. | reverse complement strand
TCAAAACTTCAGGCAATTAACCAAGGATTTCCTATGCATAAACCCATTATCGTCATCACCGGTGCCGCGCAGCGTGTCGGTCTGGCACTGGCGTTAGACTTACAACAGGCCGGTTATCAGGTGGTGGCCAGCTACCGTAGTGAGCGACCGGGGCTGGCACAACTTAAAGCCGCCGGCGCGCTAACCTATCAATGCGACCTGACCGATCTAAATAGCCTGGCGGATTTTATCAGCCAGCTGCAGCAGCTTGGTCCACTGCGGGCGCTGATCCATAATGCCTCGGACTGGCGCAAGGACCCGCCGGCGACCGCAGACACCTTGCTGGCGCAACTGCAAGCAGAAGCGGAAAGCTTTGATTATTTACAGCAAATTCATGCCCGTACGCCCTACTTGCTCAACCGTGCGCTGCAGCCACAACTGCAGCTCAGTGAGCAGGCCGATATTATTCAGCTGAGTGATTTTGTAGCCAGTGTTGGCAGTAGCAAACATATTGCCTATGCCGCGTCCAAAGCTGCGCTGGAGAACCTAACCCTGTCTTTTGCCAGGCAATTTGCGCCAAAGATTAAAGTTAATACTATAGCGCCAGCACTCTTAATGTTTAATGCCGGTGACGCCGAGGACTATAAACAGCAGGCTTTGCAAAAGTCGTTGTTACAGTGTGAACCCGGGGCACAGGAAGTGGTAACAGCGGTACGCTATATTCTGGACAGCCGCTATCTGACCGGACGGGTATTGGCGCTGGATGGTGGTCGGCATTTAAATCTACCCTAAGTTCCGTGGCAACCAAGCTTAACGCCTGAGTCCAGGCACCGTAAACAAAAACGCCGGCAGCAGGCCGGCGTTTATACTCAAGGCGTTAGCTTAAACCTTTTTCACCCAGGCAGCACACCAGCCTTCTGAGGCGACTAATTTACCCGGAAAAATCGCACAAGGCCGCCATTCCTGGCCGTCTTCACCTTGGATCAGGTTACAGTTATTGCATTTCTGGCCTTCAACTTCCGACTTGTGGGTATAGCGCATCGCTACCGCTAAAGGATCATCCAGCTTAAGTTGCTCAGCGGCAAAGGCTCTGAGCGTGACGCCGCCTAGTGTCATACCAATGACGGTCCCAGCTGAGATTTTGAAAAAATTACGACGGTTAATATTATTCATTCGAACACTCCTGCATTGTAGTAAGGGCCGCTGCCGATGCCGGCTAACGCTGGTCTGCCCTGATTATCATACTGAGGATCCGTCTTTGCGGATTTGATAAGTATCAACTTAAGTTCGGCTTTCTAATCACAATAGCTCAGCCAATACCCTGTGTAGGGTAGCAGATAATCGCCAGGGCTGCGACCAGGCGGGATAGCTACGCGGCAGAAAGATTGCCAGCTGTGGCCTTTTTACGGCACACTAGCAACACCCCAGCGCCTGAACTCGCTCTGGCGCCCATTTCTGAGCTAATAAGAATAATATATGCAAGAAACCACTGTTTTGATCACCAACGATGCCGTCGTTCTTGGCCTGCTGGCGCTGATCCTGGGGCTGGTGTTTTATACCAGTCACAGTGCTAACCGCTACTGTAAGGCTTTTTACCGTTATGTGCCTGCCCTGCTGCTTTGCTACTTTATTCCGTCACTGTTAAACAGCTTTGGCATCATTGATGGTGAAGGCTCAGCCCTGTACAAGATGGCGTCGCGCTATTTATTACCGGCCAGTCTGGTATTGCTGACGCTGAGTGTCGACTTTAAAGCCATTATTGGCCTTGGCCCGAAAGCGCTGATTATGTTTCTCACCGGCACTCTGGGGATTATTATTGGCGGACCACTGGCACTCTTGATGCTGGGTAGCCTGTATCCGGAAGCGCTGGGCGGAGATATCTGGCGCGGCATGAGTACTATCGCCGGTAGCTGGATTGGTGGTGGCGCCAATCAGGCCGCGATGAAAGAAGTGTTTGAAGTTGATGGCAGTATTTTTTCGGTGATGATTACCGTGGATGTTATAGTGGCTAATGTCTGGATGGCAGTGTTGTTACTGATGGCCAGCCGCGCCAGCTATTTCGATCAGAAAACCGGTGCCGACACCAGTGCCATTCGTCATCTACAACAGAAGATCGAGAATTATCAGGCACAGCATGCGCGCATTCCGACCATGCATGACCTGATGCTGATCTTTGCCGTCGCCTTCGGCGTGACCGGCTTTTCGCATTTAATTGCTGATATCGTTGCGCCCTGGATTGGCCGCGAAGCACCGGTGCTGGCAGACTATAGCCTGGCCAGTACCTTCTTCTGGCTGGTGGTGGTCGCCACCACCGTTGGCCTGATCCTGTCCGCAACCCGGGTCAGACAACTCGAGGCTGTTGGCGCCTCCAAGGTCGGCAGTGCCTTTTTGTATATCCTGGTGGCGACTATCGGTATGCATATGGATGTGACCGCCATTCTGGACTATCCCCTGATGTTTGTAGTCGGTATCGTCTGGATGGCCTTTCATGCCGGCCTGATGTTACTGGTGGCGAAGTTGATTAAGGCACCGCTATTTTATATGGCGGTAGGTAGCCAGGCGAATGTCGGTGGCGCGGCGTCAGCACCGGTGGTCGCTGCCGCCTTCCATCCATCGTTGGCGCCGGTGGGCGTACTGTTGGCGATCCTCGGTTATGGCCTGGGTACCTATGGCGCCTATCTGTGTGGCTTATTACTGCGGATGGTGGCACCTTAACGCCTTGTTATTACCGCCGATAAAACAAAGCCCCGCTTGAGCGGGGCTTTGTTATGTCACAGCAAAGCGCTTACTCTGACTGACGGCTGGCGCGTTTACGCTCGTTCTCGGTCAGGTGCTTCTTGCGAATGCGGATCGATTTTGGCGTGACTTCAACCAGTTCGTCGTCATCGATAAATTCCAGTGCGCTTTCCAGCGTCAGCTTGATCGGTGGCGTCAGAGTTAAAGCTTCGTCGGTACCGGCAGCCCGGATGTTGGTCAGCTGCTTACCTTTTAAACAGTTAACGGTCAGGTCATTGCTGCGGCTATGAATACCGATAATCTGGCCTTCGTATACTTCGTCAGCATGGCTGGTAAATAAACGACCGCGCTCCTGCAGCGTAAACAGCGCATAAGCCAGCGCTTTACCGGTAGCGTTAGAGATCAGTACGCCGTTGTTGCGCTGACCGATGTTACCGCCTTTAAAGTCACCGTAGTGATCAAAGGTGTGGTACATCAGACCGGTGCCAGAAGTCAGCGTCATAAACTCGGTACGGAAACCGATTAAACCGCGGCTTGGCATCACGAAGTCCATCCGGATCCGGCCTTTGCCATCCGGTTGCATATCGGTCATTTCGGCCTTACGCTCACCCATCTTCTCCATGATTGAGCCCTGATGCTGCTCTTCCACGTCGATGGTCACCACTTCAAACGGCTCCTGCTTCACGCCATCGACCATTTTCATGATCACTTCCGGCCGTGATACCGCTAATTCAAAGCCTTCGCGACGCATATTTTCAATTAATACACCTAAGTGCAGTTCACCACGGCCAGACACGCGGAACTTATCGCCATCTTCAGTTTCTTCTACCCGCAGTGCGACGTTATGCTTCAGCTCGTTGTTCAGGCGCTCCAGGATCTGGCGCGAGGTGACAAACTTACCTTCTTTACCAGCAAACGGCGAGGTATTGACCTGGAAGGTCATGGTTACGGTCGGTTCATCAACCTGTAACGCCGGTAAAGCTTCAACCTTACTTGGGGCGCAGATGGTATCAGAGATTTTCAGCTCACCTAAACCGGTAAAAGCCACGATATCCCCAGCGGTGGCTTCCAGCGTTTCATGCCGCTCTAAGCCTAAATAACCGAATACCTGACCAACCTTACCGTTACGCTTGCTACCGTCCGCGCCAACAATGGTGACCTGTTGGTTTGGCTTTAAAGTACCGCGTTTAATCCGGCCGATACCAATAATACCCAGGTAGCTGGAGTAATCCAGTTGCGATACCTGCACCTGAGTTTCACCTTCCAGCTCAACCTTTGGTGGCTCAACATATTTCACGATGGCTTCGAACAGATCGGTAATATCGTCTTTCTTCACATCGGCTTCTAACGATGCCCAGCCATTTAAGCCTGAGGCATATACAATTGGGAAATCCAGTTGCTCATCTGAGGCACCCAGGTTGTCGAACAGATCGAATACCTGATCGATAACCCAGTTTACCCGCGCCCCCGGCTTATCAACTTTGTTGATGACTACGATCGGCTTTAAACCATGAGCAAAAGCTTTTTGCGTCACAAAGCGGGTTTGTGGCATTGGGCCTTCTACAGCATCAACCAGCAGTAATACCGAGTCAGCCATAGAGAGAACCCGCTCTACCTCACCACCGAAGTCGGCGTGGCCGGGAGTATCCAGGATATTAATCTGATAGCCATTCCAGCGTACAGACGTATTTTTTGCCAGGATGGTAATACCCCGCTCAGATTCCTGAGCATTGGAGTCCATGATCCGCTCCTGCAGCTTGGCGCGGGAATCCAGAGTACCGGATTGCTGCAACAGCTTGTCAACCATAGTAGTTTTACCGTGGTCAACGTGGGCGATAATGGCAATATTACGAAGCTTGTCGATGGATGACGCTGTGACGCTCATGAATAACTATCCTCTGTGTGGCACTAGATGACCAGAATGACCACCAGGCGAACGCAAATAAAAACTAAAGGGCGCATATTCTACTCTGTTTTCGCGCCGAAACAAAAAACTCCTGCAAGCATTTCGGTATTTTTTTTCGGCAAGCCCCTTTCGCTGCCGATAATTGGCTACACTGAAACAGGTTAGCTTTAGCACCATTATGAAGCACTTGCGCACCAACTTAGTGCAACGGTAGAACTTTGCGCAGCAGCCTTCTAAATTAAACTTATTAAATACAACACCTTAAGATATTGGCATATATCTGGCATTTAACAGGGCAACCAACCGGATATTTGCTCAAAATGGGTCACTTGGAGGAATACATGTCTGTAGAAAATGTACTGAAATTAATCAAAGAGAACGAGGTTAAATTTGTTGACCTGCGTTTTACCGATACTAAAGGTAAAGAGCAGCATGTAACGGTACCGGTCAGCCAGATCTCAGAGAGCACCTTTGAAGACGGCAAGATGTTTGATGGTTCTTCTATCACCGGCTGGAAAGGTATCAATGACTCAGACATGATCCTGTTACCGGATCCAACCACTGCCGTGCTGGACCCGTTTTTCGAAGAAACGACGCTAAATATTACCTGCGACGTGATTGAACCAAGTACCATGCAAGGTTACGACCGCGATCCACGTTCTATTGCCAAACGTGCCGAAGACTATCTGAAGTCAACCGGCATTGCCGATACCGTGCTGTTTGGCCCGGAACCAGAATTTTTTATGTTCGACGACATCCGTTTCGAAACCAATATGTCGGGCTCATTCTTTAAAATTAACTCTACTGAAGCTGCCTGGAACTCAGGTACCGCTTACGAAGAGGGTAACAAGGGCCACCGTCCGGGCGTAAAAGGCGGTTACTTCCCGTTACCACCGGTAGACTCAGGTCATGACATCCGTAGCGCCATGTGTATGGTACTGGAAGAAATGGGCCAGGTAGTCGAAGCCCACCACCACGAAGTGGCCACTGCCGGTCAGAACGAAATCGCGACCCGTTTCAATACCTTAACCAAGAAAGCCGATGAAATTCAGCAGTTAAAGTATGTGATTCATAACGTGGCACACCTGTACGGCAAAACTGTCACCTTTATGCCAAAACCACTGGTTGGCGATAACGGTTCTGGTATGCACTGTCACCAGTCTCTGGCTAAAGACGGTGTCAACCTGTTTGCCGGTGATAAATATGCTGGTTTATCTGAGCTGGCGCTGTACTACATTGGCGGTATTATCAAACATGCTAAAGCGCTGAACGCCTTTACTAACCCGTCAACCAACTCGTACAAGCGTCTGGTACCACACTTTGAAGCCCCGGTTATGCTGGCTTACTCAGCTCGTAACCGTTCTGCGTCAATCCGGATCCCGCTGGTGCCAAGCGCCAAAGCCCGTCGTATTGAGTGTCGTTTCCCGGATCCAGCAGCTAACCCATACCTGGCCTTTGCTGCCCAGTTAATGGCCGGTATTGACGGTATCCAGAACAAGATCCACCCGGGCGATGCAATGGACAAAGATCTGTACGATCTGCCGGCAGAAGAAGCCGCTAACATTCCACAGGTTGCTACCTCGCTGGATGAGGCACTGAACGAGCTGGATAAGAACCGCGCCATCTTCACCAAGGGCGGCGTAATGTCAGATGATATGATTGATGCTTACATTACTATCAAGCGTGCCGAGGCTCGCAAAGTATCGATGGCAGTACACCCGCTGGAATTCGAACTGTACTACAGCGTTTAAGTAAAAAGCGGCAAGCCTGCGATACTAATTCCTTAGTATTAAAACAAAAAGCTCACTCCGGTGAGCTTTTTTTTGTAGAAAAGTTAACGCTTTCCAGCTAAAGTTAGGTTGCTCGTCAGGATGACTTTTTAGGCATGGTAACCATGAAACTGCGGACACTGCTACTGCTGATAACTTTGTTTGCGCTGCACGGCTTCGTAGCGGCTCAGGAGAAGCGTATCTATGTGACCCGCGATGCCAATGGCGTAGTGATCTTCTCCGATAGCCCAACACCTGGCGCTGAAGAAATTACCCTGACAGTACGCCCCAATCTGATGGACCCGGTGGATACCCGGATGCCGGATAAAAAGCCCGCCGAACCTGAACCTTTTAAAGTCAGTATTATTCAGCCGGAAGAGCAAGGCACGGTGCGTGATAACACTGGCTCTGTTTATATTGAGGGCCGGATCACACCGCGTTTTCAACGCGGCTTCAGAGTGCGGCTGGTTTTCGACGGTCTGGCGTATGGCGAACCACAAAACAGCGCCGTCTTTGTGCTACGCGATGTTGACCGCGGCGCCCATACCATTCAGTTAGAACTCCTCGACCAAAACGGCAAGCTAATTGCAGTAAGTCCTGTCACAACCTTTTATTTGCATCGAGCCAGCGTAATTTCACCAAATTAGTGCAAAGCCAGTGTAATCCGACTTCAGTCGGGCTAAACTGCCGCTCATAAGCACCAATTTGGTGCAAAGGAGGGGTATGACAGCACACGCAAGCAGCCAGGGCTTGACCGAGCAGCTCACCACTGCAGTACTGGTGTTGGATAGCCAGTTACAGATCTGTTATTTCAATACCGCCAGCTGTGCGGTATTAGGGCTGGGCGAAAAACGTCTGGCGCAGCATTATTTTCCAGCCTTATTCCAGCATCTGGATTTAAAAGCCAGCCACCTGAACAATGCGTTATTGCACCGCCAATCCTTTAGTGTCGGTGATGTGCAGGCGGTGACTATCGATGGCCGCCATTTACTGCTGGATATTGCGGTAACCCTACTGGAGCAGAAGCAGCCGCAGTTGTTGCTGGAACTGCGACAAGTCGAGCAGCAACGCAAGATTAGTATGGAAAACCTGCAGCAACATCAGCATCTGGCTGCCCGCGAGCTGGTACGCAATCTGGCGCATGAAATAAAAAATCCGCTGGGCGGCCTGCGTGGCGCGGCACAATTGCTGGAAGAATCGCTGAATGACGAACAAAAAGAATACACCCAACTGATCATTGCCCAGGCCGATCGCTTGCGCAATCTGGTAGATCGCTTACTGGGCCCATACCGGCCTCCGCAGCGTATCCTGAGTAATTTACATCAGATGGCGGAACAGGTACTGCAACTGGCACAAATTGATAATCCGGCACCGATCCGTTTTCACCGCGACTATGATCCCAGTATTCCGGATTTTTACTTTGACCCTGAGCTGTTACAGCAGGCGCTGCTGAATATCGTGCGTAATGCCCAGCAAGCGCTGCAGGACGGCGGCGATATTACGTTGCAAAGCCGTATTCTGTCGCAGCACACCCTGCACGGCAAAAGATATAAACTAGTCGCCTGTATTAAAGTCATTGATAACGGGCCGGGGATCCCAGCGGAGATCCGCGATACCCTGTTCTATCCGATGGTCAGTGGCAAAGCCGGCGGCACCGGCCTTGGTCTGTCCATCGCGCAAACCCTGATCCATCAACAACGTGGCTGGATCGACTGCGAAAGCTGGCCCGGTCACACCGCCTTTATGCTTTATCTGCCAATTTCAGACTATGAGGAAGCACCATGAAACAGGACGTCTGGATCATTGACGATGATAATTCTATTCGTTGGGTACTGGAAAAGGCGCTGAGCCGCAGTGCCATTGACTGCGAAAGTTTTGCCTCTGCCGATCTGATGTTACAGCGATTAGAGTATGAACAACCGGCGGTCGTGGTATCCGATATCCGGATGCCGGGTACCGATGGGATGGAGCTGTTAAGCCGTTTACAGCAACTGAGCCCGGAATTGCCGGTGATCATTATGACGGCACACTCGGATCTGGACAGTGCGGTCAACGCCTTTAAACGTGGCGCCTTCGAGTATCTGCCAAAACCCTTTGACGTGAACGACGCCGTCAGCCTGATCAGCCGCGCACTGGAGCACAGTAAAAACCGGCGCGCCAAACAGCAGCCGGCAGCACCGCTGCTCAGTACCGAAATTATTGGCGAAGCGCCGGCGATGCAGGAAGTGTTTCGTGCCATCGGCCGTCTGGCCCGCTCCAGTATCAGTGTGCTGATTAATGGCCAGTCCGGTACTGGTAAAGAACTGGTGGCGCGGGCACTGCATAAGCACAGTCCACGCCATGAACAGCCTTTTATTGCGCTGAATATGGCCGCAATCCCGAAGGATCTGATCGAGTCTGAGCTCTTTGGCCATGAAAAAGGCGCCTTTACCGGTGCCCAGAATGCCCGTAAAGGCCGCTTTGAGCAGGCCGACGGTGGCACCCTGTTTCTGGATGAAATCGGCGATATGCCGCTGGACGTGCAAACCCGGCTGCTGCGGGTGCTGGCTGATGGCCAGTTTTACCGGGTCGGTGGCCATCAACCGGTAAACGTCGATGTGCGGATCATTGCCGCAACACATCAGGATTTAGAGCAACTGGCGGCGCAGGGCAAGTTCCGGGAAGACTTATTCCACCGCTTAAATGTGATCCGTATTCATCTGCCGTCCCTGAAAGATCGCCGCGAAGATATCGGTAAACTCGCGCGGCACTTTTTACAGCAAGC
>DAIOUM010000090.1:5327-9265 GCA_036759505.1 Alishewanella sp. | reverse complement strand
ACCGATGCATAATTTGCTAACCATTATCTCGGCCAGCTTTTTAGCGATCGCCATCTTAGGTATGTTGGTTCTGTTGCAGCGGGCAGCTGAGTATAAACAGGTGTTACTGGGCAGCTTCAACCTGCTGTTGCTGGCCATACTTTCGGCGACAACTAAAGGTAATGTTTTCGTCGAACTAAGCCCGGCAATCGAGTGGCTGCTTTTTCTAAGCGGCGCTGTGTGGGTGGCGCTGGTCTATATTGGGGCAAGCTCTGTTAAGATAAGCATACCGGAGTAATCTTAACGAGACGCGTGATAATAAAAGCTAAGATATTTTTGGCGCTTGCATTATAAACCTCGCTATAGTCCTGCCTGAAAACCAAACTTGCGCACAATGCTATTGTGCAGTATGCTTTAGATATTGATGCACAGTCAGACAGTGCAAGTTTCGATGGCATTAGAATTTAAAGATAAGTGGTTAGAGCAGTTTTATGAAGACGATAAACGACATCGCTTGATTCCGGTCAGTATAGAAAATGCTCTATTTCGAAAATTAGAAATCTTAGATGCAGCCCAGGCCGAGTCTGATTTAAGAGTTCCACCAGGCAACAGGTTTGAGCATCTGGAAGGGAACCTTAAAGGCTGGTGTTCAATTAGGGTAAATAAGCAATATCGTTTGATTTTCAAGTGGGTTGATGGTGTTGCATTAAACACTTACCTGGACCCGCACAAGTATTGAGGTGTCGGCTATGCGTCAGACAAAACGTCGCCCGGTTAATGTTGGAGAAATGTTAAAAATAGAATTTCTTGAACCAATGGGCATTACATCGAAAACGCTCGCTGAAGCAATGGGCGTGCACAGAAACACGGTAAGCAATTTGCTTAATGGCGGTGTATTAACCGCCCCGATAGCCATAAAGTTAGCTGCGGCATTAGGTAACACACCAGAGTTTTGGCTCAATATTCAGCATGCAGTTGACCTTTGGGATACCAGAAATCGTTATCAGGAAGAAGCGAAGTTTGTAAAACCGCTGTTCCCGAATGTTGAACATGGTGCACATCTCTAAGCTGATGCTGTCACCTCGATAAAGTTAACTAACGATTCATTACCTACCATTGCAGATGGCGACTCCGGTACGGCGAGCATACCGGAGTCGAGGTCTGGTTTGGCGTTTGGAGTAGTTGCTTTATCGCTATGCAGCTAGACTTGATATAACTCCAGCGGCAAACCGTCGGGGTCCTGAAAAAACGTAAAGCGCTTGCCGGTATATTCGTCTACCCGAACTGGCTCGGTGGAAACACCTTGCTGCTGCAAATAATCCAGCCAGGCATCCAAGTCTGTTACCGCAAAGGCCAGATGGCGCAGCCCCTGCGCTTCCGGGCGGCTGGGGCGGGGTGGCGCGCCGACAAAGCTAAATAACTCCAGCTGACTGCCATCTGGCAGCTGCAAATCCAGCTTCCAGGACTGGCGCGCTGTGCGGTAGTGCTCGGCCAGGATCGGCAGGCCGAGCGTTTCGCTGTAAAACTGCTTACTACGCTGATAGTCGCTGCAAATCAGCGCCACATGATGAATGCCTTGCATGGCCGGTGGCCGCATTACAGTACCTTTTTAATTTCAGTTTTCAGGTTATCGTCCTTGGTGCTGGCTTGCAGTGGCCGCAGCAGCGCTTCGGCGTCCGGGCGTTGTTCGTTGGCCAGATAAAGCTGAGCTAAGCGAAACTGTGCCCAATCCTGATATTCCGGTAACAGCTCGCTACTCTCGGCGATAAACTGGCGCAGGGCGCCGATGCCTTGCTCCGTTGCTGTTTTACCAATCACCGCAGCGCGGCCCAGCTGATATAACGCCAGCAGTTTGCTGCGTAGCGCATCCTTATCGGCCGCTTCCTGTTCGCTGGCGCGCTGGAACTGACCTATCGCCGCCGGATAATCGCGCTTTGCTGCCTGGGTTACGCCCAGTAAGAAATAGGGCTCGGGTCTTTGCTGTAACTCGGGATTAGCTGCTAGTAAGGCCTCGGCCTGCGCCGGATCCTCACGCAGTAACAGTTCCAGCTGTAATAGCTGACCTTTTAGCGGGTTTACCTCAGTAAGTTGTTTGGCCAGCGCCATGGCTTTCGCTTTATCGCCGCCGGCAACACCCGGTGCCTGGGCATAATACTGCGCCAGTGCCTGCAAATATTTTGGTTCAGCTGGCGCCAGTGTATGGGCCGTCTCATAGGCTTTGACACAGCGTTTGGCATGACCGAGGGCGCTTAACATATTCACCTTTTGGGCGGTATTACAGCTGGCGTTAGCATAGTAGAACTGGTACTCGGCATTAGTGCCGTCAAGCTTAATGGCTCGTTCCAGCCAGTCGGTGGCCGCTTCGGCTTCACCTAATGCCAGCTCAGTGCGGCCCAGCGCTGCCAGTAAAAAGGCATCTTTGGTTTTCTTCGTCACCTTAGGCGTCAGCAGGTGTTTTGCCTCGGCATAGGCACCTTGCTGCCATAAGGTTTCCAGTTGTTGTTGCAGTGGCAATTCGGCCTGCAGACTAAAGCAGCTCAGGCTAAGCAATAAGGTAGCAGTAAGGCGCATCGGTTGGGTTCTCTCTGGCAGTGGCGATGGCAGCAGTGTAGCGCAATCGCCACGCCAGAGTTGTAAATTTTTGTAAGGTTCAGGATGAATAGTGTAACACCCAGTTAATAAACATCTCGGTACCGGTTTTTAGTGCCTTTTCATCGGCATAAAAGTAGGGTGAGTGATTAGCTGGTGCCTTGGCCGGATCCTGGCCCTCCGGCGTGATACCCAAAAATACAAACAGGCCCGGCGTTTCCAGCGCATAGTAGGAGAAATCTTCGGCGCCGGTGACCAGCTGACCTTCCAGCACCTTATCCTGGCCGGCGACTTGCTGCAAAATGGGCAGTGAGCGAGCGGTTAGCGCAGGATCATTGAGTGTTACCGGATAACCTTCTTCAATTTTAACTTCGGCCGTGGCGCCGGTTGCGGCAGCACTGGCTTCGGCCGCCTGCTTTAACAGGCCAAAAATTTGCTGCCGGATACCCATATCAAAGTTGCGGATAGTGCCTTCCAGATAGACTTCATCCGGAATAATATTATTGCGCACCCCGCCTTCAATAATACCAAAGCTTAGTACGGCCGGGGCGCGGGTAATATTAATCTGCCGGCTGACAATGGTTTGTACGTTATTGATAATCTGTGCTGCCGCGACGATAGGATCCACGCCACCCCAGGGCGCTGAGCCATGGGTTTGTTTACCCTTAACGCGGATTTCAAAGCGATCCGACGAGGCCATTAGCGGCCCTTTACGATACTGCACCACGCCGGTATTGGCCGCTGACCAGACGTGAATACCAAAGATCGCCTCGGGCTTATGTTTGGCAAACAGGCCCTGCTTTAACATCAGTGCCGCGCCACCTTCTTCACCGGCTGGCGCGCCTTCTTCTGCCGGCTGGAAAATAAACATCACCTTACCAGTAAGCTGCGCTTTATGCTGTACCAGATATTCGGCGGCGCCCATCAGCATGGCGACATGTAAATCATGGCCGCAGGCATGCATCACGCCCACTTCTTTGCCGCGATATTCGCCTTTTGCAGTCGAGCGAAACGGTAGATCAGTCAGTTCAGTCACCGGCAGCGCATCCATATCGGCGCGCAGTGCCAGTAACGGACCCGGTTTACCACTATCCAAAATGGCCACTACGCCGGTATAAGCAATACCGGTTTGTACTTCCAGCCCCAGTTTACGCAAATGCTCTTCGACCACCTTAGCGGTGCGGAACTCGCGGTTACTCAGCTCCGGATGCTGGTGCAGATCGCGTCGCCAACTGATCACCTGTTGCTCCAGCTGCGGGCTGATCCGCAGCACCTCGGCGGCATGGCTGTTATTCAGGCTTAACAGGCTACCGGCAAATAAGGCAGCAGCAATAAAGGTCAGTTTCATGGTCAGGCTCCGCGGCAAGGCT
>DAIOUM010000090.1:0-5227 GCA_036759505.1 Alishewanella sp. | reverse complement strand
GCAAAATAGTTAAGCTTCACTATGCGCAAACCTGGCTAATAAATCCAGTGTCTGCTCAATATCGCCGCGGCTGATATCCAAATGACACACCCAGCGCATCCGTTTGAACTGACTACTGGCGCTAGCGTAGTTACTGGCGGTTAGCTGAACCTGATGCTGTGCCAAAAAGCGTTGTAGTTCATCGGCTAGTGTCAGCGGCAGTTCGGTAAACAGGATATTGGTTTGTACCGGCAATACCGTGAGCTGGCCGGCAAAGCGGCCTTGCTGGCTTAATGCCTGTAAGCCTTCCGCCAGCAAGCGGGCGTTGGCATGATCCTCGGCCAGCCGCTCGATATTATGCTGCAGTGCATACAGGCCGGCTGCGGTAATCACACCCGTCTGGCGCATGCCGCCGCCCAGCATTTTGCGAATGCGCCGCGCACGCTGAATAAAATCGGCCGAGCCTAATAACAAAGAGCCAACCGGTGCACCCAGGCCTTTGGATAAACAAATCGAGACCGAGTCATAGCCCTGACAAAGTGCCCGGGCCATCGCCTGCGGGCTAAGCTGATGATTGGGCGCCAGTGCGACTGCCGCATTAAATAGCCGGGCACCATCAATATGGCATTGTAAGTTATTCGCTTTGGCTAAGGCGGCGACCTGTTGCATATAACCGAGTGGCAGCACTTTGCCACCAACGGTATTCTCAATCACAATCAGCCGGGTACGGGCAAAATGTGGGTCGTCAGGTTTAATTGCATCCTGAATATCCTGTAGCGCCAGGGTGCCATCTTGCTGCAGTGCCAGCGGTTGCGGTTGAATCGAGCCTAGCACCGCCATACCGCCACCTTCCCATTTATAGGTGTGCCACTGTTGGCCGACAATGGCTTCATCGCCGCGCTGGCAGTGGCTCATCAGCGCAATCAGATTGGTCTGGGTGCCACTCGGTGCAAATAGCGCTGCGTCAAAACCCAGCATCTTAGCGGCATAGTCTTGCAGGGCTAGCGTTGTGGGGTCATCATTAAAAACATCATCGCCCAGCGCGGCGTGAAACATCGCCTCTTTCATGGCATGGCTGGGGCGGGTTACGGTATCACTGCGAAAATCAGGCATTGGCACGGCTCTCAATCGAACAACACTGGCACTTAAGCTAATTTACTGGCAGGCTAAACACAAGCAGGCTGCGGCCATCAGTAGTGGGCTAACGGCAAAGGTGGAGTAGGAGTAAGATAAGCGTGCATTTTTATCAACCGGCACAGGGTCATGGCCTGGCCCATGATCCGCTAAACAGCATTATTGCCCCGCGGCCGATTGGCTGGATTTCCAGTATCAGCGCCGCGGGGCAGGTTAATCTGGCGCCGTACAGCTTTTTTAATTTGTTTAATTACAGCCCACCGATTATTGGCTTTGCCAGCACCGGCTGGAAAGATTCGGTACAGAATATCCAGCAAAGCGGCGAGTTTTGCTGGAATCTGGTTAGCCGGCTGCTGGCGGCGGCGATGAATCAAACCAGTGCGACAGTACCGGCTGAGGTCAACGAATTTGAACTGGCTGGCCTGACGATGGCTGCGTCGCGTTTAGTCCGGCCGCCGCAGGTCGCAGAAAGCCTGGTGCGCTTTGAATGTAAACTCAGCCAGTTGTTGCCACTCAAGGCCGCCGATGGTCGCGAGTTACCCACCTGGCTGGTGTTAGGCGAAGTGATAGGGGTGCATATTGCACCGCAACTGCTGGTTAATGGCGTCTTTGATACGCTGGCGGCCGATCCACTGTTGCGCGGCGGTGGCCCGGGCGAGTACTTTACGCTCAGTGCCAGCCAGAAAATGACCTTGCTCAGACCACAAGTTTAAAGGACAGCAGAATGACAATACGCTATTTGCTTTGTGTACTTGGTTTTGCCGGCAGTATTGGCGTTTGGGCCAATACCAACCCGTCAGCCGCGCTGCCAGATCTGGCGCAGCTGGTGCCGGCGGCGTTGCAGCAGTTTGATACACCCGGTATGGCCATCGCGGTGGTAAAGGATGGTCAGGTGTTGCATCTGGCTGGCTTTGGTGAGCGCGATCTGGCAACGGGCGCTCTGGTCGATAGCGAGACCTATTTTCGGCTGGCGTCGGTCAGTAAGGCCTTTACTGCCGCTTCAGTGGCGATTCTGGTCGATGAAGGCAAGCTGAGCTGGGATGACAAGGTGGTGCAGTATTTACCGCAGTTTCGGCTGCAGGATCCCTGGGTAACAGCTGAATTTACCATTCGCGATCTGTTAAGTCAGCGCAGCGGCCTGGCCGGGGCTGCCGGCGACAGCATGATTTGGCCTGAGCCCAGTGGCTTTAGCCGCGACGAGGTGGTGCATAATCTGCGTTATCTGACGCCGGTCAGCAGCTTCCGGACACAGTATGCGTACAGCAATGTGCTCTATATTACGGCTGCCGAGCTGGTGGCGAAAGTGGCTGGCGAACCCTGGCAGGATTTTGTCGCCAAACGCATTTTTGCGCCGTTAAATATGCAGTGTTTTGCCGGAGAACAGCCAGCTAACCTCTTAGAAAACGTCGCTCAGCCATATCGCTTTAGCGCCGAAGAAGGCTTTGTCACGATCCCGCGTAATGCCATTGACGGCAAGATGCTGATGTCGGCCGCCGCCGGCGGTATTGTTTGCCGTGCCAGCGATCTGGTGCCCTGGTTGCAGTTCTTGCTGGCGCAGTATCAGGGTAAGGCCGCTGCGGGCGCGCCCTTTAGTCAGACGCAGTTGCTGCAAATGTGGGCGCCGCAAACTCTGATGGCGGTGGGCAGTAATGACCGCGAGCTGGATCAGGTTAATTTTGCCGCCTATGGTCTGGGCTGGCGCATGGCTGATATGCATGGCGTTAAAGTGGTGCATCATACCGGCACCTTGTCTGGGTTTCAGGCGCATCTGGTTTTAGTGCCGGAGCAGCAGCTGGGTTTTGTGGTGCTGAACAATGGTTCGAATAGTGGTGCCCGTCAGGCGGTGGTGCAAAGCCTGTTAAAGCATTATCTGGCGCCTGACCAGCAACAGGACTGGGTGGCGTTTTATGCCGCGCAGCAACAGCGGGCGGCGGGTCGGCCGGCCGCGGCACAACCTGTTGGTACCGGCGAGGTACTGCTGGCGCTGCAGGAGTATGCTGGCAACTATATCGACAACTGGTTTGGTGGCATGTTGATTGCTCAGGACGCGCAGGGGTTAAGCCTGCAATCGGCGCGGATGATAAATCTGCAAGGCCGGCTGGAACCTTTTGCCGATCATAGCTTTATCGTGCGCTGGACTGATCCTAATGTCGCCGGGCCGGCGTTAATCCACTTTCAGTTGAATAACCGCCGTCAGGTCACCGGCTTTACGTTGGAACCCTATGCGGCCGAGCCGGGTGAGCGGCATAGCTATCGTGATATGCGCTTTCGGCGGCAGTAAAACAGGCAGCAGTAAAATAGGCAATAAAAAGGGCAGCTATCGCTGCCCTCTTATCATTAACGCAATGGCTTAGAAGAAGTTAATTTTAAAATCAACGCCAAATACCCGCGGCTCATTGACAAAACCGGTCAGGTTACTAAAGTCGATCGCGCCTTTCAGGTTGTCCTGATCGGTGATGTTGCGACCAAATACACCCACTTCGTAGTTGTGCTGATCGTTAACATAGGCGATGCGTAAACCGGCTTCGTAGTTATTATTGCTACGGAACTCCGCCGACTCATACAGGAATAAATTGGTTTTACCCTGCAGCTGGTAATCAGCAAACACATAAATTTCACCACTGGCAACCGGATAGGCATAGCGGCTATTCAGCGTCAGGATGGTTTTCGGCGCTTGCGGGAACGGATTGCCATTAATCAGCGCTAAGCCATCAGCCGTTCTTGGGTCCAGCACGGTACACAGGCCAGAGCCACAGGGCGCCACAGTCAGGTTGGCGTCTTTCAGCTCGGTATTGTTATAGCTAAAACCACCGCCAAAGCTCAGGTTTGGCAGCACCCGATAGTCGAAATCGACTTCAAAGCCATAGCCGGTACCTTTGTCGGCATTGATCAACTGGTTACCCTGCGTCTGGCCACCAATCGCGGATAACTGAATATCATCAATGGTATAGTAGAACAGCGCAGCATTTAAGCGCAGCGTATTGTCCAGCAGATCAGACTTGGTACCCACTTCAAACGAGGTGATGGTTTCGGCACCGGCGACTGACGGTGGCGCTTCAAAGGCCACATCACGGCCCTGAATGGTCTGGGCGCGGAAACCTTCGGCAACCCGGCCAAACAGGCTGGTGCTGTTGGTTAAGCGGTAGTTAGCACTTAGCTCCCAGCTGATCTGATCATCGCGGACTTTGATCGGGTCATACTGTTGGACTTGTGCTGCACCAATCACTAAGGCAAAGCCATCAACGTTTTGCTGGCCAACGGCGAAAGTTTTTTCGTCATCGGTATAGCGTAAACCACCGGTCAGGGTCAGCTTATCGTTAACCTGATAAGACGTCTGGCCGAACAGTGCCCAGCTGGTATTGCCGTGGAACACTTCAGTGGCACCGAAGAAACCATCAATAGTATTGACGCCAAACGAAGAGTCAAAATAGAAGGCGCCTACCTGCCAGCTCAGGGCCTGGCTGGTGTCACTGGCTAAACGGATTTCCTGGGAAACCTGTTTCAGGTCACGCAGCTGATCTTCGGTTACCGCGTTTGGTACGGCAGCAAAACCGGCCTGATCCGGGTTGCCGCCATCGATATCACCGATGCCGCCACCCTTGGCTTTCTCAATCGCCGAGATACTGGTCAGCGTCATGCCGTCGAGGTGGAAATCGAACTTTAGTGAGCTACCCCAGGCGTCATAGCTTTGCACATTGTTGCCCGGCGCATCATACGCCACCACATCGCGATCATAGTTCTGATTCAGCTTATTGCTGCCAGGGCTTAAGATATTTTTGCGGAACATGGTCGAGGTACCATCATAGCTGCGGCTATGCACCCGCAGTAAGGCATCGAACTGTTCATTTTCATATAAAAACTGCAGGCGGCCGGCACGCTCGTCATAACCACCCATTACATCTTTCTGGCCGGTAAAGCTGTTATCGATCCAGTTGCTGCGATGTTGCGACAGGAACGAGGCCCGTGCCGACAGCGAATCGGTCAGACCGCCGCCGACAGCACCTTCAAAATGTGCAGTACCCAGGGTACCGGCGGTGCTTTTCAGATAGGCATCGAAATCCTGGCGTGGCTTCACGCTATCAAATTTAATAATACCGGCAGTGGTGTTACGGCC
>DAIOUM010000089.1:0-9371 GCA_036759505.1 Alishewanella sp. | reverse complement strand
CCTCTGAGGTCTTACCGGTACCGGAGTGCTGTGGATAACAGTTTTCCCAAAAGGGAGTGCTGTAGGTATGAAGGCGGGTTAGCGGAGCGTTTTCAGACTGGCTAAAATGCGGCTACAGGCGTTGCCATCACCATAGGGGTTATGGGCAAAGCTCATACTCTCGTAGTAGCTACTATCGGTGAGTAATTTCGTCACTTCGCTGACAATTTTTGCCTTGTCGGTACCAACCAGTTTAACCGTACCGGCAGCAACAGCCTCCGGCCGCTCTGTGGTATCGCGCATTACCAGTACTGGCTTACCTAAAGACGGTGCCTCTTCCTGAATGCCACCCGAGTCGGTTAATACCAGATAGCTGCGGTTCATCAGGTAAACGAATGGCAGATAATCCTGTGGTGGGATCAAATGCACATTTGACACGCCGCTCAGCAGCCGATAGACCGGCTCTTTTACATTAGGATTCAAATGCACCGGGTACACGATGTCGCAGTCCGGAAAGCTTTTCGCGATGTCAGCCAGGGCAGCACAGATCTGCTCAAAGCCACCACCGAAGCTTTCGCGCCGATGGCCTGTGACCAGAATCATCCGCCGCTCAGGCTGGACAAAGGGAAACTGCGCAGCAAATTGCTGATTTAATTCCGCATTGCCTTCAATCTTTGCCACCACTTGCAGCAAAGCATCGATAACGGTATTCCCGGTGATCACGATATGTTCAGGTGCAACCCGCTCGGCCAGCAAGTTATCTGCGGAAGTTTGGGTTGGCGCAAAATGCAGCCGGGTTAAGGCACCAGTTAATTTACGGTTTGCCTCTTCCGGCCAGGGACTATAGATATTGCCGGTACGTAAGCCTGCCTCAACGTGGCCCACGGCAATCTTTTCATAATAACAGGCCAGCGCAGCGGCAAAGGTCGTACTGGTATCACCGTGTACCAAGACGATATCCGGCTGGAACTCACGCAGTACCGGTTTGATATTTAACAGAATACTGGTCGTAACATCATACAGGTCCTGACCAGGCTTCATGATAGCGAGATCGTATTCAGGCTTGATCTCAAAGAGTTTTAATACCTGATCCAACATTTCCCGGTGCTGACCGGTGACGCAGACCCGGCTATCAAAGGCGGCATCCTGCTTTAACTGATTAACCAGCGGCGCCATCTTGATGGCTTCTGGCCGGGTACCGAACACGCTTAGTACTTTAATCATTTTGTCCCTCTGTTTCTTAACCTGGTTAGGTTTGCCAGCTGGTCAGAGCGGTACCGGAGTGCTGTGGATAAACTGGTCAGACCGGTACCGGAGTGCTGTGGATAAGTTATTCGATTTCGTCGAGGAAATCGAGGGTGTCGTCATCCAGGGTTTCTTCCGGTGGCGGTGGGTTGCCGTCGTAGATCTTAAAGCGTTGGCGCTGGAAGTAGGCTTCCTTGACAAACGAGTAAGGATCAAGCGAGTTGTTCAGCATGTCTTCCACCTGCATCAGCTCTTCGCGGGCATCCAGCGCCATAATCGCCGCGCGGGTCAGGGTTAGTGGCGTATTTAACAAGCCCAGCGGGAAATACAGGTTATCGACAATACCGCCCGCGGTACCGCGGATTGTCGTTGGGCCGCGCGCCGGCACCATTAAATAAGGGCCATCACCAACCCCCCAGACGGCCAGAGTCTGGTTAAAGTCTTCATCGGCCGGTTCCAGCCCCATCTTTCTGGCGACATCAAATAAGCCGACGATGCCAACGGTGCTGTTTACCAGAAACCGACCTGCGCTTACGGCGGCTTTTTCCGGCTTGGCTTGTAACACACTGTTCAGAAAACTCGCCGGCTCACCCAGGTTATCGACCACATTCTTCAGGCCTTTGCGCGCAGGCTTGGGCACTATCGTCATATAGCCGACCGTTGCCGGGCGCAGCAGATACTCGTCCAGCACATCGAGGTTAAAGTCAAATAATGGCCGGTTTACCCGCTCCCAGGGATCACGCGGATCGTCATACACGACAGTCTTCGGCGCTTGTTGCCCGGCAGTTCCAGCTGTCGCGGCTTGCTGCTCTGCTTGTTTTGAGCTGGCACAGCCAGTTAGCAATACCGCCGTTAACAACAGCGCGACACTTTTTATCGGAGATAACATATTACTCTTCCAGAGTTAAGGCTAAACGAAGATCAGTTGCTGTAAATTCCAGCGGCGCTGATACCACTTCAACATCCTGAGCAGTGCGCTCTACTGTACCTGACACTGCCATACGCGCTACCACTTCAATAAGTTCAGCCTGATTCAGATCCCAACCCGGCTGCATCGCATCGTCGACCGTCAGGGTAACATTCAGCACTCCCGCCTGCATCGGTAAACGCTTCGCGGCCAAAGGCACGGCCGGTCCGCCTGCGGCTCTGACAAAGACCAACAGTACCGCGTCCGGATGCGCGCTGGCGAGCTCATTACTGACTTGTAACGTTAAGCTAACGGAACGGCCAGCGGTCTGTACAGCAGAACTGCTTTGCCTTGTCTCAGACGCTGCAGCTTTTAATTCGTTCAAACGTTCCTGCACCACCACTAACCGCGGATCATCCCGCTCTAACCTGTCTGCCAATAACTGCCAGGCGGCAGTCGCTTGTTCGTTGTCACCGCGCTCATAGGCGATTAACGCCATCAGCGAAATCGCATCGATGTTTTCCGGCTCGCGCATTAATACCTTGGCGACACTCTGGCCGGCTTTGGCCAGATTCAAATCGCCACCCAGCATAATCAGGGCCTGACTGTAACTAATCAACACCGGCGTACGCTCCGGCATCAGCTTTAACGAGCGCTCAAACGACTCTACCGCTTCCTCCAACATGCCAAGTGTCATCCACACCCGGCCCAGCAGCATCCAGGCAATGGCATCATCCCCCTCTTTTGCCAGCTTGGTGCGCAGCGCCAGCGAGAATAACTGCATATCACGCTCGCCCATAGGTTCGCCCTCCCCCAGCAGCGCGCGCTGACCAAAGGCCGGTAAATTTTGCTGTGCATATTCCCAGTCGCTTAGCTGGCGGTAGTGACCATTCTGACTATAAGTCAGCCCGACAATTAAAGCCGTTAACAGCACCAGCGTCAGATGAAATATGGCCTTATGCCGCGGCTGCTGATAGCGTATCGCCTGCTGTTCCTGCTCCAAAAACTGCTGTTTTAATTCGGCTGCAGCGGTGCTGAAATCCTGCTCTGCCAGCTCACCGGCATCCCGGGCCAAGGCCAATAATTGCAGACGTTCTTCGAATAACTGCGCCGGAGTCTGATTATTCTGGGCGCTGGCACGGCGGGGCCAGCAAATAAAAATGGCACTTAACGCCAACATGGCGAGTGCGCCGGCGACTAGCTGCCACATCATGGTTTGGTACTCCGGTAGCGTTCAATAATTTGGTCCAGTTGCTGATCCAGCGCGGCCTGTTGCTGGCTTGCTGGCGCTGTCTCCTCGCAGGGCTGTTCAGCGCCTTGCATATTGCGTTGTAGCGCACGGCGGCGCAGTTGAAACAACAACAAGCTAACCAGCACCAGTACGGGTAAGAGCCACAACCAAATGGTGATCGAATTGACCGGCGGCTGATAATGCACAAAGTTGCCATAGCGGTCGATCATAAAATCCAGTACCTGCTGCCGGCTATAGCCCTGTAACACCAGTTCATGGGTTTTTTCGCGCATATCGACCGCGACCACGGCATTGGAGTCGGCGATATTTTGATTCTGGCATTGCGGGCAACGCAGCTCGGCCGTTAACTGCGCATAGAGACGCCGTTGCTGCTCAGACTCAAACTGCAACAGCTCCTGACTGGTGCTGGCGTGCAGCTGTGCTGCCGCCAGCAGGCATAACACCATTAAGAGTCTTATCATGGTTTGGCCGCCCATTGCTGATAAATTGGTGCCAGCTTACTGCGCCACACCTGCGGGTTGATATCACCGATATGATGCGCCCGCACTATGCCGTCGGCATCAACAATAAAATGCTCCGGAGCACCGCTGACGCCCAAATCCAGCGACAAGCGACGCTGGCGATCCAGAATATTGAACTGATAGGGGTCACCAAAGGCCTGCAAGCGGCTTTGCACATCAGCTTGCAGTTTGGCTAAGTCGAACACTTCACCGAACATCGGATCTTCCGGCAATACATAGTACAAGCCGATAATCCGCACTCCCTGCTCGTTGCGCAGCTGGCTCATATAACCCAGCTCAGCATTACAGGTTGGGCACCAGATCCCCCAAACATTCAGCAGGTAAGCCTCGCCTTTCAGGTTCTCTGGCGTCCAGATTTGCTCCGGGCTCATCAAGTCCGGCAGTGCAAATTGCGGCAGCGGCTTGCCAATAATGGCAGAGTCACGCTCGCGCGGATCAGAAAATAAGCCGCTGAGTAAAAATAAGGACAAGCCCAGAAACGCCAGTAACGGAATATAAAACAGGACTTTACGCATGCTGGACTCCCGCTGGGGTGCCGGTACGGCGGTAGCGTTTATCCAGTAACGAAATCAGGGCGCCGATAGCCATTAACAAACCGCCAAGCCAGATCCAGCGCACAAAGGGTTTTACGTAGACCCGAATCGCCCAGGCATTACCCGGTAGCGCTTCGCCCAGCGACACATAAAGATCGCGGCTCAAGCGGGCATGAATAGCCGCTTCGGTCATCACCATGCGCTGAATGTTGTACTCGCGCTTCTCGGCATGTAAGTGGGTAACATAGCGCCCATCAACAGTGCGAACATCCAGCTCGGCCGCTTCGCCACCGTAGTTAGGGCCATTTAGTTTATACACATCCTGTAATTCAAACTCATAGCCGGCCAGCACTACCCGATCGCCAATTGCCATGCGCACATCACGCTCTTCGCTGTACGTCAGCGTCATGGCAATACCGACGATCATTACCGCAAAACCGATATGCGCCACTGTCATGCCGTAATGCGATGCCTGTAATTTAGCTACACCGGCAGTTACTGAGCCAAACTGTTGTAAACGCTGATAAATTTCAAACAAGGCCGATACACCAACCCAGGCACCCAGCAACAAACCAAGTAGCGCCAGATTAGCGGCGATGCTTTGGGTGGCGGCCATAGTACCCAGCGCCAGTATCAGCGCAAAAATAGCCACCAGCGATAACGGCTTTAACAGCGGTGCTGCTTTTTGCTGCTTCCAGCGCACCCAGGGACCTAAGCCCAGTAACAGTGCGAAAGGAATATTCAGATAGTAGAACATCTGGTTAAAAAACGGCTCACCAATCGAAATTGAGCCCAGACCCAGTTCTTTATGTACCAGCGGAAACAGGGTACCCAGCAACACCACCAGGGTAGCGGTGAGCAGAAAGACGTTATTCCCCCACAGCATCACTTCGCGCGAGAACAGCTCATAACGGGCCTGGCTGCGCACTGAATGCATACGGCTGGCGTATAGCAGCAGCGAGCCGCCAATCACCAGTAGCAGGAAAATCAGTAAAAACACGCCACGCTCCGGATCGGCAGCAAAGGAATGCACCGACACCAAAACACCGGAACGGACTAAAAAGGCGCCCATTAAACTTAGCGAAAAGGCACCCAGTGCTAAAAGTACGGTCCAGGATTTAAAGGTGCCGCGCTTTTCGGTCACCGCCAGACTGTGAATGAGAGCAGTACCAACCAGCCAGGGCATAAAGGAGGCATTCTCCACCGGATCCCAGAACCACCAACCGCCCCAACCCAGCTCTTTATAGGCCCACCAACTACCCAGCATGATGCCCAGGGTTAAAAACAACCAGGCAGCCAGGGTCCAGGGCCTTGCCCAGCGTGCCCAGGTGCTGTCGAACTTGCCGCCTAGCAGCGCCGCAATGGCAAAAGCAAAGGACACCGCGAATCCAACATAGCCCATATACAGCAACGGCGGATGGATAATCATGCCGTAGTCTTGCAGCAGGGGGTTAAGATCACCGCCCTCTACCGGATAAAACGGCAGGCTACGCTCAAAGGGGTTGGACATAAACAACGAGAAGGCAATAAAACCAACGTTAATAAGCCCCATAATGCCGAGGATCCGCCCCTGCATCAGCAATGGCAGGCCTTTGGAGTACTGCGCTACCAAAGCGGTCCAGGCGGCCAGGATCATCACCCATAGCAGCATCGAGCCTTCGTGCGAACCCCAGGTTGCCGTTAGCTTAAAATACCAGGGCAAAATTGAACTAGAGTTGGTCGCGACGTTAATAACGGTAAAATCATCGTGGTAGAAGGCCCAGCTGAGCGCCAGAAAGGCCAGCAGGGTAAATACAAACAAGCCTACCGATAAAGGTTTAGCCACCAGCAGTGCCCGCTCATTGGCGGTATAGCTGCCAATCAGTGGAATAACACCCAGCAGTACCGACAGCGCAAAGGCGAATGTCAGCGTAAGCTGACCTAATTCAGGGATCATCGCCTAGCCTCCGTAGTTGCCAGTACTGCTACTATTATTTTGCTGCGGGTTTTGCGGTGGATTCTGCTGCCACTGGCTAGGTGGCACATGGCGGATGCCTTTTACCGCTTCGGCCACTTCCGGCGGCATATATTCTTCGTCATGCTTAGCTAATACTTCTGAGGCGACCAGTAGCGTTGGGGCTTTTAAGATGCCCTGCGCGACTATGCCCTGCCCTTCGCGAAACAGATCCGGCAGAATACCGTCATACTCAATGGTCGCGATTTCACCGCTATCATCGGTTAAATCAAAACGTACCCGCAAACTGGTTTCATCACGCTGTACCGTGCCCGGCACTACCATGCCACCCAGACGCAACCTTTGCCCTACCTCGGGCTTCACTTTATTTGGGCCTGTGCCACTAACCAACTGGCCCGGGGTATAGAACAAATTAATATTCTGACTCAGCGCATATAGCATGGCGCCAACGGCACCGGCCATCAGGCCAATCACCAGGATGATGGAAAACAGGCGTTTCTGACGTCTTGATTGCATTAGGTCTGTTGCTCCTGATACTGCTTAACACGTTGCTCGCGTGCCAATTTTGCTTCGAGCTGCTGTTTAAATTGCCGATGATTCAAATAACTCCAGATGATTAACCCAATTAGCAAAAGATAGGTTAAGGCATAGGCCAGCCAAACATAAAAGGCATAACTGACACCATTGCTCGCCATTTGTAGAAAATCGCTAAAGCTGGCGAAATAGAACGGAAAAAGACCAAAAAGTTTCTGCGGGATCTCTGCAGCGGCACTAAAAACCAGTGCGAATTCAACAAGACTGTGCATCATACTTTACCCACCAGTTGTTTTACCCAGGGCCTGTGCTGCTCGTTTTCCAGAATGGCAGTACGCAACCTTACACAGGTTAACCATAACATCACTAGCTTAAAGGCCAGTAAACTCATTAATAATGGCCATAACATACTGGGATCAATCGACGGCTTGGCAAATTTGGTAATGGTTGCACCCTGATGCAACGTATTCCACCATTCAACTGAAAAGTGAATAATGGGCAGATTAATGGTACCAATTACAGCCAGTAAACTGGCTACCTTAGCCCCGGTTTGCCGGTCAGAGAAGGCACCATGTAATGCCATTACTCCAAAATATAAAAATAACAGGATGAGCTGTGATGTTAAGCGTGCATCCCATACCCACCAGGCGCCCCACATCGGTTCACCCCAGGCCATACCGGTCAGCAGAGCAATGGCGGTGTATACCGCGCCGATAGGTGCAATTGCCAGCACCGCCCATTGTGCGGTTTTAATTTGCCAAACCAGAGCAGTAAAAGCAGCGATCGCCATCGCCATATAGGCACCCATCGACATAATGGCCGACGGCACATGGATATGGATAATACGGTAGCTGTCACCTTGCTGGTAATCGGTTGGCGTAAAGCCAAGGCCCCAGATATTACCAAGCAGCAGCGTAAAGAGTGCGGCAGCCATTAACCAGGGCGAAAGTTTACCGCAAAAATGATAAAGGGTTTCTGGCTTGGCCAGCGGATGTAACCACTTAAACATATCAGCTCACATTTATCTTAAGCGCACTGCACACTGCCATCGGCACCAGTGCCAGCGCAAACAATACGATTGCCAGTAAAATTGCCAGCTGTCCCTGATATGCTAATCCCATGCTGGCAGCTTCGATCGCCGCACTGGCAAAAATTAGCAGCGGAATATACAGCGGCAGAATCAGCAGTGCCAGTAAAATCCCACCCTTATCGGCGGAAACCGTAATAGCCGCGCCTAACACGCTCAATAAACTCAGCACCGGGGTGCCAAGCAGCAGAGTTAACGCCATCGCTTGCAATGCCGGCAGCTCCAAATTAAACAACAGTGCCACCAGCGGTGACAGCAGTACCAGCGGCAAACCGGTGCTTAACCAGTTAGCGCTGATTTTCGCCAGCACAAAAGGCAACAGCGCGTGCCGGGCAGCCACCAGTTGCTCTATCACCCCGTTACGGTAGTCATCCTTAAACAGCCGCTCGGCAGCGAGTAACACGCTAAGCAGTGCCGCGATCCAGACTATACCCGGTGCCATTATACGCAACATATTAGGCTCCGGGCCAACGCCTATCGGGAACAGGGTCAGCACTATGATAAAAAACAGTACCGGATTGAGCCAGTCAGACTTTTGCCGGGCCAGTAGCCGCAGTTCGCGTTGTAAAAAGACGCCGTAGCTTACCATCGGTAGTGGATCTCCAAGGCAAAGAGCCCGGCATACTGCAGGCTGAGCGGCTGATGGGTGGTCAGAATAATGGCGCCGCCCTGCTCTAAATGGGCGATAAAGTGCTGTTGCAAGGTGCCGATGGCCGTTTGATCCAGCGCGGTGAAAGGCTCATCCAGGATCCAAAGCTGCGCCCGGCTGGTCCAAAGCCGGGCAAGCGATACCCGGCGCTGCTGTCCGGCTGATAACATCCGGCACGGAATATCCTCTAAGCCTGCCAGCCCTAAACTCGCCAGCAACGCCAGATCATCGGCCGGCTTCAGATCAGTTGCCGCACGCCAGAAGCGTAAATTTTCCAGTGCAGTTAGTTGCTCGTGAATACCACTTTGATGACCAATAAAGCACAGGTTAGCCGCGTAATCGGCACTAACGTCAGATAGCGGGCGCCCCTGATAATACAACTCGCCTTCTTCCGGTCTGGCCAAACCGGCCAGAATACGTAATAAGCTGCTTTTGCCGGCGCCATTTTTGCCTTTAATTTGTAATAGCTGCCCGGCGCTGACACTGAGCGATAATTGCTCGAATAGCACCCTGTCCTGCTTGACGCAGCTAAGCCCGCTGGCGCTGAGCAGCGCGGCTGGGGTGTGATTTAAAGTTGACTGAGTAAGATCCACTGGCCTTAACTATCGACTCTGCAAAAAATTGCGCGCATAGTAGCATAACAGGCGGCGAATACGAATCAGAACCGGTACTTAGCCATGATCCAGATCAGCATCTTCCACGCAACTTAT
>DAIOUM010000088.1:0-9819 GCA_036759505.1 Alishewanella sp. | reverse complement strand
AACAAACTGTTATCGGCCAGATGCGAAGGCACAATATTTTGCATCGCCTGGAACATGGTTTCAATGCGGCCGGGGAAGCGCTTATCCCAATCTTGCAGCATTTCTTTTACCACCTGCCGCTGTAAACCATCTTGTGAGCCACAGAGGTTACAGGGGATAATCGGGAAGCCTTTCGCCACTGAGTATTTTTCAATATCTTTCTCTTTGCAGTAGGCCAGTGGCCGGATCACGATATGTTCGCCATTATCGCTGATCAGCTTGGGCGGCATAGACTTCATTTTGCCGCCGTAGAACATATTTAAAAATAAAGTTTCCAGCATATCATCGCGATGATGGCCCAGTGCGATCTTAGTCGCGCCCAGCTCCTTTGCCGTACGATATAAAATACCGCGGCGCAGCCGTGAGCACAGTGAGCAGGTAGTTTTACCTTCCGGGATCTTCTCTTTGACGATCGAATAGGTGTCTTCAGTAACGATTTTAAAATCGACGCCGATACTGCTTAAATATTCCGGTAATACGTGAGCCGGGAAGCCAGGTTGTTTCTGATCCAGATTAACGGCGACGATACTGAAATTCACCGGCGCAGATTGCTGCAGATTAAGCAGGATATCTAACAGCGTATAGGAGTCTTTGCCGCCGGATAAACAGACCATGATCTTGTCACCTTCGCTGATCATGCCAAAATCAGCAATGGCCTGGCCAACATTACGGCGTAGCCGTTTATGCAGCTTGTTCAGATTATATTGGGCTTTCGCTTGTGCCGCGTGAGACATCATTAACTACCAGACAGAAAAAAGGCGCACATTATACCCAAGGGTGCGCCTGTTCAAAAGAGGCTTAGGCTTTTTCCAGCGGACAGACAAAATTGGCCGGTTTTAAGGCCAGCACATCGCAATCCAGACGATCAATCACATGTTCTGCGGTATTGCCGATAATTGCCGCCGATAACCCAGTACGGCCGATAGTGCCAATTAATACCATCTCGGCATCAAGTTGCCGTGCCAATTTCGGGATCACATCTTCCGGCATCCCTTCCAGCACATGACATTGTTCTGCCGGGATCTGATGCTCGGCTGCCAGTTGCTTCACCGCATCCTTGTGATGTCGCTGCATGGTGCTGTTATATTCTTGCGGATTAAATTCCGGGATCTCAATGGCGATATTAACCGGAGTCCCGGGGTAGGCATTCACCAGATGAACCCTGGCATTTAGCATGGCAGCCATTTGTTTAGCTTTATCAATTACCCTGTTATTTAGGGATTTATGATGCTCCTGCTCACTGCCGGCATTCACGGCAGCAATAATATTACCTTGCGCCGGCCAGGCGTGCTCTTTGACCAGCAGCACCGGGCAGGGGCACTTGCGCAAAATATGCCAATCCGTCGGAGTGAAAATCATTGATTTCAGCACATCGTGGTCATGAGTGCCTTTGATCACCAGATCAAAATGTTGCTCTAAAACAGCTTTAACTACGGCCTCGAACGGTCTGTTATGCCAGACGACCTGAATACTGATTTCCAGCCCTTGTGCCTGTGCCTGCTGCAATAAGCCACTAACCCAGATTTCGCGATCTTTTATTACTGCCTGCTTCATCGCCTCGCGCTCATCACCGGACAGCATAGTGGTCATCTCATAGGAGAATTCATATACCGATAAAAACGCAGTCAACTTACCGCCTTGCTTGCGGCTTAGTTCCAGGGCGCGGTCGAGGGCTTTTTGTTGTTCGGTAGTGGGGTCAAGTACCACTAAAACATTGTTATAAATCGACATAATGACTCCGGTTACTAGTTTGATACACGTCATACCTTAGATTAAGTGTAGTCAACATAACCGGAGTTTGTAAGCAGGCCTTTGTGTTAAATCAACAAAATACCGATTAACACTGACCGGCAAGGTTACTTAGGGCTGCAGCATCTGTGATGGTAATCAGTTTGCCATCCACTTCGATGATCTGATCTTTATGTAACTTGCTCAGCAAGCGGCTGATGGTTTCGACGGTTAAACCCAGATAATTACCGATGTCACTGCGGGTCATGGTCAGACGGAAGGCTTTGGAGGAAAAACCACGGTTACCGTAGCGTGAGGCCAGATGATTTAAAAAGGTAGCCAGTTTTTGTTCGGCAGTTTTGCGATTTAACAGCAGCAGCATCTGCTGATCGGCCTGAATATCCTGACTCATTAGCCGCATCATCTGCTGACGTAACTTAGGTAACTGATCCAGTAACATTTCCAGATTGTTAAAGGGGATCTCGCAAATCATGCCGGTTTCCAGCGCTTCAGCGTAACTCATATGCTGCTGGGTATTAATCGCATCAAAACCGATAATATCGCCGGGTAAATGAAAGCCGGTAATTTGCTGCTCACCCTGCTCGGTCAGGGTAAAGGTTTTAAAGGAACCGGTGCGCACAGCATACAGTGATTTCAGGGCGGTGCCGCTTTCAAACAGGATATCGCCTTTATGTAACGGTCGTTTACGCTGAATAATGTCATCCAGCTTGGTCATTTCCTGATCGTTGAGTGAAAACGGCAGGCACAACTGACTAAAACCACAATCCTGACAATTAATCGCCGAGCGTTGCATCGAATAAACCCTGAATTCCCTAATATAGTCGCTAGCTTAAAAAACTAACCTCTGCAAAGCAAGCCATATTGTATAAATGCCATAGATAGCCAGTATAGCAGCGGTGCTATAGCGAAACCATAAGGCATTTTTCAGCTGGCGCAGTAGCTGCGCGGCGCTGCCAACAGCCAGGATTGCTGGCAAGGTACCCAAACCGAAGCTCAGCATCAGCAGGGCACCATGCCAGGGGCTGCCACTGGCCAGGCTCCAGCTAAGGGTCGAATAGACCAGACCGCAGGGCAAAAAGCCCCACAGCAGGCCATAACGATAGGCTTTAGTCGCTGAGTCAAGTGGTAACAGCGCCTTGGTATAGGGCTGGACGCGCTGCCAGAGCTTTTGACCAAGTCGTTCCAACTGCGTCAGACCAAACCAGAGTCGGGCAATATAGAGTGCCATAGCAACCAGTAAGACGCCTGCCAGCAAGCGTAACCAGAGCATGGAGGCGCCAGCCAGCTGCATTGCGGTCAGACCAAAGTAGCCTACCAGGGCACCAAACAGGCTGTAGGTGGTTAAGCGGCCGGCACTGAGAAGCAGAGGGTAAGTATAACCGGAGTTGCGACGCTCAGCCGGCACGCTAAGTTGCAAGGCACTGGCAATACCGCCGCACATTACCAGGCAGTGACTGCTGCCCAGCAGGCCGATCAGCAGCGCGGCCAGATAATCAGGGCTCATCTTTATCCGCTGGTGGTTTTGGTTTATCGTCCTCGTCAAACAGGATGCTCAGCCCTTCTTTTTCCAGATCTTCAAACTGCTTTGAGCGTACCGCCCAGAAGAAAATCCAGATCCCCATTGCGACAAAGAAAATGGCTATCGGGATTAGTACGTAAATAATGCTCATTTGCGTATTAACCTTAATGAGTTAGACACCACTAATAAAGAGCTGAAAGACATGCCGATCACCGCGATATAAGGCGAGACAAAACCAGCCACAGCCAAAGGTACAATAGTCAGATTGTACAGAACCGTCCAGCCCAGATTTTGTCTGATAATGCGAGCGGTCGTTTTACCACCTTGCAGTAACCCCTGTAACAAACTGACATCTGGATTTAATAACACCACATCAGCCTGATTTTTTGACAGATCGGCACCAGAGTGCACCGCAACCGAAATATGGGCAGCGTTAAAACCCGGGCTGTCGTTAATACCATCGCCCAGCATTAGTACCTGCTTGCCTTCGCTAATCAGCTGCTGGATATGCGCCACCTTTTGTTCTGGCGTACAGCCTTTATACATAAAGTTAAGCTGTAATTCGTTGGCCAATTGCTCGGCCTGTGACGAGCTGTCGCCAGTTAACATTCCCAATTGATAGCCCTGTTGTTGCAAGCTGGCAAGCAGCGTCGGAACTTCTGGTCGCACTCTGTCGCTCAGGGTCACAGCGGCTATCGGTTGCTGGTTAATCGTCAGATAGACCATGGCGCCGCTGACGGTGCGGCTTAGCTGACAAAAACCGGCACTGCCGACCCGCACCGCTTGCTGTTGCCAGTACCCGCTAATGCCGGCACCGACACTGACCGATACCTGTTGCAGCTCCTCTGCCGCAGTTTGATAGGGTGCAAAGGCACGTGCTATCGGGTGTTCGGAGTAACGTTCCAGATTCGCAATCAGATTCAGTGCCTGCTGCTCGGTGTAAGCCGAGCTCAGCATCTCGACGCTTTCGACACTAAACTTACCTTCGGTCAGGGTACCGGTTTTATCCAGTACGATATGGGTGATCTGTGGCAAGACTTCTAACACCTGGGCGTTTTTGATCAGAATGCCCTGGCGGTTGAGGCGGGCGAGGGCACAGGTAATGGCGGTCGGCGTCGCCAGGCTAAGGGCACAGGGACAGGTTGCCACCAACACTGAGAGCGTCACCCAGAATGCCCGATCCGGATTCCACCAGAAATACCAAAGGCCGAAAGTCAGCACCGCAATCACCAGTAAACGCTCGACGAAGTATTTCGCAAGCCTATCGGTTTTTTCGACCAGTTTGGGCTTTTGACTCAGGGTCTGTTGTTGCAACTGGATGATTTGCCCCAGCCTTGAGTGCGCCAGCACTTCAGTCACCTTAATAGTCAGTAAGCCATCGTGATTGATACTGCCGGCTAAGACCTGTTCGCCGGCTATTTTGCTGATCGGGCGGTATTCACCGGTCAGCATCGACTCGTCAACTGAGCTCTGACCTTCCAATACTATACCGTCTGCCGGTAGGGTTTCACCGGCTTTTACCAGGATCCGATCGCCTGGTTGCAGGCGCCGTGCCGATGTCGCTTGCGGCCCGTTATCAGTGAGCTGGGTGGCGGTTACCGGCATAATTTTCAGCAAGTTGCTGGTGGCTTCGCGCGCCTGTGCCCGGGCCCGGTATTCAAAAAACTTGCCCAGCTGCAGCAGGAAAATAAACATACAGACTGATTCAAAATAGACTTCGCCGGTATGAAAGATGGTGGCATAGGACGACGCCAGATAGGTATACCAGAGTGCCAGGCTGACCGGCACATCCATATTCATCTGCCGGGCCTTAATGCTGCGCCAGGCGCTAACGGTAAAGGGCTTACCGGCATACAACAACACCGGTAGCGTTAATAACAAACTGATCCAGCGCAGGTAGCCTTCGTGCGATTTTTCAATGCCGGTGTACTCACCAAAATACAGGCCAAAGGCCAGCATCATCACCTGCATGGTCAGAATGCCGGACACCGCCAGTCGTTTCAGGTAGCGGTTTAGTTCCTGCTTAAAGGTTTGTTCTTCCTGATCGGCGACAAAGGGGCTGGCCTGATAACCAAGGGCGGCGATGCGGCCTAAGATCTGGCTTAGTGGCAACGCCTTGCTATCCCAGCGCAATAAGGCGCGCTGGGTGGAGGAATTAATCGTTACGCTGGCGATCTGCGGCTGTTTTTTTAGCTGCTTTTCAATTAACCAGGCACAGGCAGCGCAGCTCATGCCGGAAATGGATAACTCCAGCTCGGTCAGCTCGCCCTGCTGTCGGCTGATATCGGCCAGTACCTCGGGCTGATCAAAGTTTTCCAGCTCTGCCGCTAGTTGCGCCGGCATAGCAGCAACCTTAGTCGCTGACTCAGTACGAAAGCGGTAATAGTCCGCTAAACCATTCTGGATAATGGTATCGGCCACAGCCTGACAGCCAGCGCAACAAAAGGACTGCGCTGTGCCATCAATCTGCAGGGTAAAACGGTCACCGGTGAGTACCGGCTCATGGCAGTGAAAACATTTCAGGTCGCCCAAGACGCCTATTCCTTCGTACTTAAGGTTAGTTATAACCGAGTTTAATTTCCTGCTCTGCCGGCAGGGTTAGATTGGCTTTTAAGCGCCATTCATTAGAGTCATCTGAGACGGTCAGGCGCCAGCGGCCATTCGGTGTCAGCGGCAGGGTGGCCACGTACAGCAATTCGCCACTACGTTCAGCGTCGACAGCAAAATCCTGCGCGCCGAGGGTCGGATGGTAAAAATCAAGGTGGATCTTGTCACCCAAGACGGCATTTTCGGCAAAACGCACCACAGCACGGTTACCTGCCACCAGTATATGCGCGTCCAGATTACGCAGGGCAGCTTCGCGATATTTGGCCAGTTGCAGATTTATACTTCTGCCCGCAGCATAATAATCGTCGATCACCACTTCGGGTTTATGCTGTTGCATCACCACTATGGTGTGCACAGCTTTTAATGCCGTAATCACCGGAATGGCAATCAGGATCCAGGGCCAGAGTTGTTTATACCAGGGTTTGGTGTCCAGTTGCATCAGTTACCTCTTTTATAAAACTAAGCCCCGGAACGGGGCTTAGATTCTAACAGAATGTCAGGCTGAGTGTCAGCGCAGGTCTTCCGGATTCGCCAGACGATAGACGTAGGCCGTCAGGATATGTACCTTATCTTCGCCCAGTGTCTCCTTAAAGGCTGGCATCACACCAAAACGGCCATGACGCAGCGTTTCTTCGATATCCTTGGCAGAGCCACCGTATAACCAGATATTATTGGTCAGGTTTGGCGCGCCAAACGGCAGATTATGCGCCACGCTACCGCGACCATCGACACCGTGACAGGCGGCACACATACCAAACTTGGCTTTACCGGCTTCGGCGTCTTTTTCATTTACCGCACGGCCAGACAGTTGCAGGACATAGGCCGTCATCTCGCGGATACCCTGATCGCCCAACGCTGCTTCCCAACCTGGCATGGCCGCTTTACGACCGTACAGCAGAGTTTCTTTGATTTTTTCCGGTGTGCCGCCATACAACCAGTCGTTGTCGGTCAGGTTCGGATAGCCACGCTGACCGCGGGCATCTGAGCCGTGACACAGGGCGCAGTTCTGCAGGAACAAGCGCTGACCGATTTTCAGGGCTTCGGTATCATAGGCCAGATCCAGCACATCACGTTTGGCGAACGCCTGGAACACCGGGCCAAAGACCTCATCGGCACGGGCATTTTCCACATCCAGCTGCACATGGCGGCCTTCAGCGCGGGCTAACTCCACCGCCTGGCGTGACTCCTCCAGAGACTTAATTCCCTGGTTAGAGCTGGTCCAGTTCAGGAAACCCTTATAGTTACCCAGGCCCGGATAGGCAGCCAGATAGAATACCGACCAAATCAGGGTGGCGAAGAACATATAGGTCCACCACTTTGGCAGGGGGTTATTCAGTTCTTTTAAGCCATCCACTTCATGATCGGTGGTTTCGTCTTCCGGCACACCGACATAGTTTTTCAGGTTCCACACCAGCAGCACTACACAAAGTACTAATACTGGGATAGTCAGTACCCAAATCCAAAGATTCCAGAAGCTACTCATGCTCCTTCTCCCGTTTTGAATGTTGTTTTTCTGAATCCGGTTCGTCGTCAAACACCAGGTTAGCGGCCTCATCAAAATCTGGCTTACGCTTCTTGCTGTAAGCCCAGATAACAAAGGCGACAAAGCCAACGAACAGGATCACGGTCAAAATGCTGTGAACTGTTGCAAATTCCATAGCGCTTACTTCAGGGCTGTGCCCAGTGATTGCAGATAGGCAATCAGGGCTTCCATTTCGGTTTTACCTTTCACTGCATCTGCAGCACCGGCGATATCTTCGTCGGTATAAGGCACACCAAAGCCACGGAAGATTTCCAGCTTACGGGCCGTGTATTTACCATCCAGAATGTTACGGTCTAACCAAGGATAGGCCGGCATATTGGATTGGGGTACAACTGAACGGGGATCCATCAGGTGCGCATAGTGCCAGTCATCGCTATAGCGACCGCCCACCCGAGCCAGGTCAGGACCAGTACGCTTCGAACCCCACAGGAACGGGTGTTCCCATACGCTTTCACCGGCAACCGAATAGTGGCCATAACGCTCCACTTCGGCACGGAACGGACGGATCATCTGACTGTGACAGTTGGTACAACCTTCACGGATAAAAATATCCCGGCCTTCCATCTGCAGGGCAGTGTAAGGTTTCAGGCCATCGACCGGCTGGGTGGTTTCATCCAGAAACATCAGCGGGGTGATTTGCACTAAGGTACCAAAGCTGATGGCGATAATGGTGAAAATGCCCAGTAAACCAACGCTTTTTTCGACTTTTTCGTGATGATTTTTTGACATTTCGCTCTCCTTAGGCGGCTGCTGCAGCGGGTTGCGCCGCTGGTGTTTTACTGCTTACTGTCTTGTAGACGTTGTAAGCCATCAGCAACATACCGGCGACAACAAAAGCACCACCAATAAAGCGCATCAGATAGAACGGCATTGAGGCTTCCAGGCTTTGTACAAAGCTGTAAGTCAAAGTACCGTCAGTGTTAACTGCGCGCCACATCATGCCTTGCATAATACCGCTGATCCACATTGCTACGATGTACAGCACCACACCGATGGTGTGCAGCCAGAAGTGGGTGTTGATCAGTTTTAAGCTATACATGCCGTCTTTGTTGTATACGGCCGGGATCAGGTGATACATGGCACCGATAGAGATCATAGCAACCCAGCCCAGCGCACCTGAGTGCACGTGACCTACGGTCCAGTCAGTGTAGTGTGACAGAGCATTCACTGACTTGATGGCCATCATCGGACCTTCGAAGGTCGACATACCATAGAAAGACAGTGACACAATCAGGAAACGTAAGATTGGATCGGTTTTCAGCTTATGCCAGGCGCCTGACAGCGTCATAATACCGTTGATCATACCGCCCCAGCTTGGTACGAACAGCACTACTGACATCACCATACCTAAAGATTGAGTCCAGTCAGGCAGGGCAGTGTAGTGCAGGTGGTGTGGACCCGCCCAGATATACAGCGCAATCAGCGCCCAGAAGTGGACGATCGATAAACGGTAAGAGTAGACCGGACGACCTGCTTGTTTTGGTACGAAGTAATACATCATACCCAGGAAACCTGCAGTTAACAGGAAGCCTACGGCGTTATGACCATACCACCACTGCACCATCGCATCGACAGCACCGGCATAGATCGAATAAGACTTACCTAAATGCAGCGGGATAACCATGCTGTTGACGATATGCAGCGCGGCAACAGTGATAATAAAGCCACCATAGAACCAGTTTGCCACGTAGATATGGCTGGTTTTACGCTTAATCAGGGTGCCGAAGAATACAATAGCAAAGCTGACCCAAACAATGGTAATCAGAATATCAATTGGCCATTCCAGTTCAGCGTATTCTTTACTTTGGCTCAGACCCATCGGCAGCGTAATGGCCGCAGCCACGATAACGGCTTGCCAGCCCCAGAAAGTAAACATTGCCAGCTTTTCCGCGAACAACCTTACCTGACAGGTACGCTGTACCACGTAGTAACAGGTGGCGAACAAAGCACTGGTACCAAAGGCGAAGATCACCGCGTTGGTATGAAGAGGACGAAGACGGCTGTAGGTCAGCCAAGGTGTATCAAAGTTAAGCGCCGGCCAGTATAACTGGGCTGCAATTAACACACCCACCACCATGCCAACAATACCCCAAAGAACGGTAGTGATGGCAAAGAGGCGGACAACGCTATAGTTGTATTCAACATTTAACGGTTTGGTCTGGCTCATGTTGAGTTCCGCTGCAGTTTTGCTGGTTACTAAAATACCACCTGAGGGTGGCCCTTCTTATTATAAGTGGCTACGTCCGCTGCAAGAGCTGATACAGTTGGTTGTACCCACTTTATTTGGCCCGAATGATAAGGCCTTTACCCCATAAAAGATAGGCGAAGCCGCCTATTTTATGATGTAGAACAAAGTTGCTGT
>DAIOUM010000087.1:0-9868 GCA_036759505.1 Alishewanella sp. | reverse complement strand
CTTGTCCTGGTGTTTGCTGTTCTGTGGTCAGCTATTTGCAGCGAATCATAGTGCAGAGCTGCAGCACGAGCCACCTTGCCATGGTGTCGTAACCGGGCAGTTAACGCAAGAACCGCAGCTACTGCATGATTTATGCAGTGGCTGTGCGTTAGAGGCGGTACAAACTGTAACGCCTGAGTTGCCGGCAGCATTGCTGTGGCCCTATGCCATCATTGAGTTAGTGCAGCCTGGCCTTGTTGCCGGGCAGCAGAGTTTATCTCAGGTAGTCAGTCCGCCTTATCCCCGAACGACCCCGCTTTATATTCAAAAATCTGCCTTATTAATTTAACACCTGCAGTGATTCAGATTGGGCTGCATGCATTGGCGTGTAGTGTTATTTGTATTTACCCGGCAGGATAATTTTATGTTTCGTTCTCAATCTTATAGCAAGATGCTGTTTGGCTGGTGTGTGCTAATTAGTTACAACCTGATGGCTATGCCACATCAACATGCTTCTGAGCAGCATCAACATGCTAAGCCGCAGGCGTCGGCAGTGGCACAGCAAGGTGCACTTGCCGCGCTCAGCCCACAAGCAACCACACTCTATACTTGCTCGATGCATCCGCATTTTCGTTCTGAAAATCCAAACGATCGCTGCCCCATCTGTGGTATGAGTTTAATTCCGGTTGAGCAGGATGATGATCCCTTGCCAGAAGGAGATGATGCTGTGATCCGGTTAAGCCCTCGGGCCAATGCGTTATTGCAACCGGAGTTAACACCGGTTCTGAGGCAGAAAGCCTCGGCTAGCCTGTCACTGGTGGGGCGTTTGGCGGCTGATCAGAGTCGACTTAAAACCATCAGTGCCTGGACTTCCGGGCGTATTGAGCAGCTTTATCTGGCGACCACGGCAGTGGATGTTCGCGAAGGTGACCCTATGGTCGAAATTTTTAATCCTGAGCTTATCGTGATCCAGCAGGAGTTACTGCAAGCCAAGCAGTTGTCTGCTGGCCGTGGCGCAGGTTTACCTGCCGCCAGTACATTGGATGCTGCCCGCCGCCGCTTGCGTTTGCTCGGGGTGCCGGCGGCTCAGATTGAGCAGATCCTGCAACGGGAAACCCTGCAGGATACGGTGACCATTTCTGCACCCGTTTCTGGTCGAGTGATGGAGCGCATGGTTAATAGTGGGGCCTATGTTAGCACCGGTCAGCCATTATTTACGGTGCTGGGACTTGAGACGCTGTGGCTGGAGCTTGAGGTGTTCGAACATCAGTTAGGCGATATCCGGCCGGGACAGACACTGCAGGTTACGCTGCTGGCGTTGCCCGGTGAAACGCTGGAAGCCAAAGTGCAGCTGATAGAGCCGGAGGTCGACAGCTACCGGCGTACGGCCCGGCTGAGGGCGGTACTGCCCAATCGGGATGGCAGGTTAAAGCCTGGTATGCTGGCCAACGCCACCCTCAGCACTGAACAGACTGAGGCATTGTTAATTCCGGTTTCGGCGGTGCTATTAACCGGTGAGCGGGCGCTGGTATATGTGAAATTAGACGACGAAAGACCTACCTATGCCGGGCGTGAAGTGACTTTGGGACGACGTTTTGGTGACCATTACGAAGTATTGGCTGGCTTAAACGAACATGAGTTGGTGGTTAGTAAAGGTGCGTTCAGATTGGATAGTGAGCTACAGATCCGTGGCTTGCCCAGCATGATGTCGCCTGGTGGCGGTGGAGATCCGCACGCCGGACACCGGCATGCCGTGGCCTCGGACAAGAAGGATCAAACTTCGGTGATAAAGCCAGTCACTGACAAGGCGCCACAAGTCGATTTTCGTCTAACCGACACCGAACACCAAAGCTTACTGGCGGCCTATCAGCAACTCTATCTGGCATTAACCGAAGATAACCTCAGTGAGTGGCAAGCTGGAACCGCTCGTTTTCAACAGTTAGTTGCGCAAATCAACTGGCCGGCGAATTTTCCACGGATTGTCGTTGCACTGCAGCATGGCCGCGATGAGATCGACGATGTGACCAGCTTAGCTGACGCCAGAGCACAGTTTTACCAGCATAACTTAGGTTTGTTGCGTCTGGCTGAATTGGGTGTGATTGCACCGGGTTGGTATCGGGCGTTTTGCCCAATGGCGCGCAATGGCGACGGTGCAGCCTGGTTACAGCCACAGCAAAATATTCTGAATCCCTATTTTGGTGCCATGATGCTGCGATGTGGCGAGGTTGAGCAACAATTCGCATCAGGAGAGACGCATGAACACTGAATTGCCGGTGCGTCCTTGGTTTGAGCGATTATTAGCCACCTGTTTAGCGCAAAAACTCTTGGTGATGTTGTTGGCAGCATTGCTGTTACTGGCAGGTGTTGCCTACGCCCCCTTTGGTTGGAAAACCGGTATGCCGCTTGAGCCAGTAGCGGTGGATGCTATTCCAAATTTGGGTGAAAACCAGCAAATTGTTTTTACTGACTGGCCAGGCCGTTCACCGCAGGACGTGCAGGATCAACTTACCTATCCGCTTAGCGTCGCTCTAATGGGGGTGCCGGGAGTTAAAGATGTGCGCTCGGTGTCAATGTTTGGTTTTTCCAGCATTGCGGTGATCTTTGACGATAATACCGAGTTTTACTGGTCCCGTACCCGTTTACTCGAAAAACTGGCCAGCTTAGCTCCGGGTACCCTGCCGGATGGGGTGCAGCCGACGCTCGGACCTGATGCCACGGCGCTGGGGCAGGTGTATTTATATACTCTTGAGGGCCGTGATCCTACCGGTAGAACGACCGGTGGCTGGGATCTCGATGAGCTGCGCACGGTGCAGGATTGGTATCTGAGTACCGGCTTACTGGCGGCTGAGGGGATCAGTGAGGTTGCCTCTATCGGTGGTTATGTCCGTGAATATCAGGTGGAAGTAAACCCGGACCTGTTACGTATTTTTCAGGTCAGTTTGGCGGATGTGAGTGATGCTGTGATGGCGTCAAATCTGGATGTCAGTGCCGGCAGTCGCGAAATTAACGGCGCCGAGTATCTGATCCGCGGCGTAGGTTATATTAAAACCCTGGCCGATATCGAGCAGGCGGTGGTAAGACTGGCAGCGGACAACACGCCGATCCGGGTCAGTGATGTGGCCAGAGTTCAGCTTGGTCCGGCAGCGCGGCGCGGCGCATTAGATGTGAACGGTGCCGAAGCTGTGGGTGGGGTGGTAACGGTACGCGAGGGTTATAACCCCCGCCGGGCCATTGAGAATGTCAAGCGTCGTTTAGACGAAGTTAGCCGTGGTTTGCCAGCGAAAGCGGTGATCGATTGGCAGCAAGTGAGTGCATCTGAAGTGGCATCCTTTGCTGCTTTGCAACAACTACCAGCCTGGCAAGGACGGGATAGCGCCAGCCAGCAAGCCTGGCTCAATTACCTTAGAACCACTCCTGGCGATGCTTGGCCTGCTTGGTTAACCCTAAGTCAGCTGACGGTTGTACCATTCTACGATCGCAGCGAACTGATTGATGAAACCCTCGGCACCTTGCAGGATGCGTTAACCCAGCAACTGCTGGTGACCATAGTAGTGGTACTGGCATTACTGTTACACTTTCGCGCTGCGCTTGCCGTAAGTCTGATGCTGCCGTTGGCGGTATTGCTGAGTTTTATTACGATGAAGTGGCTGGCAGTAGATGCCAATATCGTGGCTCTGGCCGGGATCGCCATTGCGATAGGGACCATCGTCGATATGGGAATTATCGTCAGTGAAAACCTGTTACGCCAACGTCAACAGGAGCCAGACCTTAGCAGTATCGCATTGGTTAAAAAAGCGGGTGCCGAAGTGGGGCCGGCTATTCTTACCGCCATCAGTACCACCGTCATTAGCTTTTTACCGGTGTTTACCATGACCGGTGCCGAAGGAAAGTTGTTTGGTCCGTTGGCTTATACTAAAACCTTCGTCTTGCTTGCTGCTGCGTTGCTGGCGTTAACCGTATTGCCAGTCATTCTGTGTTTATTATTTAAATGGCGCCGCAGCGAATTAAGCTGCCACTGGCAGCGCTGGTTATTGAGTAGCCGGCGTTGGTGGTTATTGCTGGCGCTTATTATCATCTTTGTCTGGTCAGGTTACAGCTTACTTGGCTGGGCGACACTGTTCTATGGACTGGTGCTGCTTGCTCATTCCCACTTGGGACATCGGCTTTGGTCCCATTTACAACACCAGCAACCAGTCTTAGCGCAGCGCATACTTAGATTGCGCCAGCGTCTGGCACAGCTAAGGACGTCCTGGCTGTGGTCACTTGGCCACAAATTACTCATCCTGGCAGTGTTAGTGGCGGCGGTCAGTATTCTAAGCCAGGTTTGGTTGCCGCTTGGGCCTATGGCCGGCCAGTTTGCCAACTGGAGTTTTGTTAGCTTGCTGTTGCTATTGGTGCTGGGCGGCTTTCTGCTGTTTTTATGGAGTTACCCCTTCCTGCTCGCGCTATTTTTACGCGTTAAAGTGCTGTTTTTGTGTTTACCGTTGCTAATTATCGGCTACGGTACGACGGTGTGGCTGGGGGCACAGCAGACGCTGGGCTGGGTACCGGCACTGTATGCCGGGCTGGGCGGTGATGCTAACCATATCAGGCATAGCGAGAGCTGGGTGCATTTAACCCACCGTTATCCTGGATTGGGGCGGGAGTTTATGCCGGCACTGGATGAAGGCGCCTTTTTGCTGATGCCGAGCTTAATGCCGCATGCCTCTATTGGCGAAGCGCTGGCGATTTTGCAACAACAGGACGCCGCCATTGCGGCGATCCCAGAAGTACGCTCAGTTGTGGGTAAAATTGGCCGGGCAGAAACGGCTTTGGATCCGGCGCCACTTGGCATGATTGAAACCCTGATCCAATATCACAGCGAATTTAAAACTGACGAACGCGGCCGTCGGCGTTACTTTAAAGTCGATAGCCAGAGTGGTGACTTTATCCGCGATACGAATGGCGAGTTGATTGAAGATGCAAAGGGCCGGCCATACCGGCAATGGCGCGAGCATATTCAATCGCCCGACGATATCTGGCAGGAAATCGTTCGTGCAGCGCAGGTACCAGGTGTGACCTCGGCGCCGAAGTTACAACCGATAGAAACCCGCTTACTGATGTTGCAAACCGGCATGCGCGCGGCGATGGGGGTGAAACTCTCAGCGCCGGATCTTGAGACCCTGGATGGCTTAGCGGTAGAGCTGGAGCAACTGCTACGCCAGGCGCCCGGGGTACAGTCTGCTTCGGTCAGTGCTGAGCGGGTGGTTGGCCAGCCCTATCTGGAGGTAGTCCCGGATAGGGCCGCCATTGCCCGTTATGGTTTGAGTATGCAGCAGGTGCAGCAAAATCTCGCCGCTGCAGTAGGCGGAATGGAGGCGGGGCGCACTGTGGAGGGGCGCGAGCGCTATGGTATCACGGTGCGGTATATGCGTGAGCGCCGTGATAGTCTGGAGCAACTCTCTGAAATCCTGATTGATACCCCAGCGGGCTATCCGGTACCGCTGACACAGCTAGCGGAAATTCGTTATCAGCGCGGGCCTCAGATGATCCGCGCCGAAAACACCTTTTTAACCGCCTATGTGACCTTTGGTGGCTTAAGCGGTTGGGCTGAGGTTGACGTCGTCGATGCGGTTGCCGGCTATTTACAACAGGCCATTGCCTCGGGTGACTGGCAACTACCAGCCGGCGCCAGTTATAGTTTTGCCGGCAGTTTTGAGCATCAGCAACGTGCCAGTAACACTTTGCAGTGGGTGATCCCGCTGTCGCTGGTACTGATTTTTATGTTGCTGTATTTGCAGTTTCAGCAGGTGACGACTGCGCTGATGATTTTTAGCAGTATAGCGGTGGCTTGGGCTGGTGGCTTTATTGCACTGGATCTTTTCGCGCAGCCCTGGTTTTTAAACATCGACTGGTTTGAGACCAATATGCGCCAGCTGTTCCAGTTACAGAGCTACCACCTGAGTATTGCCGTCTGGGTGGGTTTCCTCGCGCTGTTTGGTATTGCGGTGGATGATGGCGTAGTAATGGCAACCTATCTGAAGCAGCAGTTTGCGACATTGAAACCGGCAAGTCGCAGCGAGGTGCGGGAACTGGTGATTCAGGCGGCGTTAAAACGTATTCGCCCCTGTTTAATGACCTCGGCCACCACGATACTGGCACTATTACCGGTACTCAGCTCCACTGGCCGCGGTGCTGATCTGATGATCCCAATGGCAATACCGACGCTTGGCGGCATGCTGTTTGTGCTACTGAGCGTCTTTATGGTACCGGTGCTCTATGCTGCCCGCGAGGAGTGGCGCTTGCGAGACTAGAAGGGGGATAACTCAGGGCCTGAAACAGGGCCCTGAGCCTGAACCGGTTAGTTATGGTAACTAATATGCTGATGGAAACGCACCGTTAAATCATCGCGCTCTGGTTGTAGATTCAAAGCTTTAGCAAAACGACGCAGCGCGCTTTCTACTTCATTCATAAAGCGGCCATAACCCATATCGGTTTGGTCGTCTGGCGTGGCGAAAATGATCAGCTGCATCATTTCTACCAGCTTATCACCCTGCAGATCGCTGACCAGCTGGCCTTGTTTGGCGCTGGGGTCAAAACCAATCATCTGCAACTCTTTGCCCTGGCTGCTTTTATCAAACTGGCTGTTGCGGACCAGCGGTAACAAACCATTGGCCAGCACGGCCAGATGTTGCAGTTTTTCTTGCTGACAGGCCGAGACAAAGTGATCGGCGATATGCTGATATAGCGGCAGATAGGGGCTGCTGCTGTGCAGATCCAGCTTTACCTGCTCTTTTAGCCGCCGGCTGAGCGGTAAATTGACAATCACATAAGTCAGGGCGCTATGGGCCGGCAGTTCAGCTTGCCGGGCTTTATAGCGGGCATCGATAGAGCGCAGTTTATAGCCGTAGCTTTCTTTACTGCCTTTGGCTTTGGCGAATAAATCATAGGTCAGATGCTGGTGATCACGGACTTTGATTTTCAGCTCTGCCAATGCCAGGCGGTTACGCAGCTCAGTCAGTAATGTCGTCACCTGCTGGTGAAAGGCTGCGGCATTAGAGCGCAGTGGCTGCTCGGTTGCCAGAAACAACAGGCTAATTTTCCGTGCCCGCACTTTGGCATCATAGAAGCTATGCTGGGCTTCATGGTAGCTGGGGTTATAGAAAAACAGAATTTGCTCGGCGGTTTGCAGCACATAGGCTTCCTGGTGGAAGCGCACTACCGGGGTTTTACCGTTTGCAATCAGGTGCACATTGCGCAGGCCAAACTGATCGGCCAGTTCAAACAGCTTTTGGCTTAGCGCCTGATACAGCGCCAGGTAGGGGGTGTCTGTGCTGCTTGCCGGGTAGCGGGCTACCAACTCATCGGACAAAACAAACTCAGCCAGCAGGTATTGATTATCGCGGGCCGACGCGGGCAAATAAACCTTGTGTTGCGAACTGACGGGCATAACCGTACTCCTGTACAGATTAAAATTGCGCCAATTGTAGCAAAAAGGCTGGCAAGAGTGCCAGCTGGTTAACATTATTTAAATCCTTGAGTGTTATCAGGTTTTTATGCAGAGACTGTGATAGCCCTTATATGCATAGCAGGATGTTTTTTAAAAAATTCTGCTAGAATAAGCAGTTATTACCTTTTAACCACCGCCTGAACTCTGGATAGATGATGTCTGTAACCTTATTAATTGATTATTGGCTAATTGCCATTACTGCACTCTTTGTTGTTGTTAACCCGCTGACAACGGCTTTTATCTTTGTCTCCTTGTTGCCAAATGCCAATGCTATTCAGCGTAGGCGGGCTGCCAAACGTTCCACTCTGGTTTCGGCTGGGATCTTTTTGTTATTTGGTTTGCTGGGTAGTTTTATTTTTAAGGTGTTTGGCATTACGCTGGAAGCCTTTCGCATCGCCGGCGGCCTGATCCTGTTTGGTATTGCGATGAGCATGATGCAAAAAGGTCTGGATGATGGCGAAGAAGCAACAGGTAAAGAGCCACATCCGGATGGCAAGCTGGCGAAAGATGTGTCGATTATTCCGTTGGCGATCCCCTTTATTGCAGGCCCCGGCGCCATTGCCACCGTGATGATCTTAACCAGTGAAGCACAAAGTTTGTGGCACTTTATTACGGTGTTCCTGGCTATCGGTATTACTACCTTTTCCTGTTATCTGGCAATGATTTATTCGCATGTACTGGTACGCTATATCGGCGAGACCGGTAAAGAAATTATTACCCGGCTATTCGGCTTGATCCTGTCGGTTATTGCCGTGCAGTTTGTGATTAACGGCGTGCTGGATATATATCGTAGCTTGTAAAAGAACAGGGCGCCTTTGCGCCCTGTTTTGTCTGCATATAACCGGGTCAGGCCAGAATAATAAAGCCAAAGAACGCCAGCACCGCAGCGATTAAGGCATAGGGGAACTGGGTTAGGGCATGGCTCATCAGGTTGCAGCCCGAGCCCTGCGCCGCTAATACGGTTGAATCACTGTAGAAGCAGGCCTGGCTACCAAAGGAGCTGGCCGATAGCAGGGCACCAATCACCAGTGGGATATTGGCATCTACAGCAATAGCCAGCGGCATCACAATCGGGATCGACACCGCAAAAATGCCCCAACTGGAACCGGTAACAAAGGCTAATACGGCCATCGCCACAAAGACCAACGCCGGTAACATCTGGGCGTTCATATAGGGCGCCAGGTTCTCAATAACGTATAGCGGTAACCCCAACTGATCACAGACATCCTTAAAGGTAAAGGCCGCGATCACGGTACAGATCGCCGGTAACATGGTTTTAAAACCATGCATCATCAGCTCCATCATCTCGGTAAAGGGCATCAGACGCTGTGCCATATACATTGGGATGGTCAGAATAAAGGTCAGGATTAATGCTGGCCAGATTTCTGCTTCAAACCAGATGGTAAAGCCAATCAGCATCAGCATTGGTAACAGGAAGTTATAAAGCTTGCCGCCTTTTTTGTCTGACGCATCAAACTCTTCTTCAAAGGCTTCTACTGCAAAATCATCACTGGTATGAGTATGTGAAGCCGCAGTTTCAGCTGGGGCATCTATGTTACCATTGGATAGTTGGGCAGCGAGTTCGGCTTTTTTCATTGGTCCGAACAACGGGACTATACCTAAGATAACCAGTGGCACCATAATCAGTGCCAACCAGGCATACACCATGTAAGGAATGGCTGAGATATAGGTTTTTATGCCATTGGGGTCGGTTTCCGGCGCGATACCGTTAGCAACCAGCAGACCTCCGAAGAAAATGGCCCAGGTTGAAATCGGCACCAGCACACACATTGGTGCGGCGGTTGAGTCAACCACATAGGCCAGCATTTCGCGCGATACCTTGTATTTGTCGGTGATCCGTTTCATGGTTTCGCCGACGGTTAAGGCATTTAAGTAATCATCGATAAAAATAATCAGACCCAGAAAGTAGGTCATGAACAGCGAAGGTTTGCGGCCACTGGCATACTGCTGCGCCATTCGACCAAATGCGAACGCACCACCGGTATGGACCAGCAGCGCAATTAAGGCGCCAAAGCCACCGCAGACCAGGATTAACCAGCCAATGGTTTCGTCCTGCATCACGCGCACGGAGGTTTCACCCAAGTTAAACAACGCTTCCTTTGGTGAACCCAGAAGTAACAAACCGGAAGCAGCGCCTAATACCAACGCCAGAATAGGGCGCTTTAACCAAACGGCGAACGCCAGTACGACTAAGGCAGGGATCAGGCTAATTGCAGAGGGTTCAACGGCGGCCGCTTCGGCCGCCGCAGCAATAGGTTCGGCCAGACTCTCTAAAGATGCATCTGCTGACATGGTTTTTTATTCTCATAATAAAAGCCGGGACAGGCCGGCAAAGTTAACTGAACCGTTGCAGCAGATTGGACAACTCAACGGAGCGGA
>DAIOUM010000086.1:8010-9905 GCA_036759505.1 Alishewanella sp. | reverse complement strand
CACTGCAGCAACTGTGAATTTTTAGATCTGCGGCAGTATCAGGATCTGCAGCCAAGCTTTAACCGCCAGAACCTGAATATGAAAGCTAACTTTGACCTGACCGACAGCATCAACCTGTTCGCCGAAGGTAAGTATGTGCGCAGCAAAGGCAGTAACGAAGGTCAGCCATCATTCTTTGAATATGGCTCAGCGATCCGCATTATGCGTGACAACGCCTACCTGGATGACAGCATGGCAGCGCTGATGGACGCCAATAACCTGGATTCAATCCGTATTCACCGCTTCCAGAAAGATGCTGGCCGTCGCTTTGAACAAAATACCCGTACTACATCACGCTTTGTTGCGGGTGCGCAGGGCGAGCTGTCGGCAGACTGGGGCTTTGAAGCCTATGTTACCCACGGCGAAACCAAGCTGGAGCAGGTTAACTATAACAACCTGATCCGCACTAACTTCGCCCAGTCAGTTGATGCCGTAGTTGATGCAAATGGCCGTATTGTGTGTCGTGACGCCACTGCCCGCGCCAATGGCTGTGCACCAACCAGCCTGTTTGGTGACAACGCCATTAATGAAGCGGCCCGTAACTGGTTTAATACCACCTCTTACAGCCACAGCACCATTCGCCAGCAAGTGGCGAATGCCAGCGTTAACAACAGTGGTCTGTTCGAATTGCCTGCCGGTATGGTCGGTTTCTCAGCCGGTGTTGAATACCGTAAAGAAGAAAGTGAATCTGTACCGGATCGCTTTGCTGCTACTGGTGCTACCTTCCTGAATTCTCTGCAATATATGCGCGGTGAGTTCGATGTAAAAGAAGCCTTTACCGAAGTGTCAGTACCTTTACTCTCTGATCTGCCACTGATCCAGGATTTGGTATTTGATGCCGCTGTGCGTTATGCCAACTACAGCACCATCGGCGATGCCACCAGTTGGAAAACTGGCCTGGACTGGAGCCTGAATAGCGAGTTCCGGATCCGTGCCACTTACTCTGAAGCGCTGCGGGCACCCAATATCAGCGAACTGTTTGGCCCGCAAAACCAAACCTTCTTCCGGGTAACAGATCCATGTGCTACCACCGAGCGTCAGAGTCAGGCACGGGTAAATAACTGTGCGGCCATTGGTATTGCCCCAGACTTCCAGCTGAACAATCCAGCAGCGACAGTTGAAGGTTTAAGCGGTGGTAACCCGGATCTGCGTGCTGAAAAATCAGATAGTTACACTGTTGGTTTTGTTTACCAGCCAGATTTTATCCGCGGCTTTAGCATGACCGTTGATTACTGGTCGATTGAAATTGACGACGCTATTGCTGCGATTTCTGCACAAAATATTCTGAACCGCTGTGTCGATTCGGCCAGTGGCCCGAATATGCAGTTCTGTAATCTGGTACAGCGTAACCCGCAAACCCAGACACTGCGCTTAATTACCTCAGTAGTGCAGAACGTGGCGGCACAAACGGCCAGCGGTATCGATTTTGAATTTGGTTATGACTTTGACGCCTTGGGTGGTCGCTTTAATACCAAGTTAATTGGTACCTGGCTGGAATCGCGTAAAACCTATTCGTTCCAGAGTTTCCCGAACGAATATATTGAAAACGCCGGTGTTGCCGGTGACGCGACCTGGCAAGCCAACCTGAGCGTGAATTATCGCTATGATGCCTGGACAGCTGGCTTTAAAACCCGCTATATCGATGCGGTATCGCTGTTCACCAGCCAGTCACTGGCACAGAACCCGGACCCAAGCGATATTATGAGTTACGGTAGTTACTTCGTAACCGATATCCGCCTGGGTTACGACTTCGCCAGCGGCGTTAAACTGGCATTCGGTGTTGATAACCTGTTTAACCGCGATCTGCCGGGTGTGGCTTTAGGCACTACTGCAGAAACCGGTCTGTACAATAATAT
>DAIOUM010000086.1:0-7910 GCA_036759505.1 Alishewanella sp. | reverse complement strand
TGTTCTTCTACAATAGCGCCCAACAAAGCCGGGAGGAATTATGACAGAGATGACGGGCACAGTTAGGTTGAGCTTACAGCAACAGGTTGCCAGCTGGCTGGAAAAAAGCTGGGTGCAGCGTACCTTATTAAGTTTAATTCTGCTTAACGCCGTTATTCTGGGGTTAGAGACAGTACCGACCGTGATGGCGCAGGCCGGTGGGCCGTTAATGTTACTTGATAAACTGATCCTGGCGGTATTTGTGCTGGAAATTGCACTGCGTATCTTTGCCTATCGCGGCGCCTTTTTTAAAGATGCCTGGAGCCTGTTCGACTTTACCGTGGTGGCGATAGCGCTGGTACCGGCCAGCGGGCCTTTTGCCGTGCTGCGTGCGCTACGGGTACTGCGGGTATTGCGGGTGCTGACCTTTGTACCTTCGATGAAAAAAATCGTTGGCGCACTGGTGCAGTCGTTAAACGGTATGCTGTCCATTGCCATGGTACTGGGCCTGGTGTATTACGTGGCCGCGGTAATGGCAACCAAGCTGTTTGGCGAAGCCTTCCCGGAATGGTTTGGTAATATTGGCCGCACCCTGTACACGCTGTTCCAGATCATGACGCTGGAGAGCTGGTCGATGGGCATTTCACGGCCGGTAATGGAGCAATTCCCCTATGCCTGGGCGTTTTTTGTGCCCTTTATCCTGATTGCCACCTTTACCATGTTAAACCTGTTTATTGCGGTGATCGTGAACGCCGTGCAAAGCATGCATGACGAGGAGCATAAAGAAGAAATTGATGCCAAACAGCAGTTGCAACATGACCTAGTCAGCCAGATGCAACAGCTGCAGGCCGAGCTGGCAGCGCTGCGGGCGCAGCTGCCGCCAAATAACAAGGTTGATTAAGGCTGGTTTAAAAAGCTATCCAGCTCTCGGCCGGTTAGCTTGCTGATACTGCTGAAAATAAACCAGATGGCAAAAAACAGCACCAGCATACTGGGCAGAACAATCACCGGGTAACTTAGCCAGGTCATTCTGCCCAGCTCTTCATTAAAGGCGGTGGTGCCCGGCGGACTGACCAGGATCACCTTGGCCAGAATATAATTCAGCGCCGATGACAGGAAAAACGAAGCGGCGACAAGATAGCCGGCCTGCGCCAGTTTGCGCTCAAATAATACCGTGTTTTGCCGCTCTGCCAGTGCCTGATACAGCTTGTCGGTGTCGAGGATCTCGCCGTTCAGGATAAACTTTTGCACCAGCGGATAGGGCGTATACTGGCTGATTAACACCGCCAGACCAATGGCGCCGGGAATGGCCGCCTCTTTAATCGCAATATAGCTGGCGTCCAGTTGCAACAGCGCGATACCGCCGGTCAGCAGCACACTGATTACCCCCAGCACCGAGAAAAAATTCACCTTGCCGGCCTGTTTCAAATCCCAGAGGCCGTACAGCACCGGAAACGCCAACGCGACCACTAAACCCCATACCGGCCCCAGATGCTGCTCACCGGAGAATTTACTTAAGATAATAGCCGGAATGGCCACGTTAATCAGCAGATTGGGTAGCAGGCCGCCGCCTTTTTTCGCGGGCTTAGCCGCAGAGGAATTTTGCATCACAACAACTCCGAAACTGGTTATTGCCGCCAGTATAACCTCAAAAGCTGCGCCGATGCAGCAAGGTCAGGGCCAGACGGCAAGGCCGCTAACTAAAGATCGCGGCCAGTTGCTCCCGGTAACGGCGAGACAGCGGCAGGATGCTGCCACACTTTAGTACCAGGCTGGCGTCGCCTTTTTCACCGGGTCTGAGTTCGGTTATTTCCTGCTTGCGCACCAGATAACGGCGGTGTACCCGGGCAAATAACGCCGGATCCAGTTTTTGTTGTAGCGAAGCCATACTCTCGCGCAGTAAATACATTTTAGGCTGGGAGTACACGGCAATTTCAACATAGTTACCGGCACTTTGGATCCAGCGAATATCTGTAACCTCAACCAAACGTAGCCGGCCCGGATCACGGATAGTCAGGCGCTCAGCATAGCGTGGCGTTGCCTCGTTGCCGTTTTGTGAAAGACTACCAATTATTCTATGGCAGGCTTTGAGCAGCGCCTGCTGGAAGCGCCCGGCGTTAAAGGGTTTTAGCAAAAAATCAACAGCGCTCAGCTCAAAGGCTTGTACTGCGTAATCGGCAGAGGCGCTACACAGGATCACCGCCGACTGATGCCGCAATTGCTGCAATACCGTCAGGCCGTCCAGCAGTGGCAGCTCCACATCCAGAATAATGATATCCGGCTGATGTAACTGTGCCAGTTTCAGGGCATCGGCTCCATTATCTGCTTCGGCGCTAATCACAAATTGCGCTTGTTGCTCCAGTAAATGACGGATCCCGGCCCGGGCCAGAGGTTCATCATCCACGATTAAACAGCTTAGTTTCATACTCGGTTCGCTTTAGGGTCGGCATGGCCGGCAGCTTGCCGGTGCTGACCGTATTAACAATACATTAAGTGTAATAAAGATACATTCTTGAATGTATCAGTTTTGTCCCGAAAATATGTTAGCTGGTAGCATTGTTACTTTTTTGTATAAGCCCGCGCTGATGTAAGGCGTGGCGCAGCTTGCACGGGATCTTGTCCCGCTTTTAGTCCCGCTTATCCCGGCGCTCTCCATCCCGGTGTCTTTTCGCTGGACCCTCAACACTGTGGCCATTAGCTTCGCGCGGGCTACAAGCGGTGTAACACCATTAAAAATGTCTAATAACAACCTGGTCAGCTAACTGGCCGGGGTCCAGAGGGAGCGTTATGCAAAAATCCATATTAAATACAGCAGTGCGTCTGGCAATGCTGGCTGCGCCAGTGGCGATTGCCGGCTTTAGTACTGTCGCCGTGGCACAGGAAGAAACCGCCCGGGTGGAGCGGATTGAAGTCACAGGTTCAAGAATTAAACGTATTGGTGAGCTGGCGCCGACACCAATTACCGTTATTACCGGAGACTCACTGGTTTCGGCCGGCGTGGTGAACGTGGGGGACTTACTGCACAAGATGCCGAATACCCTGGTTGGTTTATCGCCGGAAACTTCAAATAATACTGTCTTTGCCAGCGGTTTAAACAATACTGACCTGCGCGGCCTGGGCTCCAGCCGTACCCTGGTGCTGGTAAATGGTCGCCGTTTTGTCTCGGGCGCACCGGGCAGCTCAGCAGTAGATTTAAACAATATTCCTACGGCCGTGGTCGAGCGGGTTGAAATCACCACCGGTGGTGCTTCTGCGGTCTATGGTTCTGATGCGATTGCCGGGGTAGTGAACATCATTACCAAAAAATCCTATGACGGTATTACGCTGGACGTATCGACCACCCAACCAACGCAAAGCGGCGGTGAGGAAGAATACGCCTCTATTACCTTTGGTTCAGAGTCGGGCCGGGCATCCTTTATTACCAACCTGAGCTGGGCACGGCAAAAGCAAATCAGCTATATGGATCGGGATTATCTGCGTGATGCACCAATCGTGATCCGCAACCCGCGGGTAGGGGCGGTCGATTTTGATGCCCGCAACGAACCCAATGCGGTATTCGAAGGCTTGTTAGGCCGCCAGGTACTGGCCGCCTATGATAAAACCGGTACCTTTGTGGTGGGCGGTAAGCGTTATAACTTTACCGATAGCGGCGAGTTAAAAGAAATGGCGCTGGGTCAGCCATTACCACCTAACCCGAATGGCCGGGTCGACTACCTCGGCGGTGAAGGTTATGTATTTGCCGAGAACCAGTTTTTACGTACGCCGCTGGATCGGATCAACCTGTTCAGCAGCATGAAGTACGATATTAACGATAATCATGCCTTTACTGCGGAATTTACCTACTCAAAAACCGATGCCTACGGCGAAAGCTCACCGGCGTTCCTGAGCTTTGGCGTACTGGGTGATAATGCGCTGTTACCGCAGGCGGCTCGTGATCTGATCCGTAGCACGGCCAATAGCAACTTCCCGGATGGCCGGGTATCGATGGGCTATCTGGCCTCTGATTTCGGCAACCGTCGCTACAGCCAGGACAGAACGCTGGCGCGGATCGCGCTGGGACTGGAAGGCTTTGTTGGCGACTATTCCTATGATGTTTATGCCACTTCAGGCCATGTGCAGGCCGATACCGAGTGGTATGGTGAGATGTTTGAGCAGCGTTTCTACGATGCGGTAGATGCCATCGAACTGGACGGCCAGATTGTTTGTCGCAGCGCAGCGGCCCGTGCTAATGGCTGTCTGCCGTTAGATATCTTTGGTCGCGGCATTTATAACCAGGATGCCTACAACTGGGTGAGCACCGACGCGCTGCGCCGCTCGTCTATTCAGCAGCATGTGGTTGGTGCCTCTGTAAGTGGTGAGCTGTTTGAAGTGCCTGCCGGTGGTGTGGCCGGTGCCTTAACAGCCGAATACCGTAAAGAAAAGGCCGATACCCTGCCGGATCCGGCAATGCGTGATGGCTTATTATTTAACAACCAGTCGGCGCCGTTAGCCGGTGATTTTGATGTGAAAGAAATGGCCGCCGAGCTGTCAGTACCGCTGCTGGCTGATCTGCCGTTTGCTGATATGCTGACGTTAGAAACTGCCTTCCGCTGGATGGATTACTCCACGTCCGGTACCGATAATGCGTGGAAAATCGGCCTCAACTGGGCGGTAAACGATGAACTGCGGGTGCGGGTGAACCGTTCTAAGTCAGTACGGGCGCCTAATATCGGTGAACTGTATAACCCGCCGGGTCAAACCTTCCGCTCGATCACCGACTGGTGTGCATCCAGCCGCGCTAATGCGCTGCCAGAGAAGTACGCGGATAATATCCGGGCGAACTGTGCGGCCCAGGGCATTCCGACTAGCTTTGAACCTTCAGCAGAATGGTTTAGTTCTACCCGTCCGGGCTTTATCGTTGGTAACACTGAGCTGAAAAACGAAGTGGCAAAAGATATTACCGTGGGCTTTGTGTATACCCCGGCCTTTATCGACAACTTCAGCCTGACTGTTGATTACTGGAAGTTTGATATCAGCGATATGATCAACAGCTTTACCGGTACCTCGCTGGTGACACTGTGTTACCAGGCCGACTCGCTGGACAACCCGTATTGCCCGCTGATTGAGCGTGATCCGCAAACCTTTGAGATCGTTAACTACTTCGAGAAGCCAGTTAACTCTGCAGTTAGCCGGACTTCAGGTTTTGATATCGAGGCGAACTACCGTCTGGCTACCGCCGTCGGTGATTTTGGTTTCCGTTTAATCAGTACCTATCTGCAGGAGCGGATGTACAACTCTACCGGCCGGCCGGATGATCAGGTAATTAATACCGGTGAGGTATTAAGACCGAAATGGAAACATCGCTGGACCACCGACTATACCTATGCTGACTTCTCGGCTGCGCTGACCATGACGCACCGTTCAGCCACAGTACTGTCGAATACCTGGTCGCCAAACGTCAACAACTATAACGATGTACCTTCGTACACCACCTTTGATTTAACGGCCCGTTACAATGTCAGCCCTAAGCTGCAGCTGCGTACCGGTATGTTGAATATGTTTGACCGCAATCCACCGCGTCAACCAGGTGTTTATGACGATGGTGCGGCCTTTGAAGTCATTGGCCGCCGTATCACTGCGGGTCTGAAGTACGACTTCTAAGCGTTAACATAGCCCTTTTTTGGCCAAAGCCGGCGCCTTCCTCCCTGGGGGCGCTGGTTTTTTTATGCCTGAAAAACGCGGGCTAAATGTTGCTGCGCCTGAAACACATCATAGTTGAGTACCAAAGCAGAACACGCTAGGGTGTGGTGTATTATTAAGCAGTGGAGCACGGTTATGGATCAATATGCGGCTCTCAGAGCCAATGTCGGGTTATTGGGTACCGAGCTGGGTGAAACACTGCGTCAGCATCTGGGTGATGCGGTGTTACAACGGGTGGAGCAAATTCGTCAGCTGTCTAAGGCAGCGCGGCAGGGTGATAATCAGCAGGCGGAACAGCTACGGCAGGTGCTGACAGCACTGTCGGATGATGAGTTACTGCCGGTGGCCCGCGCCTTTGCACAGTTTCTGAATCTGGCCAATCTGGCTGAACAGCAATTTAGTATCAGCGCCGCCGGGCGTAGCAGTATTGAAAAGCCGGAACCCTTAGCCGAACTGTTTCAGCGCTTACAACAGCAGGCCATTGCTAAAGCCGATATCCGCCAGGCGCTGCATGATTTGTCGATTGAGCTGGTGTTAACCGCACACCCGACCGAGGTCGCGCGCCGCACGCTGATCCACAAGCTTACCGAAATTGCCGGCTGTCTGGCCGCGCTGGAACAGCCGCAAACGCCGTGGCAGCGCCAGCAAACCGAGCTCAGACTCACCGAACTGATTAGCCAGGCCTGGCATACTAATGAAATCCGCGAACAGCGGCCAACGCCGGTAGATGAAGCAAAATCCGGTTTTGCTGTGATTGAAAGCTCACTCTGGCAGGCGGTGCCGGATTTTCTGCGCGAACTGGATACCGATTTACAACGCGCACTGGGCGAGGGTTTACCGCTGGACGCCGCCCCGGTGCGCTTCTCGTCCTGGATGGGTGGCGATCGCGACGGTAACCCCTTTGTTACTGCCAAGGTAACCCGTCAGGTGCTGTTACTAAGCCGCTGGAAAGCAGCAGATTTGTTTATTCAGGATTTAGATCTGCTGTCGACCGAACTGTCGATGAATCAGGCCTCGGCAGCGCTGCAAGCCGCCAGTGAACAGGCATCTGAGCCATATCGCGCAGTAGTAAATAAGTTACGCCAGCAACTGATTTATACCCGCGACTGGTTAACCGAAGCACTAAAACATGACCGGCTGCAGCGCCCGGCTGATTTGATTTGGCATAACCAGCAGCTGCTAGAGCCGTTGCTGCTGTGCTATCAGTCACTGCAGCAAAGCGGTATGACCCGCATTGCTCAGGGCCGGCTCACTGACACGCTGCGCCGCGGCTATGCTTTTGGTTTAACGCTGCTAAAACTGGATATCCGCCAGGATGCCGGCCGCCATACTCAGGTCTTCTCAGAGTTAACCCGTTATCTGGGGCTGGGCGATTACGCCGCCTGGAGCGAAGCCGATCGTCAGGCCTTTTTACTGCGCGAACTGCCGAATAAAAGACCACTGTTCCCGAAGCAATGGCAGCCATCGGCTGAAGTGCAGGAAGTACTGGATACCTGCGATATCGTAGCGCGCCATGGCAGTGAAGCCTTAAGTACCTATGTGATTTCGATGGCCGGTAAGCCGTCAGATGTGCTGGCGGTGCAGCTATTGTTAAAAGAAGCCGGTATCAGCTTCCCAATGCCGGTAGCGCCGTTGTTTGAAACCCTGAGTGATTTGCAAAATGCACCGGACTGTATGCGGCAGCTGCTTAGTATCGACTGGTACCGTGGCTATATTAATGGCCGCCAGGAAGTGATGATTGGTTACTCTGACTCAGCCAAAGATGCCGGCGTGCTGGCCGCGGCCTGGGCACAATATAGCGCACAGGAAGCCTTGGTACAGCTGAGTCGTGATTATGGTGTGAAATTAACGTTGTTCCATGGCCGCGGCGGTACCATTGGCCGTGGTGGTGGCCCGGCGCACGCGGCGATCTTATCGCAGCCGCCGGGGTCGTTAGTCGGCGGTTTGCGGGTGACCGAGCAGGGCGAGATGATCCGTTTTAAATTCGGCTTGCCACAATTAGCGGTGCGCAGCCTGGCGCTGTATGCCAGTGCGGTACTGGAAGGGCTGCTATTGCCGCCGCCGGTACCCAAAGCCAGCTGGCGTCAGCTGATGACCACACTGGCCAGCGACTCCTGCGACGCTTATCGTGCGGTAGTGCGGCATAATCCGGAATTTGTGCCGTATTTCCGTGCCGCCACGCCGGAGCAGGAGCTGGGTAAATTGCCACTGGGCAGCCGGCCAGCAAAACGTAACCCGACCGGTGGCGTCGA
>DAIOUM010000085.1:0-9994 GCA_036759505.1 Alishewanella sp. | reverse complement strand
TAAGGGTACATCCGTAGTAAGCGGGATGGCGGATGTACTTTTTTCTGAGACCGTTGGAGGCCATGGATGGCCGGAATCGAGCCCCAGGGACGGTTCACGGCGTGTCTCAGAAAAAATGTACGCAGTCATCCCGCGGTTCGGAGAAAGTTTTCTCAGTGTTAATTCTTAACTTTTTCGAAGGCGGTAAAAATACTGGAAAAATCCAGCTTACCATTACCGGCCCGCTGGTGCGCCACATACAAGCTACGCGCCAGGGCCCCCAGCGGCGTACTGCTGCCACTTTGCAGCGACGCTTCCAGCGCCAGCCCCAGATCTTTGACCATCAAATCGACCATAAAGCCGCCCTGATAGCCATTAGATGACGGCACATTTGGCAGCACATCCGGGCAAGGGTTATATAATTCCAGGGTCCAGTTACGGCCCGAGCTTTTTAGCATAATCTCCGACAAGACCTTCGGATCCAGACCGTTATCAATACCCATTTGTAGCGCTTCTGAGGTACCGACCATCAGGATACTGAGCAGCATATTGTTGCAAATTTTTGCGACCTGCCCGGCGCCAACCGCGCCGGCATGAAACAGGTTTTTCCCCATATTGCTTAGTACGGTTTTCGCCCGCTCAAAATCTGCGTCACTGCCGCCGACAATAAAAGTTAAGGTACCAGCTTTAGCGCCGCCGACACCACCGGAAACCGGCGCATCAATAAAGGCCAGACCTTGCTCAGCCAAAGCTGCACCAAGTTTACGGGCACTGTCCGCATCGATAGTCGAGCAATCAATTACCAGCGCTTTTTTATCGATGTGGGTGGCAATGCCCTGCTCCCCCAGATATAAGCTCAGCACGTGTTTCGCCGCAGGCAGCATCGAAATCACAAAGTCAGCGCCGGCAACGGCATCAGCAGCCGAGCTGGCCACGGCTGCCCCTTCGGCCTTTACCTGGGCCAATGCATTGACCGATAAGTCAAAAGCCGTAACCTGATGACCGGCTTTAACCAGATTGACCGCCATCGGGCCGCCCATATTACCTAAACCAATAAAAGCTACTTTTGCCATTGTCTTATCCTTGTTATCAGGTTTGACCGCCTTGCGGCCAGCGCCATAAATTAGTTTTCAAGCTTGCCTAAATCCTGCAGCGGATGTTGCCCGGCGCTCCAGGGTGAACGGAATAACTCATCGATCACCGCCTGCGGCACAGCGCTCACATCCGGATACTGCCACTTGGGTTGTAAATCTTTATCAATCAGCAGTGCCCGCACCCCTTCCTGAAACTCGCCCAGTTTGGCGCATTGCACACTTAAGCCAAGCTCCAAGCGGAAACTGTCGGCCAGAATTAAACTTTGCCCCAGTTGCAATAAGCGATACACAATATGTGCCGTGATTGGACTACCGTAGCGCAGTGAGTCCTTGGCTTTTAGCAGCCATTTATCCTCACCCTGCATGGCGTCTATTGCCGCCATTACGCCAGCCAGATCCGCTTGCCCGGGTAAGCGGCTGATCGCATCCTGATGCAGCCGGATTTGACTAAGTGGCATCTGGGTGCGACAACCTTCTTCCTGCGCGCGCATTACATCAGAGAGCTTCTGATGATTAAGCGCCACCGTATTACCCCAATTAACCGTCAACAGTTTGTCCAGCAGTTCGGCTTTTTGCTCATGGCAGATAAAGACATCAGCCAAACCTATAAAACGCGCATCGGCAGCATTAATAGAGGCGCCGGTTAAACCTAAAAACAGGCCGCAGCCTGCTGGCATACGATTTAAGAACCAGCTGGCACCGACATCCGGATACAGGCCTATGGCCATCTCCGGCATTGCAATCCGGCTGCTCGCCGTGACTACGCGATGCGAGGCACCGGCCATTAAGCCCAGCCCGCCGCCCATCACAATACCGTTGCCCCAAACCAGTACCGGTTTGTCAAAAGTATGAATTAAATAATCCAGCCGGTATTCTTTGGTAAAGAAATCTTCGACATAGGGCTGATAAGTACCAGGCTGATCTTTCATCGCCTGGTACAGATCGCGGATATCGCCGCCGGCACAAAAGGCTTTATCGCCAGCACCTTGTAATACTACCAGCGCTACTTGCGGATCGGCCTTCCATTGCAGCATCTGTGGCAGCAACGACTCCACCATTGGCAGGCTTAGCGCGTTTAAGGATTTTTCAGAATTAAGGGTAGCGACGGCAATTTTTTTGCCATTAACTGCGGTCAGCTCCTGATAGAGCACCGGAGCAACAGAGTGTTCAAGCATGATGAGTCCTTCTGTTTGGCTGCTGACGTAAGGCGCAGCGCTTGCCATCACCGCATAGCATCTGGCTAAGCGGTGACGGCCACGGCTAGGCTTTGCAACAACCTACCCGAGTTTAACCTCGCCGTATTACAGGATAGCGCCGGCAGCTTCGTCCAGCAGGCGACGACCAATAATCAGCCGCATGATTTCGTTGGTACCTTCCAGGATCTGGTGTACCCGTACATCACGGAAGTGCCGCTCCAGTGGATATTCTTTAATATAGCCATAACCACCATGCAGCTGCAGCGCCTGATCACAGACACTAAAACCAACGTCAGTAGCAAAACGCTTGGCCATCGCACAATAGGCAGTTGCTTCCGGATCCTGAGTATCCAGTTTAAAGGCAGCTAAGCGCACTAATTGACGGGCGGCGACCAGTTCAGTCGCCATATCCGCCAGTTTAAATTGCAGTGCCTGGAACGCTGCCAACGGCTTGCCAAATTGCTGCCGCTCCAGCATATAGTTACGGGCGGTATTCAGCGCTTGCTGCGCTGTACCAATAGAACAGGTCGCAATATTAATCCGGCCACCATCTAAGCCTTTCATCGCAAAACTAAAGCCTTGTCCTTCGCTGCCCAACAGCGCCGATTGATGAATACGCACATCCTCAAAGGTCACCAGCCGGGTCGGCTGCGCATTCCAGCCCATTTTTTCTTCGGCTTTGCCGTAAATCACACCCTTCGCATCAGCAGGTACCACAAAGGCAGAAATCCCTTTCGGGCCGGCTTCACCGGTGCGTGCCATCACGACTAAGACTTCAGTTGAGCCGGCGCCAGAGATAAACATTTTTGAGCCGTTTAATACATAGTGCTCACCGTCTTTGCGGGCACTGGTGCGTAAACTGGCGGCATCTGAGCCTGAACCCGGTTCGGTTAAACAATAGGACGCTAATTGCTCACCGGTAACCAGCTTGGGTAACCAGCTTTCTTTAACCGCCTCAGTGCCGAAGCTGGCAATCATCCAGGTTGCCATATTATGAATCGTCAGCATCGCTGTGGTCGCAGTACAGCCCATTGCCAGCTGTTCAAAAATAATGGAGGAATCCAGCCGGGATAAGCCCATACCGCCAAACTCTTCCGGCGTATACAGCGAGCAAAAGCCGAGCTCACCGGCTTTTTGCAGCACATCTTTCGGGAAATGGTGTTCGCGATCCCAGGTCGCAGCATGCGGCGCTAACTCTTGCTCAGCGAACTGGCGAGCGACCTCAACAAAGGCCTGTTGATCTTCAGTCAGATTGAAATTCATCGTTACTGTCCTGTACTACCAGATTAATTACAGTAAAAGTGCACAGTAAAAGGCAAAACGGGCGACGCTACAGCTGCAAATTTTTTTTAGTTTGTCTTTACTTTAGACGCCGCCACGCCTGCTCCTGTCACCGGTTAACGCAGGTTAATTGACATATTCGGGCCACTGACCTGAATATCGTCATCGAACCAACGCGCTGTAATGGTTTTGGTTTCGGTGTAGAACCGCACCGCTTGCTTGCCGTAGGCATGCTGATCACCGTAGAAAGAGCCTTTCCAACCGGTGAACGAGAAGAACGGCAGCGGCACCGGGATCGGCACATTGATACCGACCTGACCTACTTCAATATTATGCTGATACTTACGGGCAGCGGCACCGCTGGCGGTAAAGATCGAAGTACCGTTACCGTACGGGCTACTATTTACCAACTCAATAGCCTGATCCAGGTTAGCTACTGTCATAGTGGTTAATACCGGGCCGAAGATCTCTTGTTTGTAGATTTCCATCTCGGTGGTGACATCGCTAAACACAGTTGGGCCAACCCAGTTACCATTTGGATAACCATCAACCTGACAGTCAGAGCCATCCAGCAGGCAGGTTGCACCTTCTTTTTTACCCTGGGCAATTAACGACAGAATACGGGCTTTTGCTTGCGGGCTGATTTGCGGGCCATAGGCCGCTTTGTCATTGCTGTAATGGCCCGGACCAACCTTACCAATGGCCGCCGCCACTTCCGGGATCCACTCAGCTGCGCTACCCACAAACACCGCCACAGAGATCGCCATACAACGCTGACCGGCCGCGCCGACAGAGGCACCGACCAGCGCATTAATCACCTGCTGCTTATTCGCATCCGGCATAATCACCATATGGTTTTTCGCACCGGCAAAGGCTTGTACGCGCTTTAAATTGTCAGTGCCGGTTTTGTAAATATACTGGCCGACATTGACCGAACCGACAAATGAAATCGCTTTAATATCAGGGTGATGCAAAATGGTATCGACCTGTTCTTTGGCACCGTGTACGACCTGCAATACACCCTTAGGGGCACCGGCTTTGACAAACAGTTCCGCCAGCTTGTTTACTGTCATCGGATCCTGTTCAGACGGTTTTAAAATAAAGGTATTACCGCAGGCAATCGCCATCGGGAACATCCACAGCGGGATCATCGCCGGGAAGTTAAACGGCGTAATACCGGCACAGACACCTAATGGCTGAATATAGCTGTAGGTATCGATGCTGCGGGCGACGTTCTCAACCGTTTCACCCATCATCAGCGACGGAATATTCGCTGCCTGCTCCACCACTTCAATACCGCGCCAGACATCGCCCTTGGCATCTTCAACGGTTTTACCCAGCTCTTCACAGATAATGGCAGCGATTTCGCCCTGGTGATCTTTTAACAACTGGGCGTAGCGCATCATTAAACGAGCGCGCTCAGACACTGGCACTTCTTTCCAGGTTTTAAAGGCGGCTTTGGCAGAGTCAATCGCCTGCTGCATCTCTGTGGCAGTGGCACAAGGTACCTGTGCAATCACTTCCTGGGTGGCCGGATTGGTTACCGGGATCAATTTGTCACTGTTCGAGTGCACAAATTCACCATCAATAAATAACTTAACCTGTTGTGTCATTTTAGTATCTCTTTGATTTTTAACTGCTATTAGTAAACGGGCGGCCGGCGCTTTATTGTTTGTGTTGTTGGCCGGTTCCTACCCTGTTAAGCGTGCCTGGCTGATCTTTTGACCTATTATTATTCAGGCAGTTTGCGGCGCTTCTCCCCAACCGCTTTTTGTTATAGTGGTACAGCTAATTTGACTTACAGCGCTTCCACAGCTAGGGCAACGGCCTCACCACCACCAATACACAGTGAAGCAACACCGGTTTTTAAACCGCGCTGTTTCAGGGCGTGGATTAAGGTCACTAACACCCGGGCACCAGAGGCACCAATCGGATGGCCCAGGGCACAGGCCCCACCATTGACATTAACCTTGCTGTGCTCCAGGCCCAGCTCATTAATCGCCAGCATGGTCACCATGGCAAAGGCTTCGTTAATTTCCCACAGATCAACCTGCTGTTTTTGCCAGCCGGCTTTGGCCAGTACTTTTTGCATGGCACCGACCGGTGCTACTGTAAACAGCGCCGGCTCCATCGAGTGCGTAGCATGAGCAACGACCCGCGCCAGTGGCTTTAAGCCTTGCGCTTTGGCATCGGCTTCACGCATTAACACCAGCGCCGCTGCACCGTCTGAAATCGAGCTGGAGTTGGCGGCAGTGATGGTACCGTCTTTGGCAAAAGCCGGTTTTAACGAAGGGATCTTCTCTGGTTTGGCATTACCCGGCTGTTCGTCGACATTAAAGCTGACTTCACCTTTGCGGGTTTGGAACACCACCGGGGTAATTTCAGCGGCGAAAGCACCGCTGCTAATCGCGTGCTGGGCACGGCGTAATGATTCCACCGCGTAGGCATCCATCTGTTCCCGGCTAATGCCTTTCTCGTTCGCCGTGTCCTGGGCAAAACAGCCCATGGCTTTGCCGTCATAGGCATTTTCCAGCCCATCCAGCATCATATGATCTTTAATCTGACCGTGGCCCATGCGGTAGCCGCTGCGTGCTTTATCCAGTAAATACGGGGCGTTGCTCATTGACTCCATACCACCGGCTACCACAACATCAGCACTGCCGGCATTGAGTAAGTCAGCAGCCAACATCACCGCTTTTAAGCCGGAACCGCATACCTTATTAATAGTAGTCGCGCCGGCACTCAGTGGCAGCCCGGCTTTTAAGGTTGCCTGACGGGCTGGCGCCTGACCTAAACCGGCTGGCAGCACGTTACCCATAATGACTTCGCTGACTTGCTCAGCTGCAATGCCGGCATCGGCTAGCGCCGCTTTAATTGCCGTGGCCCCTAATACGGTCGCATCCACCTCGGCCAGACCGCCCATAAAGCCACCCATGGCGGTGCGCTTAGCGGCAACAATCACAATACTATTCTGCTGAGTCATGCGGTTCTCTCCCGTTACGGCATTTTTTCTGGCACAGAGCCTACACCAAATTTACGTTTACGCCAACGTCAACATCATAACACTATGGTTGTAGCCGGAAAACGCAGCGGCGATTTTCGTCCCGAAAAGTGCCGGCTATTTGGCATCTTATCTTTACATTTTTGCCGTTTCGCCCGTCTGCAGGCCTTAATTCGCGCGCCCACAGCTTTACCTTTACGTAAACTTCACTTATAGTTGCCTGCACTTTTCGGGAAGGCCTGCAATGAAAGAAAAAGACGAAAAAACCTACAGTATCAGTGAACTGGCAAAAGAGTTTGATATCACCACCCGCAGCATCCGCTTTTATGAGGACCAGGGGCTGTTATCGCCGACCCGTGCCGGTCAAACCCGCATTTACAGTAAACGCGATCGGGTGCGGCTGAAACTGATCCTGCGCGGTAAACGTCTGGGCTTTAGTCTGTCCGAAACCGGCCAGTTATTTGAGCTGTACGATGCCGATAAAAGCAGCGTGACCCAGCTCAATACCATGCTGAAGTTAATTGAACATAAGAAATCCGAGCTGCAGCAGCAGCTGGACGATATCAAGGTGGTGCTGATGGAGCTGGTGACGGTAGAAAAACGTTGCCGCGAAACACTGGCCGAAGCCAAACAGCAAAAGAACGCAAACGGGGAATAAGATGATTAGTACATATAAAGGCCTGAATTTCGACCTGGGCGAAACTGTAGATATGATCCGCGAGCAGGTAAACAGCTTTGCCCGCGAAGAAATTGCCCCGCGGGCGGCACAAATTGACCATGACAATGCGTTCCCCAATGACTTATGGCGTAAATTCGGCGATTTAGGCTTATTGGGCATTACCGTCGATGAGCAGTACGGCGGTTCAGGTCTGGGCTATTTAGAGCACGTGATTGCGATGGAAGAAATCAGCCGCGCCTCAGCCTCAGTAGCACTGTCCTACGGCGCGCACTCAAACCTGTGCGTAAACCAGATCTTCCGTAACGGCACTGAAGCACAAAAACAAAAATACCTGCCGAAACTCTGCTCTGGTGAGCATATTGGTGCCTTAGCAATGAGTGAGCCGAATGCGGGCTCTGATGTTGTCAGCATGAAACTGCGCGCTGACAAAAAAGGCGATAAATATATTCTGAATGGCAACAAGATGTGGATCACCAATGGTCCGGATGCCCACACCTATGTTATTTACGCCAAAACCGATGTTAACGCCGGTAGCAAAGGCATCACCGCCTTTATCGTGGAACGGGGCTTTAAAGGTTTCTCGCAGGCGCAAAAGCTCGACAAACTAGGGATGCGTGGCTCCAACACCTGCGAACTGGTATTTGAAGATTGCGAAGTCCCCGAAGAAAACGTGCTGGGTCAGGTTGGTCGCGGCGTGCAGGTACTGATGAGCGGTCTGGACTACGAGCGCGTGGTACTGTCAGCAGGCCCACTGGGCATTATGCAAGCCTGTATGGATGTGGTCGTGCCGTATATCCATGATCGGAAACAGTTTGGCCAGGCGATTGGTGAATTCCAGCTGGTACAGGGCAAGGTTGCCGATATGTACACCAAAATGAATGCCGCCCGCTCTTACGTTTATATGGTTGCTAAAGCCTGTGACCGTGGCGAAACCACCCGTAAAGATGCCGCTGGTGTGATTCTGTATGCGGCTGAATTGGCAACGCAGATGGCGCTGGATGCCATCCAGTTATTAGGCGGTAATGGCTATATTAATGAATATCCGACAGGCCGCTTGCTACGGGATGCCAAGTTATACGAGATCGGTGCCGGCACCTCGGAAATCCGCCGCATGCTGATCGGCCGTGAGCTGTTTACTGAGTCGAACTAAGATGGCAAAAATCACCAGTAAAATTAATCCGCGCAGCGACGAGTTTCAGAAAAACGCGGCAGCGATGCAGGCGGTGGTCGATGATCTGCAAAGCAAAGTCCGGCAAATTAAACTCGGCGGTGGCGAAAGCCTGATCGCCCGCCATGTGGCGCGCGGCAAACTCTTTGCCCGCGACCGCGTGCAAAAGTTGCTGGATCCGGGCTCACCTTTTCTGGAAATCGGCCAGTTTGCCGGCTGGGAATGCTACGACGACTATGTCCCTGCCGCCGGTGTCGTCGCTGGCATCGGCCGTGTCAGCGGCGTCGAGTGCATGATTGTCGCCAATGACGCCACCGTCAAAGGCGGTACCTATTATCCGCTGACGGTAAAAAAACATCTGCGGGCCCAGGAAATTGCTGAACGTTGTCACCTGCCCTGTATTTATCTGGTTGACTCCGGCGGAGCCAACCTGCCACGGCAGGATGAAGTCTTCCCGGACAAGCTGCACTTTGGCCGCATCTTCTTTAATCAGGCGAATATGTCTGCCAAAGGCATCCCGCAAATTGCTGTGGTAATGGGTCTTTGTACCGCCGGCGGCGCCTATGTGCCGGCAATGGCTGATGAAAGCATTATCGTTAAAGAACAAGGCACCATCTTTCTGGCCGGTCCACCGCTGGTTAAAGCCGCGACGGGCGAAGAAGTCTCCGCCGAAGAGCTGGGCGGTGCCGATGTGCACTGTAAAATTTCCGGCGTCGCCGATCATTACGCATTAAACGACGAACACGCACTGCAACTGGCACGCAATGCGGTATCGCGCTTAAACCGCCCTGCGCCAGCGCAGCTGGACGTGAAACCGGTAGTAGAACCGCTGTACGATGCCAAAGAGCTGTACGGCATTGTTGGTACCGACTTGCGTAAGCCGTTTGATGTGAAAGAAGTGATAGCGCGGATTGTCGATGGCTCAGACTTTGATGAGTTTAAGCAGTACTATGGCGCGACCCTGGTCTGTGGCTTTGCGCGCATCTTCGGCTATCCGGTAGGCATTGTCGCCAATAATGGGATTTTATTCTCAGAATCAGCGCAAAAAGGCGCACACTTTATCGAGCTCTGTGCCCAGCGCAAGATCCCGCTGTTGTTCCTGCAAAATATCACCGGTTTTATGGTCGGCAAAAAGTATGAAGCCGAGGGTATTGCCAAGCACGGTGCCAAGATGGTGATGGCAGTAAGCTGTGCCAAAGTACCGAAATTTACCGTACTGATTGGCGGCAGCTACGGCGCCGGTAACTACGGCATGTGCGGCCGCGCTTATGATCCAACCATGATGTGGATGTGGCCCAACGCGCGCATTTCAGTAATGGGCGGCGAGCAAGCTGCCGGTGTAATGGCGCAGGTAACGAAAGACGGTTTGGCACGTAAGGGTGAAACCTTATCAACGGAAGCCGAAGCCGCGCTGAAAAAACCGATTATTGAACAGTATGAGCAGCAGGGGCATCCCTATTATGCCAGTGCGCGGCTGTGGGATGATGGCATTATCGATCCGGCGCAAACCCGGATGACGGTAGGCCTGGCGCTCGCTGCTGCGTTAAATGCACCGATTGAAGAGAGCCGCTTTGGCGTGTTCAGGATGTAAATAAA
>DAIOUM010000084.1:0-10020 GCA_036759505.1 Alishewanella sp. | reverse complement strand
TCGCTAAAGAAAGCGTCTGCATCCAGCGGCGTACGATTAGGCGCACCACCATTTGGCGTACCCAGATATAAAAAGCCAACAATTTCGTCGTCTGCCGCCAGCTCAAACGCCTGCTTAACATAATCATACTGAGTGTAAGCACCGGTGCGCCAAATGCCACCATAACCTAAGGCAAAGGCCATTTGCTGCATTGCCATTACCGCACAGGCGGTTGATTGCACCTGCTCAGCCGCCGGCACCTTGGCATGTTCGGTAACTTTGGCGATACAGACGATAACCATAGGTGCCCGCAATGGCAATTGCCGGGCGCGTTCCTGCAGCTCCATTGACAAGGTTGGATCTTCTTCAATGGCGGCTTCGGCAAAAACATCACCCAACCGGGTTAAGGCCTCTTTACCCTGCACTACCACAAAACGCCACGGACGCAAGGCGCCATGATCCGGCACCTGTACCGCGGCACGTTTAATCAGTGCCATAGCTTCAGCTGAGGGTGCCGGCTCGGTTAGGCGCGGCGACGAATAACGGCTGGTCAGAAGAGTTAATGCATCCATAAACTTACCTGTAAATAGCGAGAGCTGTTGCTGCGCAGGCTATCAAAAAAAACCGTCTGACTCACGGCAATTTTGCAGCAAGCTGCGCAAGTGGCGATTAACTCCGCGAAAACTGCTCAGTCAACGCCTGTTGGTAAAGCTGAATATAACTTTGCACCGAGCTTTGCCAGCTAAAGTTCTGCTGCATACCGCGTAATTGCACCGCCCGATAGGCTGGCTGTTGCAGATAAAGTTGCTCGGCTTGCTGTAACGCCGACAACAAAGCGGCGATACTGACATCACTAAAACCAATGCCCGTTGCGGCCTGGTCTGGCCATGGGACAACGGTATCTTGCAACCCCCCGGTTAAACGTACCAAAGGCACAGCGCCATATTTCAGACTATACAACTGATTTAAGCCACAGGGTTCGAATAACGATGGCATTAAAAAGAAATCGCCGGCCGCTTCAGTCTGGTGTGCCAGAGTCTCATCAAAGCCCTCAAAAAAACGGAACTGCGCCGGAAAATCTTCCTGTAATTGGTAAAGTTGCCGGCAATAATGTTGCTCGCCACTGCCAACAATAAACACCTGCACCTTACTTAGCGCCAAAAACTGGCGCAGTGCCGGGATCAGATAGTCATAGCCTTTCTGACCGGTGATCCGGCTTACCGCTACCATTAACGGTACATCCGCCGCCGGTAAATGAAACCGGGCTTTTAATTGTTGTTTACAGGCTGCTTTGCCACTTAGATCGGTGCTATCGAAATTTTTAATCAAGGTTAAATCGGTGGCCGGATCCCACTGCTGATAATCACAGCCATTCAGGATCCCGACAAAATCAGCCTGCCGCTGCTGATATAAGCGGGCCAAACCATTGGCCGCCGGCTCCGATAACAACTCGTCACGATAACCCTGGCTGACGGTATTCACTTTGGCCGCATAGCGAATGCCTTGCTCCAGCATATTCAGAAAGTGGTCCTGTTGCTGTGCCAGTTCCAGCTTACCGAACCACTCTGCCCCGGCCGTTAACTGATAGGCGCCATTGTGGATAGTAAACACAAAGGGGACCCTGCCAAGTACCGGATCCTGCGCATAATGCTGTTTCAAATAGGCGGCTGTCACTGCGGTTTGCCAGTCATGGCCATGGATCAGATCGACATCCGGCAAATACTGGCGGCACCACTCCAGCGCCGCTTTGCAGAAAAACGCAAAGCGCAGCGGATTGTCGGCATAACCCTGATCACCATCATCATAGGGCCGCTCACGATGAAAAAAATCATGATGCTCCAGCAAGCGGATATCCACCCCACCCTGACTGGCTTGCGCCAATTGCCGTATCGCACAGCCCAATGGCCGACCACCTAAATGAAAATAAACCGAATGCCATTCCCCGGTTGGGCGGCTGTACAGGTTGGTATATTGCGGTAATAACACGGTGACCTGATGGCCAGCATCAACCAGCCCTTGCGCTATGCCGCGACAAGCATCTGCCAGGCCACCGGTTTTGATCAGCCCTTCATATTCACTACATAACAACAGAACTCGCACCAGGCAGATCCTTTTTTTTACAGGCAGCTTTAGCTGCCACTGTCATCTTCAAAACCCACTTTGGCCCCTTTCGGGATCACCACCACGCCACCCGGCGAGATATGAAACCGCTTGCGATCCGCTTCAATATCCTCACCAATCACAGTGCCGGGTGCTATCTTAACATCTTTGTCGATGATGGCACGACGAATACGGCAGCCACGGCCGATATCGTTATTGCCCATCAGTACGCATTTTTCGATATAGCTATGGCTATGTACATGCACGTTGTAACCCAGAATCGACTGATAAACGATAGAGCCGCTGACAATACAACCCGCTGCGACCATTGAGCTAATCGCCTGCCCGGTGCGGTTCGCCTGATCATGCACAAATTTCGCCGGCGGCATCGGTGGCGTATAGCTACGCAGTGGCCAGTAACGGTTGTATACGTCAAACGGCGGATCAATAGAAATCAGATCCATATTGGCTTCGTAATAAGAGTCCAGCGTACCAACATCACGCCAGTAACCGGAACTGCTCTCCGATTCACCACGGATTTTATTGGTCGAGAAATCATAGACAAAGACTTCACCGCCCGGCACCAGGCCCGGAATAATATTATGGCCAAAATCATGTTTGGAGTCCGGATTATCGGCATCGTCGTTTAACACCTTAACCAGACATTTGGCTTCAAAAATATAGTTACCCATCGAGGCTAACACCATATCGGGCCGGCCGGGGATGGTTTTCGGATCCTGTTTCGGTTTTTCCTGAAAACCGATCATCCGGCCGTCGGCATCGACTTCAATAATGCCAAACTCATGCGCCTGCGACACCGGTACCGGAATGGCAGCCACCGTCAACTTAGCGTGCTTTTTGCGATGAAAGTCCAGCATTTGCCGCACATCCATTTTATAAATATGGTCGCCACCGAACACACAGATATGCTCCGGATCCAGGCCTTCAATTAAATGCAGGTTTTGATAGATGGCATCAGCCGTGCCCAGATACCAGTGCTTGCCGGTTTGCATCTGGGCTGGGATCGGATCAATAAAACGGTTGGTTATGCCGCCGACCCGCCAGGCGCGGCTTAGGTGTTTCATTAAAGAGTGCGATTTAAACTGCGTAATCACAAAGATTTGCAGCAAGTCTGAGTTCACAAAGTTGTTTAAGACAAAGTCAATGATCCGGTAGTTACCGCCGAACGGCACCGCTGGTTTCGCCCGCACGCCAGTTAAAGGCGCCAAACGGGTACCTTCACCACCCGCCAGAATCATAGTTAATACACCTGACATAGTTTCTCCCCTTTAGCACTGTGCCTGGCACAATGGTTCCATATAATGAAATTGATACTGTGTTATCCCCGGGGTTGGTCTTGGTTGTGCGGGGTTCAGGCGGCAGCCGCAGGCTGTTCAGCGCTCTGCTTGGCCTTCACCTGCTATGCAATAGCGATACCAATATCTGACTACTGCTTGGCGGCTTTGCATCTTATTAGTATTTATAAACTAAAGATAAAGATAGCAGCTAATACTGCGTAAAAATAGGGCAAGTAAAGGACAAAAAGATGACAAAGAGATGACCGGTCGCACTTTTTTGGTGCAACCGGTCAGTCAAAGGTTGGGAACCTGGTCTGAGCCAGGCAAAGATGATTAGATTTGTGCCGCCAGCTCCGCGCCCTGACGAATGGCGCGCTTGGCATCAAGTTCAGCGGCTACATCAGCACCACCAATCAGATGGACCTTATGCCCCCGCTCAAGCAGCCCTTGTTGCAGCGCCCGCAGCGGCTCCTGGCCAGCGCAGATGACCACATTATCTACCGCCAGGCAGCGCTCTTCGTTATTAATGCTGATCCAAAGCCCGGCATCATCTACTTTCAGATAATTTACGCCGGCCAGCATTTCCACGCCTTTTTTCTGCAACGACGCCCGGTGTGCCCAGCCTGAGGTTTTACCCAGGCCAGAGCCAACCTTGGTATTCTTACGCTGCAACAAATAGATCTTGCGCTTGGCAGGCTCAGCCGGCTCGGCTTTTAGCAAGGCACCACGTGCCTGATACGCCTTATCAACGCCCCAGTCTTTTAACCAGGCATCCGGTTGCAGCGTCAGTGAATGTTCTTCGGTCAGATATTCCGATACGTCAAAGCCAATACCACCGGCACCAATAATAGCCACATGCTTACCCACGGCTTTATGGTCGCGCAGCACATCCAGGTAGCTTAATACTTTCGGATGGTCCTGCCCCGGCAAACCAATGTCACGCGGCACTATCCCGGTAGCCAGAATAATCTCATCAAAGCCACCGGCGCTTAACGACTCCACGCTCTGCTCAGCATTTAAATGCAGCTTAATCGCATGCAGCTCCAGCATCCGGCCGTAATAACGCAGGGTTTCGTGGAACTCTTCCTTGCCCGGAATTTGCTTGGCGTAGTTAAACTGGCCGCCGATTTGGTGCGATTTATCAAATAAGTGCACCTCATGGCCACGCTGCGCAGCATAAACACTAAAGGCCAGGCCAGCAGGGCCGGCACCGACTACCGCCAGCTTTTTACGGGTTGTAGCCGGGGTAAAATTCAGCTCAGTCTCGTAACAAGCACGCGGGTTAACTAAACAACTGGCGCGTTTTTGCTGGAAGATATGATCCAGGCAGGCCTGATTACAGGCAATACAGGTATTAATCAGATCAGCCTGATCAGCAGCCGCTTTATTCACAAAGTCGGCGTCAGCCAGGAAAGGTCGCGCCATGCACACCAGGTCAGCCTGACCATTAGCCAGAATATCTTCCGCTACCTGTGGATCATTAATACGGTTGGTGGCAATCACCGGCACGGACAGCTCCTTGCGCACCCGCTCCGTGATCCAGCTAAAGGCAGCCCGCGGTACCCGGGTGGTAATGGTCGGGATCCGCGCCTCATGCCAGCCAATGCCGGTATTAATCATCGTCGCACCGGCCTTGGCAACGCCTTTACCTAAAGCGACGACTTCATCAAAGGTATTACCATCTTCTACCAAATCGAGCATAGACAGCCGGTAAATGATAATAAAGTCCTTACCACAGGCTTCACGTACCGCCCTTACCGTTTCCAGCGCAAAACGGCTGCGGTTATCAAAGCTACCGCCCCATTCATCGGTACGCTGGTTAGTGCGCTGACAAATAAACTGGTTAATCAGGTAGCCTTCCGAGCCCATAATTTCCACACCATCGTAACCGGCTTTTTTCGCCAGTTTGGCGGCATTGGCAAAGTCTTTAATGGTGGCACGCACCTGACGGCCAGACAGCTCTGATGGCTTAAACGGGGTAATGGGTGATTTAATTTTGCTGGGGGCGACGTTAAACGGATGATAACCATAGCGACCAGCATGTAACAGTTGCAGGCAGATCTTGGCGCCGTGCTGATGCACAGCTTCAGTGACCTGCTTATGCTTGCCAACCTGCCACCAGAAACTTAGCTGACAACCAAAAGGCACCAGGTTGCCGCGAAAATTCGGGCTGATACCGCCGGTAATAATTAACCCGACACCACCTTTCGCGCGCTCAGCATAAAAGGCCGCCAGTTTACTAAAACCATTTTTTTCTTCTTCCAGGCCGGTATGCATCGACCCCATAATCACTCTGTTGCGTAATGTTGTGAAACCGAGATCGAGCGGTTGTAATAATTGTTGATAAGCCACATAAACCTCTCTGGTCGTACCTGTCATAAATGCCAGACTCTAGCGAGTTTGGCGCCGTTTCGCAAGCGATATACATTTTCTTACAAATTCGGTTTCGACTTTGCAGCAAAAGCCGTTAGCATACTCAATGCGTAATAGTATTAGTTCGAGACACAGGAATATCTCATGGCAGAAAAAAAGAAAGGCATCATCCGGCGCTTCTTTGGCGCGATCTGGGCCGTCTATAAGGGCTTTCGCTCCACCGTGCTTAATATCATCTTTATTTTATTTGTGATCTTAATTGGCAGCGCCATCTTCGGTGGCGGCGACAAAGTCAAAGTGGCGAAAACCTCTGCCCTCTACCTGAACCTGAACGGTGATCTGGTTGAAGAGAAACGCTTTGTTGATCCCATCGCCGCCATTATGAATCAGAGCCTGGGTGGTCAGGAAGAAACGCCGGAGATCCTGGTTAGCGATCTGGTTGCGGTAATTAATCATGCCGCTAAAGATAACCGCATTCAGGCCATGGTGCTGGATTTATCCGGCTTAGGTCGTGCTTCACTGGATAAGATGCTGGCCGTTGGCAGTGCGATTGAGAATTTCAAGCAAGGCGGTAAAAAAGTATTCGCCTACGGCGCCTTCTTTGCCCAAAACCAGTATTTCCTGGCCAGCTATGCCGATCAAATCAGCCTGGAGCCGATGGGTGCCGTGCTGCTGGAAGGCTATGGCAGCTATCCAATGTTCTATAAGAGCGCACTGGAAAAACTGAAAGTTAACACCCATGTGTTCCGCGTGGGCACCTATAAATCTGCGGTAGAGCCTTTTACCCGTGATGATATGTCAGCCGAAGCCAAAGAGGCCAATATCGCCTGGTTAAATGCGCTGTGGCAGGAATATAAAGAGCAGGTTGCCGGCCGTCGTGGCTTTGCGCTGGATAACTTTGACGAAACCTTTGCCGGTCTGTATGCCAAGGTGGCTGCCGCCGAGGGCGATTTAAGCAAGTATGCGCTGGAAAACAAGCTGGTTGATAGTATCCAAACCCGCGAAGAATTCCGCCGCAGCTTAATTGCCGTTGTCGGTAAGAACGACAAAAATACTTACAACCATGTCACCTTCGATGACTACAGCAAGCTGGTGTTACCTGCCAAGCAGTTTGATAACCCAATGACCGAAAAAGTAGCCGTTGTCGTGGCCCGCGGTATGATTGTCGATGGCACGGCAAAAGCCGGTACCATTGGCGGTGATTCTACTGCAGCACTGCTGCGTCGTGCCCGCCACGATGACAAGGTTAAAGCCGTAGTACTGCGCATTGACAGCGGCGGTGGCAGTGCCTTCGCGTCAGAAGTGATTGGTCAGGAAATTACCCTGCTGCGTGAAGCTGGCAAACCGGTTATTGCTTCTATGGGCGCCGTTGCTGCCTCAGGTGGTTACTGGATTGCCGCCCCAGCCAATGAAATCTGGGCCGCCCCGACTACGATCACCGGCTCTATTGGTATCTTCGGTTTAATGCACACCCTGGAAAATGCGATGCAAACTCTGGGCTTAAACGTAGATGGCGTAGGCACCACTGAGCTGGCAGGCCTATCGGCCGGTGTTCCGCTGTTTAAAGGGTTAAATGACCCAATGAAAGATTTAATGCAGCTACTGATCGAGCGCGGTTATACCGAATTCCTGACCATGGTGGGTAAAAACCGCAATATGAGCGTGGAAGCGGTAGATAAGGTTGCCCAAGGTCGTGTCTGGACCGGCCGGATGGCGCAGGAGTTTGGCCTGGTGGATAAACTGGGTACCTTCGACGATGCCATCGCCCGTGCTGCGGAAATGGCGGGGCTGGATAACTACGATGTCAAAGTGATCCAGCAAGAGTTAAGCCCGGCAGAGCAATTCTTTGTTGATATGTTTGGTGCTGCCCAGGCCAAAGGCTGGGTACCGAGCTTCGGCCAGTCGATGCAAAACCGTGCCCTACGTCAGTTAAGCCAGCAGGTACAACAGGACTTCCTGTTAATGAACCAGTTTAATGACCCTAATGGCATCTACTCCTACTGCCTGAGCTGCCAGATCCACTGACAGCAAACGCAATAAGGATTACAATGCCCGGCTCTGACCGGGCATTTTTTTAAGGTTCCCATGCAAAGAAAACGTATTTATGTCGCCTATACCGGCGGTACCATCGGTATGCAGCAATCCAGCCGCGGCTTTATTCCGGTACCGGGCTTTTTAACCGACACGGTAAAACGGATGCCGGAGTTTTACCGGCCGGAAATGCCCGAGTTCGACATTCATGAATATCATCCGGTAATCGACTCCTCCGACATGACGCCGGCGCACTGGTTAAGTATTGCCAAAGATATTCAGGCAAACTATCAGCATTATGACGGCTTTGTGGTGCTACATGGCACCGATACCATGGCTTACACCGCCTCTGCGCTGTCTTTTATGCTGGAGAATCTGCAAAAACCGGTGATTATCACCGGCTCACAGATCCCACTGGCGCAGCTGCGCTCCGACGGCCAGGTTAACCTGTTAAACGCGCTGTATCTGGCGGCCAATTATCCGATCCCGGAAGTGTCGCTGTTCTTTAATAACCAGCTGTTCCGCGGCAACCGCGCGACCAAGGCCGATGCCGACGGCTTTAATGCCTTTGCTTCGCCCAATTTACCGCCGCTGCTGGAAGCCGGTATTCATATCAAGCTGTTAGCCGGCAAGCTGAGCAATAGCGCCGAGGCCCTGCCATTACAGGTTGCCGAGATCACCCCGCAACCGATCAGTGTGGTGACACTCTATCCCGGCATTACCACCGACGTGATCAGCAATATGCTGGCCGCACCGGTACGGGCGCTGATTATTAAGTCTTTTGGTGTAGGTAATGCACCACAGCGCCCGGAACTACTTAAAGTGCTGGAGAATGCCAGTAACAGCGGCCAGGTATTAGTAAACTGCACCCAATGCTTTAAAGGCAAGGTCAATATGGATGGTTATGCCACCGGTAATGCCTTACGCCGCGCCGGCGTGATCAGTGGCTTTGATATGACGCTGGAAGCAAGCCTGACCAAGCTGCATTACCTGCTAAGCAAACCGCTCAGCCCGGAGCAGATCCGCACTCAGATGCAGCAAGATCTGCGCGGTGAATTAACCCTGTAAGCGTAAAAACTGCCATAGCTTCCCCGCTCCACGACTCCGGTATGCTTGCCGTACCGGAGTCGACCCTGCGATCTCAAATCATGCAACTACCTTAACGCTACACCAAACCTCGACTCCGGTATGCTTGCCGTACCGGAGTCGGTCCTGCGATATCAAACTAAGCAACTACCTTAACGCTACACCAAACCTCGACTCCGGTATGCTTGCCGTACCGGAGTCGGTCCTGCGATATCAAACTAAGCAACTATCTTAACGCTACACCAGACCTAGACTTCGGTATGCTTGCCATACCGGAGTCGGTTCTGCGATCTCAAATCACGCAGCTACCTTAACGCTACACCAGACCTCGACTCCGGTATGCTTGTCGTACCGGAGTCGGTTCTGCGATCTCAAATCACGCAGCTACCTTAACGCTACACCAAACCTCGACTCCGGTATGCTTGTCGTACCGGAGTCGGTCCTACGGTCTCAACCAACACTCTCCCTGGACGCTTGCCAAAAACGCTCCGCGGTTTGTAACACCACATCCGCAGCCACAGTCGCTGATATCGGGATGTTGATATCCAGCCCCATGCTAAAGCGTTGTAATACCGGCTTTTTTAACTGGTTACGAAAAGCGCCGGGCTTAAGGCCAATGCGCAGATGAGGCGGTAATCGAGGGTCGGTATAGAAAATATCCTTCCGGGCGATTTCATGCCACGGAATAAGCTCAATACCGTGCATGGCCTTTATATTGCCGTAGCTTATCCCGGAACGGTTAAGGACTATTTCTTGCGGCCAGTTTTGGTAGTGTAATTTGCTAAGCCAGAGCCCTAATAGCAGGAAAACAGCAAGAGCCACGGTAACGGCCAGTCTTACCACTAATGGCTCTGCGCCCAACAGAAACAACTGAATAAATAGCAAAAAGCCAGAGAAAATCAGCGCGATATGTTTGATGCTAATTCCTCGGCGATCAGGGCGAAATACGATTTCATCTTGCATCACAAGATCCTTAATATCAGCCTTTTGAAAGGCGGCTTGCGGCGGTATCTACCGGTAACACAGCTGTCTCAGTCTCAGAAGCTTTTCGTCCGGGCTATTATTAATGATGATTATATACCTTTTAAGCGTAAAACTACCCCGCTCTACGACTCCGGTATGCTTGCGTACCGGAGTCGGTCCTGCGATAGTG
>DAIOUM010000083.1:5828-10058 GCA_036759505.1 Alishewanella sp. | reverse complement strand
GCCAGACTTTATTCGCCACCCGCTCCATATCGGTAACGATATGGGAGGAAAAGATAATCGTTGTTTGCTGATCGGCGGCAATATTTACCAGTTCGGTCAGGAACTGCCGCCGTGCCAGCGGATCCAGACTGGCAACGGGTTCATCCAGGATCAGTAACCGGGGTTTGTGGCACAGCGCCAGCATGATAGACAGTTTTTGCCGCTGCCCGAGTGACAGCTTGCTAATACGGGTCGTCAGAGGGATTTCCCAGCTGCTACTCAGGCGATCTGCCAGCCGTGGGTCCCAGTTCGGTTGAAAGCGGGCGAATAACTCAAGTTGCTCGTACGGGGTCAGTTGCTCCAGCAGTTCGTCTTGCTGGGGTACAAAGCCAATCAATTGCTTTTCTCTGGCACCGATTTCGGTGCTTGGCGTACCAAATAACTTCACCTCACCCTGCTGCGGCACTGCAAAACCAAGTACCGTTTCCAGTAAGGTCGTTTTACCGGCCCCGTTTTTGCCCAATAGCGCGACAACATCGCCTTCGTTGGCATTGGCCTGCAGTTGGTGCAGGACGGTACGGCCGCTAAAGTTGCGGCTTAAGGCGTTAATTTCGATCACTGCTGGCATATCCTTGTCTCCATCATAACTGTATTAATACACTAATACAGTGGTGGCGGCTCTGCAAGCGGTTAACGAGAAAAATTTACATTTCTATAAAATTAATTCGCGGTGCCGATACAATTGCTGCCAATGGCTACCGGCTTTGTTACTGATTTCGCTATCAAAATAGTGCAGTAAACGGCGTCGATCTTCGGGGTTATCTTTTAAGGCCGAACCCAGTAAGAAATGCAGCAACTGGCCATATTCCAGCTGGCCTTGCTGATAATAGTAACTATGTACGCAAAGCGTATGACCTACCACCACGGCTTCGGCAGTCGACATTGCCGCCGCAGCCAGCCGGTCGGTGCTGCGTCCGTCCAGTGTTTGGCCATTGCGCAGTTCATGGAAAATGGTCGCCAGCATTTCGAACAACAATGGGTCGAGCGTGATGTCGATACCGGCTGCAGCATTCAGCTTGGCGGTTTCCCACATCACGACACTGATTTCATCGTCAATATGGCTGATCGGTTTAATATGTTCAAAGTTCATCCGGCGTTTCAGGGCGGCGCTCATTTTATGTAAGCCTTCATCGACACTGTTGGCGGTGGCGATAATATTGAAGCCTTTTTTCGCATACAGCACGCCCTGCTCGCCGCTGAGTTCAGGAATGGTAATTACCCGGTCGGATAGCAGCGACAATACTGCATCTTGCAGTGGTTGTGGGCAACGCGACATCTCCTCAAAGCGCACAAATTTGCCGTCACGCATTGCCCGGTACAGCGGGCTGGGGACTAAGGCCGCCAGACTGGGTCCTTCACGCTGCAAAATGGCCTGGTTCCAGCTGTAGAGCAACTGATCGACGCTATTTACCGCCCCGCCCTGCACGATCAGTGAAGAGTCGCCGGATATAGCGGCACACAGTAATTCTGATAACCAGGATTTGGCAGTACCGGGTTCACCTATTAACAAGCAGCCGCGTTGGGTACATAGCGAGATAATGACCCGGGTCACGACATTGGGGGCGGCAATAAATTTTTTATGGATCCCGAGTGCCGGATCGCCGAGGATAAATTTTTCAGCGGCGATCGGTGATAGCTGCCAACCCGGCGGCACGGGTGCCGGATCCCATTTCTGTAGGCGTTGAAGTTCTTCAGCAAAGCTTTGTTCCGCAGGGAGACGTTGTTTATCGGCAGTAGTATGCATCAGCTTCTCCGGGTGCCGCCGCGGGCCTCTGGGGCCATGCGTTCCTGAGGTAGAATTTTTGGTAATTCAGATAGTGGAATAATACCGTTGATCACTAAATCTAACGCACTATCCCGCATGGTGATCAAGCCGGCATCGAGGGCTTGCCAGCGAATTTCGGTGATCGGGGGTTGGCGCGAAATGGCGCTGCGAATGTCGGTATTAACCTGCATAAACTCCACCACAGCGGTACGCCCTTTAGTCCCGCGGTCATGACAATGGCTGCAGCCTTTACCCTCGTAACAGCGGAAACTGGCAGGTACACCTTGCGGAAAGACTTCACGCAGAATGGCCGGGTCCGGGCTGGCTTCGGTTTTACAGTGCGGGCAGATGCGTTTGGCCAGACGCTGGGCAATCACCGCCAGTAATTCGCTGGCCAGCGAATTGGGATGAATATTCAAATCATACAGCCGTTGCAGCGCGTCCACCGCATCATTACAGTGCAGCGTAGATAACACCAAATGGCCGGTTTGCGATGCGCGGATCGCTTCTAAGGCGGTTGGGTGGTCGCGAATTTCGCCAACCAGAATCACATCGGGATCTTCCCGCACAAAGGCCCGTAATGCCTCTGGAAAATCAAAGCCAATATCGCTGCGGATACGGGTTTGTTGAATATTATCAATCGAATATTCGATAGGGTCTTCTACCGTGATCACTTTACGGGTGCCGTCATCAGCCAGCTCCTGTAAACCGGCATAGAGTGTGGTTGACTTACCGGAACCGGTTGGCCCTACGACCAGCACTAAACCGGCCGGGTTGTTCAGTAAGCGATGATAATAGCCGGCGACCTTGGGCGACATGCCCAGCTCCTGCATGGTCAGGGCGCGGCCGGTGTGTTTTAGCAGCCGGATCACCACATGTTCGGCATGTAATGCTGGCTGAGTCTGGATCCTCAGGTCGTAGGTGTTATTGCCATGTTTTAACTGTGAGCGTCCGCCCTGGGGTAAGCGGCGCTCGGCAATATTGAGTTCTGCCCGGATTTTGATGATGTTGACCAGGCCCGCCATCTCCGCCAGGCTAAACTGAAAATGTGGTACGTTATGTAAATCGCCGTCTACCCTGAGCCGGACTCTGGCGGCATTATTATAAAACTCCAGATGGATATCGCTGGCATTTTCGCTAACTGCCTCCAGCAGAATGGCTTCATACAAGGCAACCAGATAAGGATTTACCGTATCGGCATTGCCTTCGCGGGTGTCGGCCGGCTCAGGGTTAGCGGCTGGCCTGGCAACAGTGCTGCGCTGAGCGACATCCAGATGTGACCAAAGACGTTTGAAGTCGGTTGGCGTGACCAATACACAGCGGATGCCACCGCTGCCATTCATTCCCGACAGCTCTTCCTGTTGGATATCAGGATTATCGGTGGCCAGTAACAGCTGCTGCTGTTGATAGGCAACTGGTAACACATGCTGACTGTCGAGGTAAGTGCGGGAGAATTGGTTGAACAACTGGCAGTCGAGCAGCTTTACCAGTTCGTCAAAATCCTGCAACGCCAGCTGACGCTCTGCCGCCAGCGACGCATAGAGCTTGCGCTCATCCAAATTAAGTTTCTTGGTTAGCACCTGCAGCAGCGGTTTCTGTTGTTTTTTGGCTTCCAGACTGGCTTCACGCAGTAATTGTTCGTCGGCCAGTCCCAAATCGATAATGCTCTGCTGCAAACGGCGGCTAAAATCAATCCAGCCCAGATTTTGCCGCCGTTCCAGTTTGCCGGCGACCTTTTGATACAGTACCAGATTGGAAAATGCGGCCTGTTCTTGCTCCAGCAGCACCAGATAACCGTGTTCCGTTAGCCAGGGTTCCAGATATTGCAGTTCCGTTAGCTGGCAGGTACAGAGTATCAGCTGGCAGGGTTCACGCACACTAAAAGCACTATTGGCATCCGCATGGATCAGTTCAATATTTTCCTGGCCATCAGCAGCCAATCGTTGTGCCGCCTGATCCAGCCGCTGTTGGTCGCGTTCGACCACATAAACCCGGCGTACCAGCTTTGCCAGCACGGCTGCGACATAGCCACTGCCCCCACCGACGTGCAAAATGGCGCTGCCGGGATTGAGTGGTGGCAGTAAATTTAGCAAGCGCTGTAAAGCCGCCTGGGTTGGCAGGCTGTGTCCGGAGATCAGGGCTTCACGACTCCGATCGGCAACATAGTGTTGCCGTGGTGTAGCGGCTATCGCCGGGTGGAGCAAGGTATCTTCAATACTGGATATCATGTGTTCGTTCCATTACCGGCGCTCTTTAGTCTGTTCGTGATGGATCCGACAGGTGTATCGGTTTCTGCTTAAGTAAGCATAGGACCTTTACAGTAAAACTCAATCAACGCTATTTTCGTATTGATCCAGCACAAGCTTGCAGCTTGTTCAGGTTCTGCTAAGGTCAGAGCGGTACCTTATGCAAACTTTAGCAGCAGC
>DAIOUM010000083.1:0-5728 GCA_036759505.1 Alishewanella sp. | reverse complement strand
ACCCCGGTCAGCAATGAGTTATTGCAGCTGGTAAACCAGATGTTGGCGACGCAACCGGTATACCGGCTGGATACCGCTGATCCGGCAATCAGGATGTTAACGGCACTACCCTTTGATATGGCGGTGCAGCAAGGTAAGATCGCTTTTATACCGCGTAGTCGTTAATAAATAACGCGATGCCGCTTGCAGAAAAGCGCAGTTTCAACTAATACTTTCGGATAATCTTTTTTTGTAGATCCGAGCCGTGCAGTTATCGGTTGTTCTCCGCATCTTTATCCTGCTTCTAATAAGCTTTGTTGTTTCGCCTGCCGTCAGTGCTGCTGCGGCGGTAACTGAGCATAACCGGGTGTTCAGCCGCTTTATTCAGCTGAGTGTTCCGGGGCGTACCCTACCTGTACCTACGACCATGACGCAGGATAAACAGGGCTTCCTCTGGCTAGGAACCCAACATGGTTTATACCGCTATGACGGTACGGATCTACTGGAATTTCGTGCTAATCCGACACAAAGCGGAAGTTTATCTGCTAGTTGGGTTTCGGCGCTGGCCGTTGATCCTCAGGGGTGGCTATGGGTCGGCACCCGTTATGGCGGCCTGAATCGTTTTGACCCTGCTACCGAATCTTTCCGTCGTTTCGATTTGCCGGCCGCCGATCCCTCATCGGCGGAAATCAGCGCCTTAATATTTGACGCTGGCAAGCAGCTGTGGGTTGCTACCTATGGTGCCGGTCTATATCAGTGGCAAGAGGAGCGTTTGCACCCAGTACCGTTACCGGAAACTGAGAGCGACCTGGCGGTCAAATTTATCAATAGTCTATTTATTGATGGCAGCGGCGGACAATGGCTGGCGATCGGTGAAGCGCCAATCCGTACCTTTGGGCAGCAACGTGGAGGCGTGTTATACCGGCCTGATGTGCGTAGTGAATGGCGTGAAATACCGTTTATTAATGCTGCAGCGGGCAGAATATCGGTTAGCCGTATCAGCCAGGGCAGTGACGGGACCTTATGGGCTGCAACCTATGGTCAGGGGTTGTATCAGCTAGACCCTGCGCAATTTATTTTTCAGGTTGCCCGACAACCTGAGCGGCTAAAGCAAGCGTTGTTATCTGATTTACATCTGGATAGCGAGGGCGGGATCTGGCTAAGCAGCTATAACGCAGACCAGCGCGGCGGTCTATGGTATCGAGATCCTCAGGGGCGCTGGCTACATTATCCGTTTCATTCGGAGTTTAGTGAGGGGCTGGCGCGTTTTGATTTGCTCGGCTTGTTTCAGGATCAACAGGGTATCCTTTGGACGGTGAGTCAAAGCGGTTTTCGTGGTTTGAGTCGCTTTGCCAGAGCGATCCGTACCTTGCCTAATGGCCAGATCAGCAGCGGTATGCTGGCTGCGCCAAATGTGCTGGGGATTGATGCAGTTGCTGCCGATAGTGTCTGGCTCGCGAATCGCGAAGGCGGAGTAGCCCATTTTAATCCGCTGACAGCAGAGTTAAAGCATTGGTTATTGCCGGAGGGACCGGGACAACCGACCTTGGTGCAGGCGGTACATCAGGATTGGGATGGTACCCTTTATGTCGGCACTGATTTGGGCTTGTATAAATTGTTGCCAGCGTCAGGTGAATGGCAAAGCATTAGCCTGCAGGAGGCAGATGAACCCTTTGTCAGGTTATTGTATCGGGACCGTCAGCAGAATTTATGGATTGGAACGCGTGGTCAAGGTTTGTACCGGTTAAATCCGGAACGAGATCAGGTGCTGCATTTTCGTCAAGCCGAAATGGGGGCGGCGCAAATTCGATTTGAAGATATTAATAATCTGGCCGAAGACTTTTTGGGGGCGATCTGGATAGGTTCGACGGACCAGGGCGTGGCGCGTTATCAACCACAAACCGGAGAGGTTGAATACTGGTTGCAACATTCGGGTAGCCAGCACGGTTTACAGTTAAACGGTATTCAATTAATTCTGGAAGAGCAAAATCAGCAGCTTTGGATCAGGGCCGGTAATATCAAACATCTGGTGCTGCGAGATCCGTTGCAACCTTCGAAAATTCTGGGTTTTAAACCTTATCTGGCAGAAGAAGACCAGGATGAGGCTCTAAAACAAGCGCCTTTTTTTCGTTTATTGTATCGGTTGCACTGGTTGGATGAGCAGCAAACCTATCTTGAACTGAACGAAATGCACGGTATGCAGAGTAATACCTGGATTGGTGCCTGGGATATTATTGATGATACGATTTACCGTGGTGGAGCCAGAGGTTTTGATTATTTCTCGGTTAGCAAGCTACCGCGACGCGTAGCCCTTAATAAAGTACAGCTGACAGCCCTGAGTTTGTTTAATCAGCCGGTGCGTGCTGGATCGTCAGCATTACCGCAATCACTGGCCAATCTGAAGCAACTTGTGCTGACCTATGAGCAGGATATGTTTAGTATCCGTTTTGCTTCACCTGAGTTTAAGCAGGCGCAACAAATCCAATATCGCTACCAGCTAAAAGGCTTTGATCGTGACTGGATCCATACCTCCGCCCTTAGTCCGGTTGCAACATACACCCGTTTGCCACCAGGTGATTATCTGTTTCAGGTTGCGGCCCGTTTAACCGGCGGGCAATGGACTCCTGCCACTGAGCTATCGGTGAGGGTATTGCCGCCCTGGTGGCTAACCTGGTGGTTTAAGTTGTCGGTATTGCTCGCGCTGGTACTAACTATTATGTTGGTATTGCGCTGGCGCTTGCGTCATGAATATCAGATTCGGCGTAAGTTAGAACTTTTGGTGGAAAAGCGAACAGCTCAACTGGCGGAACAAAATAAGGCTTTAGAATTATCTTATCAGCGTTTGCAGCAAACTCAGCAGCAGCTCATTACTCAGGAAAAAATGGCGTCGCTAGGTGGGTTAGTGGCGGGAGTGGCGCATGAGATTAATACTCCGTTGGGAATTTGTGTAACAGCCACTAGCCATTTGCAAAGCGAACAGGCACAGCTAGCTGAGGCGTTTGCTAACAAAACGATGTTACAAAGCCAGTTCAATCGCTTTATGCAACATCTGACAGAGGGGTTGAAAATTCTACAGGTGAACACGCAACGTGCAGCCGACCTGGTTAACAGCTTTAAACAGGTCTCAGTTGATCAAAGCCATGATAGTTATCGTGAATTTGAACTCTGTCAGTATCTGAATGATGTCCTACTCTCGCTTCGCTCCCGTTTGAAACAACAGCAATGTCAGTTGCTCTTTGACTGCCCAGAGCCTGTGTTGCTTTATTCCGACCCAGGTGCTATTGCTCAGGTGATGACCAATCTGATTATGAATGCCTTGGTGCACGGCCTGGAAGGCCATCCGCAACCGAAGATCCAAATATCGATAGAGGATACTCCTGGCGAAGTTTGGCTGCATTTCAGTGATAACGGTAAAGGCATGAGTGAAGATGAACTCAGGCAGCTGTTTGATCCGTTTTTTACGACCAAGCGCCATCAGGGCGGTAGCGGCTTAGGTGCCCATATTGTCTATAATTTGGTGACCGTGCGTTTGCAGGGGACTATTTCGGTGAGTAGCCAGCCTAGTCAGGGGGTGCATTATTTGTTGCGTCTTCCGAAGCGGGTCACTGCTGAAAAAAATCGGGGAGCCTAAGCTCCCCGTCAATGCAGGACAAATTTCACAACGACCAGAAAAATCCCTCTCTGGGTTTTAACCCTAAGTCAAACTCCGTTGACCCACTCACTATAGCCGAATATTTTTTAAATGCAAACAATTATCATTGGTTTTTGCAAATTGTCTTTTTCGGATTAGCTGCAATACTAAACAATATCCATTCGGGGAAGTCGCTATGCCGTACTGGTCGCCCGTTAAAATCCTACTGCTTTGGCTATTTTCTTTTCAGGTTATGTTGCCGCTGGCCGCTAGCCCGCAGGCAGAGCCACGTTTTGCCCGCATGCAGCATCTGGCTGATACGCTGGCATTGTCACATCACGCGACGACAGTGGTGCAGGATCTGGATGGTTTTTTCTGGCTCGGCACTCAGCACGGGCTGTACCGGTACGACGGCGCCGAGTTACGACAGTTTCGCGCCGATGCGCTGGATCCCGGGTCATTGTCTGCAGATTGGATCACCGAATTGTTAGTTGATCGAGCCGGGAGCCTGTGGATTGGCACCCGCTACGCCGGGTTAAATCGCTTTGATCCGCAAACTGAGCGGTTTGAACGGGTATCGGTGGCAGGTGAAACCGCCGCCAGCCGGTTAAATATCGCCCGGCTTTATTTGGATGGCGCTGGTGAGCTTTGGGTCGCAGCTTACGGCGAGGGGTTGTTTCGCTGGTCTGATAGCCAACAGCAGCTATTAGCCATTGCATTACCGGCAACCATTGACGGTGTTAGTACGGCCTATATCAACGATATTTTGCAGCAGGACGACAGTTTATGGCTGGCGATAGGCAACGCCCCGTTACGTAGCAAAGGGCAGACAACAGGAGGTTTGATCCGCTGGTCGCTAAGCCAGCAGCGGGGGGAGGCCTGGCAGCGCCAGAATAGCTCGCTAGATGTGGATTCTGTGACCTCCTTACTACCGACAGCGCAAGGCTTGTTAGTTGGTAGCTATGGGAGTGGTGTATGGCAGATGACTACCGAAGGTCCGGTGGCATTGCAGCAGCCAGCAGAGCTGCAGGATGCTCAGGTAACGGCGTTAAAACGGGATCAACAGGGGCTTTATTGGTTCAGTACTTATGATCAGGGGCTCTGGAGTTGGCAGCCGGAAACAGCGACCTGGCGGCACTATCGGGCGCACCCCGAGGTACCGGTAAGCTTGCGCAGTAATGCGATCCAAAGCCTGTATCTGGACCCACAGCAAAGCCTGTGGCTGATTACGCCCTCAGGTTTTGTCTTATTCAATCAAATCGCCCGCGAAGTTAGGATCCTGCCTGCGGGTTCTGATCCGCAACTGTTGCCGGCGGCTAATGTGCTGGGCATCAGTGTGGTGGCTGATAATGTCTGGTTAGCTAACCGCGAAGCCGGCGTAGTGCGTTTTCATCCTGCCAGTGGTGAGTTGCAGCATTTTCCGTTGCCCGAGCTGGAGAATGGTCCGACTCTGGCGCGGGCGATCTTAGCTGACAATGGCTGGGTTTGGGTGGGTACAGATCGAGGTTTGTTTAAACTAAATCCAGAGTCTGGCTACTGGCAACGTTATGAACTTGGGCCCGAACTGGCGGCCGATCTCAGTGTTGGCGTGATAATCAGTGACCGCCAGCAGCGGCTCTGGTTGGGTACCCGTGGTCAGGGCGTATTGCTACTAAGCCCAGAGCGGCAATTACTGCGTCAATTTGCCCCTGATACTGAGCCAGCCTTGCCGTTTAGCAGTGTATCAACCCTGTTGTTTGATCAGCAAGACCGCCTCTGGGTTGGCTCGCCAGACAGTGGTCTATGGCGCTGGGATGAACGCAGCGGGCGCATCTCTTACTGGCTGCAGCGTGGGGATAGTCAGCACGGGCTGCTGTTTAACAATATCCAGCTGCTATTTGAAGAGCAGCAGCGGATCTGGATCCGCGCCGGCAATCTGAATCACCGCTGGTTGGAGAATGCTGAGCCAGATGGTGCGGAATTTTTTTCCTATCAACCCATGCAAGCTGACGATGCGCTGATTGCCGCGCCCTGGTTCCGTTTAATGTACCGCCAACAGTGGTTGGCTGAGATGCAGAGTATGCTGGAACTGGGCGCCGGCCATGGGATGCAGGAGGCGACCTGGATCGGGGCCTGGAC
>DAIOUM010000082.1:0-10278 GCA_036759505.1 Alishewanella sp. | reverse complement strand
GTATTTTGTTAAAAACATCAGCTTGAGCTTCGTTTGACTATTAAAGCTCCATTTTGATTATTTTTGTATCGATCTGTTATGCAGGACTCTGTTTTTAGTTGTTGGCTGTGCAGAAAATAGTCGTTAAGATAGAACTGCTTTTATAACAAGAATCTTCTTTCAACTTAGCTGCAGGAATTTATTATGTCACCTATGTTACGCGCCTCACTGCCTTATACTCTCGCGCTGGCTTTTCTGTCTTTCGTGGTGTTTACCTTTTTGATCACTCTGCCGCTGTCTGCCGGCTGGGCTTTTGTGGCCGGTGTGCTCTCTTGCGGCATCCTGGTTCCGATCCTGGTCGATGTTAAAGGTCCAGCCTTACCGGCAGAACAAGCAGATACCGCAAACGTAGCTGCCGATACCAGCTTTACAGGTGAGACCACTACTTTATATGTAGGGAATTTACCGTATCGGGCTAACGAAGAAACCGTAAAGGCGTTGTTTGCTAAGTACGGTACTGTCGCCAATGTCCGCCTGATGAAAGATCGCCAGACCGGTCGGCGCCGTGGCTTTGGTTTTGTTGAAGTCGCCGCGGCTGACGCCGGTAAGATGATTAGCAAGCTGAACGATGCTGAGTTTCAGGAACGTACTCTTAAAGTACGCGAAGCCCGTGAACGTCAGGATGATGACGGCTCTGCGGCAGAGTAAGCCGGCGGCGCTCAGTTGTCGCTATTGTTGCTAGTTTGCTTTTACTGACGCTTAAATTTGGCTCACTGGCAAAAAGCGCTTAAAATGCGTCTTTTGCCAGTTGTCAGAGAGTCAGATGTCATTAGGTCAGGTATTTCCCGCACAGTACGAAACTCAGCTCGCCGATAAAGCAGCACATTTGCGCCATTTACTCGCGCAGTTTGCCTTACCCGAAACAGAAATCTTTCGCTCGGCGGTAAGCCATTTCCGGCAACGTGCCGAATTCCGTATCTGGCATAATGGTGATGACATCTATCACTGCATGTTTGACCCCGCCAGCCGGCAACCGGTTCGGGTTGATGAGTTCCCAATAGCGGCTAAGCCCATCGCGGATTTTATGCCTGTGTTATTGAAAGCCATTCAATTTAATCATCAATTGCGCTATCGGCTTTATCAGGCCGACTATCTGGCCAGCACGACCGGAGAACTTCTGGTCAGCCTGATCTATAAGCGTAAACTCGATGAGCAATGGCTGGAGGCCGCCCGGCAGTTACAACAAGAATTGGCGCCACTCTACAACGTGCGCTTTATCGGCCGGGCCCGTAAACAAAAGCTGGTAGTATCAGATGACTTTGTAACCGAGCGTTTTAACGCGGCAGATCGGAGCATTCAGTACCAACAGCTTGAAGGCAGCTTTACCCAACCGAATGCCGGCGTGAATCAGCAAATGCTGGACTGGGCGTCAGACTGCGCCGCTGGGCTGGGCGGTGACTTGCTGGAGCTGTATTGTGGTAATGGCAATTTTTCACTGGCATTGGCCAGCCAGTTTGGTCAGGTCATTGCAACTGAATTGGCCCGCAGTTCAATTAAGTCGGCACAATATAATATCGCCCTAAATCAGATCGGAAATGTGCAGGTATTGCAGATGTCTGCCGAAGATGTGGCGGCGGCGCTACAACACGGCCGCATGCTTAAAGAGCTCGACCTGGCCAAATTAGCGTTAAATACTGTGTTGGTCGATCCGCCGCGGGCCGGCTTGGACCCAGCTACGCTATCGTTGGTTAGCGGCTTTCAGTCTATTCTTTATATCTCCTGTAACCCGGAAACTCTGGCGGCGAATCTGGCTGAACTTGCCAAGACCCACGATATCAGCAGGCTCGCCTTATTTGACCAGTTCCCATACACCCACCATATTGAAACTGGCGTGCTGCTGCGTAAGCGCTAATCGGGCTGCTTACGACCATAGCTGGCGGCACCATGTGCCAGCCAGCGCAGTTGCATGATGGTACGCCGGGTCAGCTGCGGATAGTGTTCCCGCGGTGCATCCAGAGCATCTGCTCCGGTATGAAATACCAGTGTAACCATCGCCTCTGCCTGCAGCTGTGCCAGTTCAGGCGGACATTGAGTTTGTTTGCGTAGATAATGCGCCAGCTCCGCACAGAAATGTTGGATCTCACGGGCAACGGCAGCACGAAATGCCGCCGAAGTACCAGAGCGTTCACGCAGCAACAAGCGAAACACGTTGCTGTTTTCGGCGACAAACTCCATAAAGGTTTCTACCGAGGTACTGATCACACTGCCGTGCTTTTCAATCCGTAATCTTGCTTGGCGCATCAGCTGCCGTAACATTAAGCCGGCTTCATCCACCAGCGTTAAGCCCAATTCATCCATATCGGCAAAATGGCGGTAAAAGGAGGTGGGTGCAATGCCGGCCTCACGGGCGACCTCGCGTAAGCTTAAGCTGGCAAAGCCTTTTTCGGCACTTAGCTGCGAAAAGGCAGCATTAATAATTGCCTGGCGGGTACGTTCTTTCTGTTCTGCTCTGGTCACGATGCGTCCCTTTCTTACTGCCGTTCAGCCGATTTACCTTGACCGGCTGTCAGCAGCTGGGTAAATTGGCGTACAGTTGTAAGCTCAAAGTGTGAATTCATGAAAAAACATCCGATCATCTGGACTAACGTCATCCTGTTCAGTCTGACTTTTTTGGTTGCCGCTATTGCGGTTCCCTATTATGCCCTGACAGTTGGCTTTACCACAGCAGAAATTATTGCCACCATTTTGTGTATGGGCTACTGCGGTATTTCGATAACTGCAGGCTATCACCGGCTGTGGGCTCATAAGACCTATGATGCCCATCCCGTTTTACAGTGGATTTTTGCCATCGGCGGCGCCTTCGCCCTGCAAAATAGTGCCATTCATTGGTCATCGGATCACCGTGTGCATCACCGCCATGTCGATAACAACGACAAAGATCCTTACTCTGCCGGCCGTGGCTTCTGGTTTAGTCATATTGGCTGGATGCTGCGTGACTATCAGGGCGATAGTTACTTCGACTACAGCAATGTGCGCGATCTGCAAAAGAACCCAATCCTGGCTTTCCAGCACAAGCATTATCTGGCACTGGTGTTACTGACTAACATTGGTATTCCGCTGCTGTTGGGGCTGCTGCTTGGCAGTTTCTGGGGCATGCTGTTAAGTGTTGGTGTGCTACGCCTGGTTTTAAGCCACCACTTTACCTTCTTTATTAATTCCTTGGCGCATATCTGGGGTAAACAAACCTACACCGATGAGAACAGCGCCCGGGATAATGGCTTTCTGGCGTTTCTGACCTATGGTGAAGGCTATCATAACTACCATCATATTTTTGAATACGATTACCGCAACGGGATCCGTTGGTGGCAGTTTGACCCGACTAAATGGCTGATTAAATCCTGCTCCTTGCTGAAATTGACCTGGAATTTACGTACTGTGCCAGAAGACAGAATTGCGCAGGCTGTTGCCAAAATGCAGCTCAAGCGCGCCAAAGATAAAGTTCAGCATTTGCCGAATGCAGAACAATTGCTGGCATTGCTGGAGCAGGAGTATCAGCTGTTAGTGGCAAAAATTCAGGATTATTACCAGCTTAAGAAAGAGCTGTTACAACAGAAACGTACAGCGCTGGTCGATCAGGTGAATGCGTCTGACTTTATGCAGCGTTATCAGGAGTTAAAGCAACATCTGCAACAACAACAGAATCATTGGCAGCGCCTGACCGCCGCTTTTAGTTAAGCAACTTAGCTATTAGTCTTGTTCCGGAAAAAAGAGGCGATCGCCTCTTTTTTTGTGTCTGATAACTGTTATGCTAATTTCTACTAGTAATTTGACAGGATTGGCAAACGTGTCGGCAAAAGCAGCGAAAAAACAACCCAGTTATGATTATGATGCCATCGTTATCGGTACGGGCCCCGGCGGCGAAGGTGCGGCAATGTATCTGGCGAAAAGTGGTAAAAGCGTTGCTGCCATTGAACGTTACCAGGCGGTTGGCGGTGGCTGTACCCACTGGGGCACTATTCCGTCGAAAGCATTGCGCCACTCGGTCAGCCGTTTAATTGAATTTAATGAAAACCCATTGTTTCAGGTTGAAGAGCAGATGAAAGGTCTGACCTTTTCACAGATCCTGAAACATGCTGCCGGCGTGATCCGCAAACAAGTACGACTACGCAGCGGCTTTTATGATCGTAATCTGGTAAAGATTTATCAGGGTGAAGCCCGTTTTATTGATAACCATACCCTGGAAATTACCCATAACGACGGCAGTTGCTACACACTGAGCGCAGAAACCATTGTCATCGCTACCGGCTCACGGCCTTATCGGCCACCGCATGTTGATTTTAACCACCCTCGCATCTATGACAGCGATACCATTTTGTCGCTGGATCATGATCCACGACATATTATTATCTTCGGTGCCGGGGTTATCGGCTGTGAATATGCGTCGATTTTCCGTGGCCTGGGCGTGCGGGTCGATCTGGTCAACACCCGCGACCGGTTATTATCTTTTATGGATACCGAAATCTCTGATGCCCTGAGTTACCACTTCTGGAACTCAGGTATGACCATCCGCCACGGTGAAGAACTGTCGCATGTGGAAGGCCGGGATGATGGCGTAGTTTTACATCTGCAATCCGGTAAAAGGATGAAAGCCGACTGCTTCCTGTTTGCCAACGGCCGCACCGGCAATACTGAAATGCTGAATCTGGAGGCGGTGGGTCTGGCCGCTGATAGTCGCGGTCTGTTAAAAGTTAATAGTGAGTATCAGACAGCTGTAGATAATATCTATGCCGTCGGGGATGTGATTGGTTATCCAAGCCTGGCCAGCGCAGCCTACGACCAGGGCAGGCTGGCCGGCGAAGCTATCGTAAAAGGTAATCTGGACGGACATTTGATTGCCGATATTCCGACCGGCATTTATACCATTCCCGAGATGTCTTCAGTCGGCAAAACCGAGCAGGAACTCACCGCTGCCAAAATCCCGTACGAGGTCGGCCGGGCGCAGTTTAAGCATTTAGCCAGAGCGCAAATTGCCAATACCAGTGCCGGGAGTCTGAAGGTGCTGTTTCACCGTGATACGCTGGAAATTCTGGGTATTCATTGCTTTGGTGAGCGGGCCGCGGAGATTATTCACATCGGTCAGGCCATTATGATGCAAAAGAACGGTGGTAATAATCTGAACTACTTTGTGCACACTACCTTTAACTACCCAACCATGGCCGAAGCATATCGGGTTGCGGCACTAAACGGCCTAAACCGCCTGTTCTGATGTTTGAGGTTCTGGCGCAGTAGACCACTGCGCCAACAGCCGCAGTTAACGCTTATTCCGGGATCTCAGCGTTCATATGGTACATCGGGCTGAGATCCTGCACCGCCTCGATAAAGACCCTGGCATGTTCCGGATCGACATCAGGCGTAATACCATGTCCCAAGTTAAAGATATGACCTGAACCCTGGCCAAAGCCATCAAGGATAGTTTGTACTTCCTGACGGATCCGCTCCGGTGTGCCCAGCAGAATAGACGGGTCCATATTGCCCTGTAACGCCACCTGCTGCCCTACCCGGGCCCGGGCGTTGGCGATATCGGTCGTCCAGTCTAAACCTAAAGCATCACAGCCAGTCGCAGCCATCATTTCCAGCCACTGACCGCCATTTTTGGTAAACAAGGTTACCGGTACTTTGCGACCATCAGCCTCACGGGTCAGGCCGTTCAGAATTTGCTGCATATAACTGAGCGAATATTCTTTATAATCGCGTGGCGTCAGCACCCCACCCCAGGTATCGAAGATCATCACTGCCTGAGCGCCGGCTGCAATTTGGGCATTCAGATACAGGGTCACGCTTTGCGCCAGCTTATCCAGCAGCATATGTAGCACTTCCGGCTCGCTATACATCATCTTTTTGATGATGCTAAAGGTCTTACTGCCACTGCCTTCCACCATATAGGTGGCAAGCGTCCAGGGACTGCCGGAAAAACCAATCAAGGGCACACTACCCTGCAACTCACGGCGAATAGTGCGTACCGCGTCCATCACATAACGCAGCTCCTGCTCCGGATCCGGAATCGGTAAATGCACCACATCCAGAAAATCGCGGATCGGCTTACTGAATCGAGGGCCCTCGCCGACACCGAAACTAAGCCCCAACCCCATCGCATCAGGAATGGTCAGAATATCGCTAAACAGGATAGCGGCATCCAATGGGTAGCGGCGTAATGGCTGCAATGTCACCTCGCAGGCGAGCTCCGGGTTTTTGCATAGCGACATAAAATCACCGGCTTGCGCGCGGGTAGCACGATACTCAGGTAAATAACGCCCGGCCTGGCGCATCATCCAAATTGGGGTTCGATCTACCGGTTGCCGTAGCAAGGCACGCAAATAACGATCATTTTTTAGCTGCATAATTCATCCGCCGTCACATCTTTTGTCGCATTCTAACAGCTTGCACCCGTCTGCTCTATGATCTGGCGCTATAAAGCTGCAATCTTTACCTTTACGTAAACTGAAAAAAATATTCAGCTTAGGTTCATTTTTTTCCGTTTGCCGCTTGTATCAGCAAAACGCTTCTGTTATAAAAGTACTGCGCTAGTGAAGTTCTAACAACAAAGAAGCTCGGTATACGAGACCTTAAGCTCCAATTTAAAGCCACCTTGAGTGGCTTTTTTATTTTATGCGTTCTGCTGCTGTGTTGCCTGCGCCAACGCAATTAACCGCCCGGATAAAGTCTGTAGCCCCGGTGTCTCTGGCAAGTCATGCAGCGGACACCAGTAAGCTTCGGCAATTTCCTCCGGCTGGCACTGGATCTCACCGCCGGCGTAGTCAGCGACAAAACCTGTCATCAATGAATGCGGAAAAGGCCAGGGCTGACTGCCAACATAACGCAAATTGGTAATATCGATCCCCACTTCCTCTTTTACTTCGCGCACCGCCGCCTGCTCCAGAGTCTCTGCCGACTCAACGAAGCCTGCCAGGACTGAGAAAAATCCCGCTTTGTGCCGGGTGGAACGCGCCAGCAAAATTTTATCTGCTTTTACTACCGCGACCAGAACACAGGGTGCAATACGAGGGTAACAGCGATGCCCGCACTTATGGCAAAGAGTCGCCAGCTCCCAGTTAACCAAACGCATCGCGCTGCCACACTGACCGCAAAAACGGTGTGTTTGCAAAAATAACGCAACCTGGGTCGCCCGGGCAGCCAGTTGAAACAGCGCCTCGCCCTGCTCTAATAACGCACGGGCGGAATGCCAATCCGCCTCATTCGCCGGTCGGTCGTCATACACCACCAGATAACATGGCTGCTGTTGGTATTCCCCCAGTTTACAGATCATCGTATCTGCCAGCTGCAGCGGCAGAGCAGCCAGTTCAGTAAAGGGGACTGTGCCATCTGCGGTCAGAAACAAGCGGCCCTGACTCACAATAAACCAGTATGCCAACTGCCCGGATGATACTTTTACACTATGTTCAATCATTACAGCCTCTGTTTTAATGCGGAGGTTTTAGCAAGAATGGCAGCATCATACTCCGGGCCGCTGGGCTGACCAATAAAAAAACGGTTGATCTTTTCGCTGAAATTCTTTTAATTAGCAGTATTGCAGCAACACAGGCTGCATCTAAGGAGAGGCAAATGTACACCCGCGTACAGCAAGCGCAACAAAAATACGGCGGTAGCCTGAAGGCGATTGATAGTTGGCTGCAGGAGCGACGCGAGTTGATTGTCAGTTATTGCCGGCTGGCCGGTTTGCCTCCTTTCGAAAAAGACCGTCATACCATGCCTTCGCAAGACAAAATTAAAGAATTTTGCCAGTTACTGATGGATTATCTGTCTGCCGGTCACTTTGAAGTCTATGAACAAATCGTCGCCCAATGTGCGGTGAACGGCACCAACAGCCGCAAGCTGGCAGACTCCTTGTATCCGAAAATTGCGGTGTCAACCGATCTGGCGCTGGAATTTAATGATAAATACGCTGAGCATCTGAGCACCCGCAACAGCGGCTCTTTTGATTTAGAACTGTCGGCTTTGGGTCAGGCAATGGAAGAACGTTTTGCGCTGGAAGATAAGCTGATCGAGACCCTGCACGCCAAACATGTATCAAACACCACAACGGCCTAGGTCTGCTTTAACATAGCAATAAAAAAAGCGGCCAGGCCGCTTTTTTTATTTAAACCGCTACTTATTGTGGTTTTACAATATCCAGCAGCTCAACTTCAAATACCAGCACGCTGTTTGGTGGAATGGTACCCATATCGCGCTCACCGTACGCCAGTTCAGACGGAATAGTGAAACGGAACTTAGAGCCCACGCTCATCAGTTGTACACCTTCAGTCCAACCAGGAATAACGCGGTTTAACGGGAACTCAATAGGCTCGCCCCGATCAACCGAGCTATCGAACTTGGTGCCATCGGTTAAAGTGCCGGTATAGTGCACTTTAACGGTATCAGTAGCAGCAGGTTTAGCACCTTCTGCGGCCTGCAGCACTTCATACTGCAGACCTGATTCCGTGACGGTGACGCCGTCTTTCTTGGCATTTTCGTCAAGATAAGCCTGACCTGCAGCCTTGGCTGACGCCGCCGCGGCTTCAGCCAGCTTCATTTGTTCATTACGGTAGGTTTCGTCCAGTGCAGTTAACAGCTGCTGAATTTCTTCTTCAGTAACATCAGACTTACCGGCCATACCATCCTGTACACCCTTTAAAATCAGCTGGGCATTCAGATCAACAGAGATTTTGCTGTACTCGTCGATAGTGCTTTGCAGATAACGGCCAGCTGAAACGCCAAGGCTATAAGCTTGTTTAGCTTGTTCAGTGTCCATTTTTGGTGCTGGTTCAGCTTTTTGTTCTTTCTGACAAGCCGTTAACGCCAACAGCGCAACAGCGACCAGAGTTAATTTGGTTTTAAAGCGCATTCTTTTCTCCATAGCGCAACCTCTCGGCTGCTATAGTATGTTGTAATAAAGGTTAGCTCGCTTCGCTATACTAACGCTTTGTGTGGATGAGGTTAACACCCGCAATGAAATATCCTGTAATTTTGCTTGCCACCCTGTTGCTCGCCGGCTGTAGTAAGGTCGACACCCAGCCGTTGGCACAGTACCCGCATGTAGCTCAGGGCAGTTATGCCGCCGCGCTTTCAGCCGATGGCCGCTTTGCTGCAGTATCCTCTATCCAGGACGGTATCGCCTTTTGGGATCTGCAACAAAATGCCCTGAAGTATCACTGGCGCCATCAGGATAGTAGCGACAATCTGGTGTTTCACCTGGCGATCAGTGACAACGCCAGCCATGTCCTTAGTGCTGATCATCAGACCTTTGCCCTGTGGCGCACCGCCGATGGCCAGAACGTCGGCTATTGGCAAACCGATAACAGCAGTATCCGCGATATTGCCCTGTCTAACAACGGCGCCCATATTCTGGTTGGGCGCAGCGATAACGTGGTACAACATATTACGCTTAGCAGCGGCCGGCGCCTGGACTTTCTGGGGCACAGCGAGCGCATTAACAGTGTCGCCTTATCCCCGAATGGCCGCTATGCCCTGACCGGTGGCAATGATTATCAGGCCTACCTCTGGGACACTCAGACCGCACAAATCCTATATAGTTTCCCGCATCCAAGCCGGGTAACCAAAGTCGCCTTTGACCCACAGGGCCGTTATGCATTTACCGCTGATAGTCAGCAATTAGCGCAAATCTGGGATATTCAAACCGGACAACGGGTGAGCTCATTGCAAATGCTGGCCAGACAGCAGGTATTCAGTGCGGTGCGTTTCAGTCAGGATGGGCGCTTTTTACTCACCGGCGCCCCAACCCGCAACCTGGTACTCTGGGATGTACAGAGTGGCCGGGAGCTGCAGCGCTGGCGGGTTTCACCCAGAGTTGGCAGTCGCCCACCCAGTGCAGTGGTACATGCCGTCGCTTTTCTGGATGAAAACCGTATAATTAGCGAAAGCTCCAGTGGCCTGGCCGAAGTATGGGAAATCCGTTATGACTGAGCAACCCTCAGCAATAGAACTACATTTGATTGAGCTGGAAAGTAAAATTGCTTTTCAGGAAGATACAATGCACAGCCTGCACGAGGAACTGCTGGCTCATCAACGCAAGATTGAGCAACTGCAACGGCAAATTTTGCTGATGGCGCAAAAGTTACAACAATTACCGGAAGACAGCGGTATTTTGCGACCGGAAGAAGAACCGCCACCGCCGCACTATTAAATCCAAGTAGAGTAAGCCAGCAACAATGCTGGCTTATTCTGGCTTAAAGACCCCAATCACCAATTCATTCTCGCGGGTCGATTGCACCACTTGCTGCTCTG
>DAIOUM010000081.1:0-10371 GCA_036759505.1 Alishewanella sp. | reverse complement strand
TTGTTCACTTAGCATAAACAGCGCCTGGCCGATTCGCAGTTCAGCATGCATTACGCTGCCCCCTGGCATATCGAGCCGTAACACCAATTCAGCGGCAAAGGCCCGTTGATAAAATTCAATCGCCGCCGCTGCGTTCTTCACAGTTAAATAAGGAATAGCACTGGCATAACCGTCCGGGATCGCTTGCACCTTGCTCATCTCTCGCTCCTAATCTGGATTAACCGCTTCCGGCGGTAACGGACTTTTGCAGTATGCCGCGGCATACTGGCAGAAAACGCTTTAAAGCTTAGCGCAGCGCTGCACTAATGCCAGATTGGATCTACTGTAACAACTGACCAAAGGGCTGAATGGTTACGGCTTCACCGCTGGCAACACTGCCGCTGTCTTGCGGCAGCACGATATAGCAATTGGCATTGGCGATGGAGCTCAGCATACCTGAACTTTGGCTGCCCAAGGTTTTTACGAACAGCCCCTCGGCAGTGGCCCAATAGTAACCACGCTGATAATCCGCGCGACCTGGCTGTTTTTTTAAGGTCACAGTCGTCACTGCTGTGAGTTGGTTGGCTGGCGAGACAGTAGCACCAGCCAGCTTTAGCAGCACCGGCTGAACCAGTTGATCCAGCGTCACCACAGCCGCCACCGGATTACCGGGCAAACCAAAAAACCAACAGTTTTCCAATTTACCAAAGGCAAAAGGTTTGCCGGGTTTAATCGCCACTTTCCAGAAATTCACCTGGCCCAGTTCAGACAGCATTTGTCGCGTATAGTCGGCATCGCCAACCGAGACGCCGGCACTGGTAATCAGCGCATCGGCATCGCGCATCGCGCTTTGAAACGCAGAACGAATTGCTGCTGGCTGATCCGGCAATAAGCCCAGATCCAACACCTCGACCCCAAGGCGTTGCAGCATGGCGCGCAATACTACCCGGTTGCTGTCATAGATATGACCTTCCGGTAACGGCTGTCCCGGTAACACCAGTTCATCACCCGTAGAGAAGATGGCAATCTTAAGCTTACGCCTGACCGCCACATCAGCAATACCCAGCGACGCCAATAGGCCTAATTGTGGCGCAGTTAACCGGCAACCAGCACTAAGCACCTGCTGCCCATTTTTTAGATCTTCGCCAGCTTTTCGTACATTTTCACCCACTTTCGGCACAAAATCTGCGATAACTTTGCCATCTTGCAGCCGTACCTGCTCCTGCATAATGACCGTATCGGCACCCGCCGGCAGTACGGCACCGGTCATAATCCGCACGCAGCTTTGTGGCGCTAACGCAGCAGCAAAGGCATGGCCGGCCAGCGCCGAACCTTGCAGTGTTAACGCTTGCCCGGCTTTGACCTCAGCCGCCCGCACCGCATAGCCATCCATCGCTGAGTTGTCGTAGCCCGGCACATCAAAACTGGCCAGCACCGGCTCTGCCAGTACTCGATCCAGCGCCTGCGCCAGTGACACCTGCTCAGTCTCACTGACAGTGCTGACCTGTGCCAACATCTGCGCCAGGGCATCCGCCACCGGCAGCAAAACGCTTGCTGTCATAGCTTGCCGCCCTGCTGGTTAACCATCCAGACGGCGGCCTCAACCCGTGAGCGTAAGCCCAGCTTTTTCAGCAGATGTTTAACATGTACCTTCACGGTACCATCAGAGATATTCAGTTCGCGGGCAATCACTTTATTGCTCATACCTTTGGCAATCAGATGCAAAATCTCATATTCGCGGTTGGTCAAACTGTTTAGCTCAGCCGGCGTTTTCGCCTGTGGCCGACGCAAGGCGGTGGCCAGCACCTGGGTAATGGCTTCACTTAATACCATCTTACCTTCCAGTGCTTTTTTAATTTGATCCAGTAACACTTCCGGATCGGTATCTTTTAATAAATAGCCATCGGCGCCATTACTGATGGCTTTGACAATATCTTCATCGGCATCTGATACGGTCAGCATCACAATGCGTGACGTCACGCCCTCATCGCGCATCCGCTTCAGGGTTTCCAGCCCATCCATACCTTGCATATTCAGATCAAGAATAATCAGGTCCGGATCCAGTTCTGCGGCCAGTTTAATTGCATCCTGACCATTACTGGCTTCCGCTATCACCTCTAATTCGTCTTCTAACGCCAGCAACTGCTTTAAGCCTTTGCGTAATAAAGGGTGATCATCAACCAGCATTACGCTGGAAATTTGCTCTGACATAACTAGCTCCTGACTGCCGGCCCTGCGGCTCTACCCATATTAGCCTAGATCCAGCAGTTTGATACTTTGATGTACATCATACTAATGGCGGCTACCACCTGTAGCCAAGGTTGGCACCAATGGAGTAATCCCTGACAAAACCCTATCTATGTTATTGTTTTTAAAAAGATAGCCGTATTGATTTCTACCGCGCTACCACTTTTGAGGTACTCCCATTAAGCTGGCGCAGCTGCCTGGCTAACTCCTTAGGTACATTGTGTCAGTCGCCGTCGCCTATCACACTTGCAACAGTAAGCACTCTGCCGAAAAACAGGAGTTAACTGATGTCAGATTTAAAAAGGTGGCAACCGGAAGATGAAAACTTCTGGCAACAAAGCGGGCGTGGCATCGCTACCCGCAATCTATGGATCTCTATACCCAGCCTGCTCTGCGGGTTCGCGGTCTGGATGATGTGGAGCATCATTAGTGTTCAGATGCTAAATCTTGGGTTTCCGTATTCCGCCTCGGAGCTCTTTACCCTGGCAGCAATCGCAGGTTTAAGTGGCGCGACCTTGCGCATTCCGGCCAGCTTCTTTGTCCGGCTCTGTGGTGGGCGCTATACCATTTTCCTTACCACCAGCTTATTGATGATCCCAGCGTTTGGCACCGGCATCGCATTACAGGATCCCAATACACCGTTCTGGGTGTTTCAGTTGATGGCCTTATTGTCCGGCATCGGTGGTGGTAACTTTGCCGCTTCAATGTCGAATATCAGCTTCTTCTTCCCGAAAAAACAGCAAGGTTTAGCGCTGGGCATGAATGCCGGCCTGGGTAACTTTGGTGTCACCACCATGCAGATCCTGATCCCGCTATTTATGACCTTTGGTGCCTTTACCCTGGTCGGTGGCGGTGAGCCAATGATCCTGCAAAAGGCCAGTGGTACCCTGATTGGGAGTATCCCGGCTGGAAGTGAAACCTGGATCCAGAATGGCGGTTTCTTATGGCTATTGCTGTTAATCCCGCTGGCCTTTGCCATCTGGTTTGGCATGAATAATATCAATACTGAAGAGGTAACACCTAAGCTACCGAGCGCCGTCGGTTCCTTCTCCATTCAGCTGGCGATGTATGGCATTGGCTTGATCGCCTCGGTAATTGGTTTATGGCTGATTCTACCTGCCAGTGCCAATGGCTCTGGCTTTAGTATTCCGAAAGAACTGGTATTAGTGCTGGTACCAATGGCCACAGTACTGGCGCTGAAAGTATTGCCGGGCGCCATCCGTGCCAGTCTGGACCGGCAGTATAAGATTTTCAATAATAAGCACACCTGGGTCATGAGCATTCTGTATGTCATGACCTTTGGTTCCTTTATCGGTTTTGCCGCCGCGCTGCCGTTGTCGATCCAGGTGATCTTTGGCTACAGCCACCTGATGGTAGATGGCGTGATGACCCACAACACTCCAAATCCGAATGGTCCCAGCGCCCTGACCTATGCCTGGATCGCCCCCTTTATCGGCGCCTTAATCCGGCCAGTGGGTGGTTGGATCTCAGACCGTTTAGGTGGTGCTCTGGTTACCCAGATCTGTGCCGTGGTGATGGTACTGGCAGCCTTAGGTGCCGCCTTCTTTATGCAGCAGGCTTATCAATCGGCAACACCAGAGCAGTACTTTATGCCGTTCTTCCTGATTTTCCTGCTATTGTTTGCCGCCAGCGGCATTGGTAATGCATCAACCTTTAAAACCATTGCTGTGGTGTTTCCAAAAGAACAAGCCGGGCCGGTGCTGGGCTGGACCTCTGCCGTCGCCGCCTACGGTGCCTTCTATATTCCACAGGTATTTGGTGAGCAGATCAAAGCTGCAACCCCGGAATACGCGATGCTTGGCTTTGCCATCTTCTATGCGCTGTGTCTGGTACTAAACTGGTTCTTCTACCTGCGGAAAAGTGGCGAGTTTTATAACCCTTAAGCTTGTCTGCGCGCATGCAAGGCGCAGCCCTCAACAGGGCTGCGCTTTTTTTCAGGCTGTTTTCGGTTGCTGCAGGTATTCCGGTAAGAAGCGGAAGTATACCCCAGTGCCGCCCTCTGGCCGGCGTCGGATACTGATCTCCCCGGCCAGATGTTTGCTTCGTTCCTGAATAATGGCTAAACCATAATGATTAAGTTTTTCGGCTTTATCCGGGATCCCGACACCGTCATCCTCCACCGCCAGTAAAATATACTTTTGCCCATCCTGCTGCAGGCTAATGGTCAGGTTCTGCCCCTGACTGTGGTGCACCGCATTCTGGCTGGCTTCGCGGATAATCTGCAGTAAATGAATTTCTTCATGCGGCGCCAGCGGCACATTCGCCAGCTGATAATCCAACCGGATCTGTAAGCCAGACTGTTCGCTTAACTGGCTGACGGTGGTCTGCAGCGCACTGAGCAAGCCAGCTCCATCGACTTTCAGACGGAAAGTGGTTAACAGCTCGCGTAACTGCCGGTAAGCGGCATCGAGGCCACTTTTTAGCTCTGCTGACACATCCTGCATCACCAGACGGTCATCCTTGTTAATGGCTTTATTGAGCCGGGTCACCTGAATTTTCAGATAGGATAAGGCCTGCGCCAGTGAATCATGTAACTCGCGCGCTATGACCGTACGCTCCTGCATCAGCGCTAACCGCCGCACCTGCTCTTCTTCTGATTTTAAACTCAGCGCCAAAGCCAGTTGATCGGCAATGGCCATCACCAGCTGTTGTTGCCATAACAACATCTTCTCTGAGGCGTTCAGCCGTACGACCAGAACGCCATATTTATGTCTCTCCCGCTGCAACACAAAGTTGTGCACCTGACACTGCTGCCGGCTCAATGTCTCAGTTAAACAGTCGCCACAGTTTTCAGCCGCACAGGGATCCGCCAGGCTGTCGGCATGAATTTGCAGGTAAGGTTGATTTCCTTGCTCAGTAAACAGACAGAGCTCGATATCTGCCAGGCCGGTAATACTGCGCAGTTGGCTGATGATCTCGGAAAAGTCCTGATACTCTGAGGTATGTTCGCTGATCCGCTGCGCGGTGTTATATAGAAATTTCAGGGTCGTATTGGTTTGGGTCAGCTCTGCCGTTTGCTCTTCCACCCGCTTCTCAAGATTGCCGTACATATAACCAATGGCCGTATTCATCTTATTAAAGCTGGTAGCCAACATCCCGAGCTCATCCTGATGCTGCGGCGTGATACGGTGAGTAAAGTCGCCCTGCGCAATACGCCGGGCACCGCGGATCAACTCTTTTAACGGCTCCTCCACCATCACCTTCAGCCAATACATGACGATGATCGACAGCAAGATGGTGGCCATCACCGCGATAACCTGCACCGAGCGAAACGCCTTAACCTTTTGCTCTGCATCCTGCTGGATCACCAGCACCAGCTCATCCAACAATCTGACCTGCTCGGCCAGGCCGGCTTCCAATTCGGCTGGAGGAACGGCGCCAGACTCCAGCGCAGGCGCCAACTGTTGCCAGTGCTGAAAAGCACTCTGGTATTTTTGCAGAATGTCTGGCTGATGCAAAAAACGCTGAAAAACCGGATGCTGCCAACTGCTGGCAAATTGCTCATTGGCTCTTTGCAGTTTAGTGACGTCCTGTTGCAGCGTTAACCAGGCCAGGCGATAGCTTTGCATCCGTAGCGAGCCGGCAACATTAACTGCATGCGCATCGCTGTCAGCCTTATCCGACAACCAATACGACACCATCATCGTTGATAACGCCAACGTCACGATACAGGCCAGAGCGATATTGATCCGGGTAACAATTGAAAAGGTGCGCATCTGAAACTCCCACTACTGTCTGTTCTAAGCTTAACCCGCCAGCGCCTTTCCTGCAGAAAAATCCGCTTGCCAAATCTACGGGGATACTTGGGCTACCCCCTTTTCCCCAGCCAGAGTGCACCTTCAGACAAAGTGAGTAGACGCCTGCAGCCAAGGCCTGCATTTTCAAGCATTTAGTCAATTAGCGCACTACCACCTTTGGGGTATTTTTCTTAATTTTCAGCAATTTAGCAGCATGGCAACCTTGATCTGAATCAAGCAGAATTGAGTGGTAGTTTCTATAGTGTGCTTACTGAAAAAGCAAAAACCTCTGTTCATGCAGGACAGGACCAGGAGTCAAGTATGAGTCATCTGTTAGATAAACTGCGGTTTTTTAAAACCCGCAAAACCCCCTTCGCCAATGGCCACGGGGTGACCACCAATGAGGACCGGACCTGGGAGCAAGGCTACCGGCAACGCTGGCAGCACGATAAGGTGGTACGTTCCACGCACGGTGTAAACTGTACCGGCTCTTGTAGTTGGAAAATCTATGTCAAAGACGGCCTGGTCACCTGGGAAACCCAGCAAACCGACTATCCGCGTACCCGTCCGGATCTGCCAAACCATGAACCCCGTGGCTGTCCGCGTGGCGCCAGCTATTCCTGGTATATCTACAGTGCCAACCGGCTGAAATATCCGAAAGTGCGGCAGCAACTGATGAAGCTGTGGCGTGAAGCCCGGGTGCAGCATAAAGATCCGGTGAAAGCCTGGGAATCAATCGTCAGCGATCCGTTAAAAGCCAAAAGCTACAAAGAACGCCGCGGTTTGGGCGGCTTTGTCCGTGCCAGCTGGGATGAGGTAAACGAGCTGATTGCCGCTTCTAACGTTTACACCACTAAAACCTATGGCCCGGACCGGGTGACCGGTTTCTCGCCGATCCCAGCAATGTCGATGGTGTCCTACGCCGCCGGTGCCCGTTATCTGTCGCTGATTGGCGGTAACTGTTTAAGCTTTTACGACTGGTACTGCGACTTACCCCCGGCCTCACCGCAAATTTGGGGCGAGCAAACCGACGTACCAGAATCCGCCGACTGGTATAACTCGAATTACATTATTGTTTGGGGCTCGAACGTGCCGCAAACCCGCACCCCGGACGCACACTTCCTGACCGAAGTCCGTTACAAAGGTACTAAGACCTGTGTCATCACCTCGGACTACTCAGAAGCCTCTAAGTTTGGCGATACCTGGTTAGCACCACGTCAGGGTACCGATGCTGCCCTGGCCATGGCCTTTGGCCATGTGATTTTAAAAGAATTCCACGTTGATAACCCGAGTGCTTACTTTACTGACTACGTGCGTCGTACTACCGATATGCCGATGTTGGTCATGTTAGAGGAGCAAAACGGGGTGCTAACCACCGGCCGCTTCCTGCGCGCGGCCGATCTGGTGAATAACCTGGGTGAAGACAATAACCCGGATTGGAAAACCATTGCTGTTAACAAAGATGGTCGCCTGACCAGCCCGAATGGTGCCATTGGTTATCGTTGGGGCCAGGCCGGCAAATGGAACCTGGAGCAAAAAGACAAAGACGGTGAGCTGGAGCTGCAGCTGAGTTTAAAAGACAACCGCGACGAACTGGTGGATGTTGGCTTCCCGTATTTTGGTGGTGCACCACACGAGTACCAGTACTTCCAGCATACCGATCATGCTGATGTACAAATGCGCAAAATTCCTGCTAAACGCGTCGAACTGGCCAGTGGCGGTACCGCGCTGGTCGCTACCGTATTTGACCTGATGCTGGCGCAATATGGTGTGGATAATGGTATTGGTGATGAAAGCCGGGCGAAATCCTATACCGATAACGTGCCTTACACCCCGGGCTGGCAAGAAGCTATTACCGGCGTGAAGCCGGATGATGTGATTCGGGTCGCGCGTGAGTTTGCCCGTAATGCCGATAAAACCCGAGGCCGCTCGATGGTCATCGTCGGCGCCGCGCTGAACCACTGGTACCACATGGATATGAACTACCGTGGCCTGATCAATATGCTGATGATGTGTGGCTGTATCGGTCAAAGTGGCGGCGGCTGGGCGCACTATGTCGGTCAGGAAAAACTACGGCCACAAACCGGCTGGACCCCACTGGCCTTTGCGCTGGATTGGCAACGGCCACCACGCCATATGAACGGTACCTCGTTCTTCTACAATCATTCCAGCCAATGGCGTTACGAAAAGCTGGATATGACGGAAGTCATTTCGCCACTGGCCAATAAAGACAAATGGTCTGGCAGTATTGTCGACTATAACAGCCGCGCCGAACGCATGGGCTGGTTACCTTCAGCACCACAGCTGGGCACGAATCCACTAAAACTGGCAGCCGCAGCCAAAGCTGCCGGCAAAGAGCTGAAAGACTATGTGGTGGAGCAATTAACCTCGCGCAATATTAAATTTGCCTGTGAGCAACCGGAAAACCCACAAAACTTCCCACGCAATATGTTTATCTGGCGCTCTAACCTGCTGGGTTCCAGCGGTAAAGGCCATGAATATATGCTGCGGCACTTACTGGGCACCAAACACGGCCTGCTTGGCAAAGATTTAGGCGGTTTTGGCGGTAAAAAGCCGGAAGATGTGGAATGGACCGAGCAGCCGGCTGAAGGTAAGGTCGATCTGTGGGTGACGCTGGATTTCCGCATGTCTACCACCTGTCTGTATTCCGACATCGTACTGCCTACCGCCACCTGGTATGAAAAAGACGATATGAATACCTCGGATATGCATCCTTTTATTCACCCGTTAACCGCGGCCATTGATCCGGTGTGGGAAGCCCGCAGTGACTGGGAAATCTTTAAAGGCATCGCTCAGGCGTTCTCTAAAGCTGCCGTTGGTCACTTAGGCGTGGAAACCGATGTTGTTACCACACCGATGCACCACGATACGCCTGCCGAGCTGGCACAGCCTTATGGCGTAAAAGCCTGGTGGAAAGGGGAATGTGAGGCCATTCCGGGCATCACTATGCCACACATTAATATTGTAGAACGCGACTACCCCAATACCTATGCCCGCTTTACTTCAGTGGGTCCACTGCTGGAGAAAATCGGTAACGGCGGTAAAGGCATTAGCTGGGATACCAAGGATGAAGTGGAGTTTCTGCGTAAGCTGAACCGGGTACATACCGCTGACGGCGTGAATAAAGGTATGGCGAAAATCGATAGTGCTATCGATGCCGCAGAAATGATCCTGACGCTGGCACCGGAAACCAACGGCCACGTGGCGGTAAAAGCCTGGGGCGCACTGAGTAAAATCACCGGCCGCGACCATACCCATCTGGCGACCAAAAAGGAAGAAGAGAAAATCCGCTTCCATGACATCGTGGCCCAGCCACGCAAGATCATCAGCTCACCCACCTGGTCAGGGCTGGAAGATGAGCATGTGTCTTACAACGCTGGCTATACCAACGTGCATGAACTGATCCCTTGGCGCACCATTACCGGCCGTCAGCAGTTCTATCAGGACCATGAGTGGATGCGCGACTTCGGTGAGCAGCTTTGTAGCTACAAGCCGCCGATTAACCTGAAAACAGTGCAGCCGGTGCTGAACAAGAAGTCGAATGGTAACAAAGAAATTGTACTGAACTGGATCACGCCACATCAGAAGTGGGGGATTCACAGTACTTACTCTGACAACCTGTTAATGCTGACCTTATCGCGTGGCGGCCCTATTGTCTGGCTCAGTGAAATTGATGCCAAAGCAGCCGGTATTGAAGATAACGACTGGATTGAAATCTTTAACGTTAACGGCGCTATCGCAGCCCGTGCCGTGGTGTCACAGCGGGTACCAGAAGGTATGAGCATGATGTATCACGCCCAAGAGCGGATCGTTAACGTGCCCGGCAGTGAGTTAACCGGTACCCGTGGCGGTATCCATAACTCAGTCACCCGTGCCGTGATGAAGCCGACGCATATGATCGGTGGTTATGCCCAGCAGGCTTACGGTTTTAACTACTACGGTACCGTTGGCTGTAACCGGGACGAGTTTGTCATTGTGCGCAAGATGAGCCGTGTCGACTGGCTTGATACTAAATAAGGTTGGAGTAAGTAAGATGAAAGTTAGAGCCCAAATTGGCATGGTGCTGAATTTAGACAAGTGCATAGGTTGCCACACTTGCTCCATCACCTGCAAAAACGTCTGGACCTCGCGTGAAGGGGTCGAATACGCCTGGTTTAACAACGTCGAAACCAAGCCTGGTATCGGCTTTCCGAAAGAGTGGGAAAATCAGCAAAAATGGAATGGCGGCTGGGTGCGCGAAAACGGCAAACTGCAACTGAAAATCGGTGGTAAACGCCGCATCCTGGCAAATATTTTCGCCAACCCGGACTTACCGGAAATTGACGACTATTACGAGCCGTTCGATTTCGATTACCAACATTTACAC
>DAIOUM010000080.1:0-10400 GCA_036759505.1 Alishewanella sp. | reverse complement strand
CAGGATCCCGTATGCAACTTAAACCCTTGTTATTACTCGCTACGCTGACAAGCTTTGGCCTGTCGGCCGCGCCTGTGGTGCTGAAAAATGTTCAGGGCTATGGTTTTGACCAGCAGCGGCAACTGGTGAACTTCCAGACGCTGGTATTTGATGATGAAAGCGGCCAGGTGCTGGCTCGCGGTGCAGCCGGCATTGCTGCCGACTATCCAAAGGCCAGGGTGATTGATGGTCAGGGACAAACCCTGCTGCCGGGCTTAATCGATGGCCATGGCCATTTACTCGGGCTGGGTGAATATCTGAAACAAGCCGACTTGCGGGGCCTAAGCAGTGAACAGGCTGCGGCGGCTCAGGTCGCGGCGTTTGCCCGCGCGAACCCGGAGCAGCAATGGGTGATTGGCCGTGGTTGGAATCAGGTGTTATGGGATAGCAATGCTTTTCCGGCGAAAAAGACACTAGATGAACTGTTACCGGATAAGCCGGTATATCTGGTGCGGATCGACGCCCATGCGGCCTGGGTCAATAGCAAAGCGCTGGCCTTGGCCGGTATCAGTAAAGACACCCTGGATCCACCAGGCGGAGAAATTATCCGAGATGCCGCCGGCGAACCGACCGGTGTGTTAATTGATAACGCCATGTACCTGGTACAGCAAAAAATCCCTGCCCCCAGCACTGACGATAAAAGAGCAGCACTGCAAACAGCATTTGCCCATTTGCAGGAACTGGGGATCACTGCGGTGCATGATGCCGGTGTCAGCAGCGAACTGGTCGCGCTCTATCAGCAATTACAGCAGGAGCAGGCGCTGGGCGTCCGGGTATACCCGATGCTATCAGCCAAGGATCCGGCACTGGAGCAATGGTTGACTAACGGCATCGTTGACGACCCGACTGATTGGCTGGATATCCGCTCGGTAAAAATTTATGGCGATGGTGCCCTGGGTAGCCGCGGTGCGGCCTTGTTAGCTGACTATAGCGATCAGGCCGGCCAGCGCGGCTTATTGGTTACCGAACCCGATGCCCTGACTGAGATTATGCGGCTGACCATTAACGCCGGCTATCAAGCCAATGTTCACGCCATTGGCGATCGGGCTAACCGTTTGGTATTGGATCGCTTTGAATTGCTGGCCTCAGCCGAACAGCGCGCCGCTGGCCGCCATCGCATCGAACACGCGCAGATTGTCTCACCACAGGATATTCCGCGCTTTAAAGCGCTGCACATTCTGCCCTCGATGCAGGCGGTACATGCCACCTCGGATATGAATATGGCCGGTGACCGGTTGGGTATGGCGCGGTTGCGCGGCGCCTATGCCTGGCGCACCTTTGCCGATCAGGGCAGTATTATTGTCGGCGGTTCCGATTTTCCGGTGGAGCTGGCCAATCCGTTCCATGGTTTACATGCCTCGGTCACCCGACAGGATCAGCAAAATCAGCCGGTCGGTGGCTGGTTGCCAGAACAGCGTCTGACCTTAGTGGAAGCATTGCGTTCTTTTACCGTTGATGCCGCCTACGGTGCCTTTCAGGAAGACAAAATGGGCACCTTAGCACCGGGTAGCTGGGCTGATTTTATTCTGGTCGACCGCGATATTTTTGCGATACCGGCAGAACAACTGTGGCAAACCCGCACCGAGCAAACCTGGATCCACGGTAAGCTGCGTTTTAGCCGCTAACCAGGCCCAATTAGTCGTTGGTTGCCTTACCAGCCAACGGCTATGCTTAAGGCACCACCCAGAGTAGGTAGTACTGATGACGGACACGCTGATTGCCAAATGCCGTGTAATGGCTTTTGTTCTGCTCGCCAGTTGTTGCTGGCCGCCTCTGGTAATCGCCGAGCCGGTCACCGTTACTATCGGTACTACACAAAGCCCTTCAGACCTCAGCGCACGGATTGAGCAGCAATTAACTGCGGCCTATGCCGAGCTCGGTTTTAACACCCGCTTTATCGCTTTACCATCAGAACGTCGGTTAAGGTTATTGACTAACAATGAGCTGGATGCCGACTTGTTTCGGATCTGTCAGTTGGCAGAGCAGGAAAATCTGGTAACAGTTCCAGCCAGGCTTGGCGAGCTGATGTTACAAGCCTACAGTCAGTCGGTAGAAACCCTAACGCAATGGCAGCAAAACAGCGAGCTGATTATCGTCCATATCCGCGGCTTGAAGATGGCGGAGCTTACTCCTTTTGCCGGCAGCCGGGTGGAGGTCAGTGATTTGCAACAGGCGTTTGGGATGCTGCTGCAAAAACGGGCGGATATTTTACTGGAAGATCAGCGCTCTGCGATTGCCTATCTGCATCAGGCCGGTTTAACCGATGCCGGACTGGTCGCAACCGATCTCTTGCCCTTTGCCATCTGCCATGTTTTAAGCACACAGCTGGGGCATTTAGCGGCGCCGCTAGCCGAGCTGTTGCAGCGCGCGCAGGATTAACAGCGGGCCTAAGCCCGCAGCGGTTAATTCGCTTCGTCTTCTGTTACAAAGTCCGGGCGCTGGCCGTGGCTTTGCTTATCACGTAATTTGCCAATTACCGTACTTAATTTGCGCTGTAGCTTGTCAGCCGCACCGGTAATGGCCTGCCCCACCGTCGGGGCAAACTCGGTTACTGCTACCGGCTCCAGCCCTTGCGGGCGGGCTTCCAGCAAGCAGCGCTTGTCGTTACCTTCGTGTTTGGTGCTTCCGTTTTCATCACTCAGGTGTACCTCAACCCGGGTCAGGTGATCTGCAAAACGCTGCAATTTATGCTGTAGCGTATCGCGGACAAATTCGGCCAGGCGCTCATCCGCCTGAATATTGCGGTCACTGTTAATCTGAACTTGCATAGGTCACTCCTGTGGCAATAGGGACTGCAGAGTAAGACGCCGTTTAAGCCGATAGGTTGCGTCGTCTTAACGAATAATTGGCATCGCTGGGCGCTAACTTCAAGGGTTTACGCAGAAAATAAACGAGAAAATCAGACATATTTGGCAAGACTGGTTAAAATAGCGCTATACCTCACAGCCCAGTTACAAGCGCATGATCAGTAATAAGTGGACCAAGCTCATTAAATCGCTGCACCTGAAAAAGCACCGTAAAGCCGAGCAACTGTTCTTCGTCGAAGGTGAAAAAGCGGTGTTGGAGCTGTTACAGTCAGACTGGCCGGTCGTCGCCTTATTTGCCACTGAAAGCTTTCTTTCCGCCCACAGTGCGCACTGTCAACGCGCTGAGCTACTGCAAAGCTGCAGCAGTAGCGAGCTGGAACGGGTGGGCACCTTTAGCAGCAATGATGCCGCCCTGGCGGTGGTACGGATACCGCAACGAAGTGTTAGCCCACTAGCACCTCAAGAGTGGGTGCTGGTTTTGGACAGCATTAACGATCCGGGTAATCTCGGGACCATTATCCGGATTGCCGACTGGTATGGTATCCGGCATATCCTCTGCTCTGAGGACACTGCTGACGCCTTTAATCCGAAAGTGATTGCCGCAGCCAAGGGCTCATTTTTACGGGTGCAGTTGCATTATCAGCCGCTGTTACCCTTGTTACAAGCTGCCGATCGGCCGGTTTATGGAGCGTATCTTGGTGGTGAATCTGTGCACCAACTCCGGATGTCGCACAGCGGTGGCTATATCGTACTGGGTAATGAAGCGAATGGTATCAGCGATGCAGTAGGCCGACATGTCAGCCGGAAGATCACCATTCCGGCCTTTGGCCAGGCTGAATCGCTGAATGTTGGTATTGCCTGCGCTATTATTTGCGATAATCTGCGTCGCCTCGGCGGCGCCTGAAACAGGAACTGCGTATGAATTTCCCGACTATTGAAGCCTATGTGGGCAATACGCCACTGGTACGTTTACAGCGGCTGGCGAACCATACCAACAGCACTGTACTGTGCAAGCTGGAAGGCAATAACCCGGCCGGCTCAGTAAAAGATCGGCCAGCGCTGAATATGATTGTGCAGGCCGAATTGCGTGGCACCATCAAGCCCGGCGATCGGATTATTGAAGCCACCAGCGGCAATACCGGTATCGCACTGGCAATGGCTGCGGCCATTAAAGGTTACCCAATGACGCTGATTATGCCAGCGAACGCCACCGAAGAGCGCAAAGCCTCGATGCGTGCCTATGGTGCCGAGCTGATCCTGGTGAGTAAAGAGCAGGGTATGGAAGGCGCGCGTGATCTGGCGTTACAAATGCAGGCAGAGGGCAAGGGCATAGTGCTGGACCAGTTTAATAATCTTGATAACCCAGCGGCGCATTATGTCAGTACCGGCCCAGAACTATGGCAACAAACGAATGGCAGCATTACGCATTTCGTTTCCAGCATGGGCACTACCGGAACCATTATGGGCACCTCCCGCTATTTAAAGCAGCAAAATCCGGCGATTCAGATTATTGGCTTGCAACCGGCAGATGGCGCCAGTATCCCCGGCATCCGCCGCTGGCCCAAAGAATACCTGCCGGGCTTTTTTGAGCCTGAACGCGTCGATCAAGTAATCGATATCTACCAAAAAGATGCCGAAGAAATGATGCGCCGGCTGGCCCGGGAAGAAGGCATCTGTGCCGGTGTCAGTTCAGGAGGTGCTGTTTATGCGGCGATCAAACTGGCAGAGCAGCTGGATAATGCGGTAATCGTTGCTATTGTTTGTGACCGTGGCGATCGCTACTTGTCGTCCGGTATTTATTAATAACAGCTAACTTGCATATTCTGGCAGAGCAGCCATGCTTAACACAAAGCCCTGCCAGAAGTGACTTAATATGGCCAAAGTAACGCCACTATGTTCGATCTCCCTCGTTAGTTTATTATCGTTCCAGGCTCAGGCCGATTGGTTTGGTAACCTGACTGCCAGCAGCGACTATTTGTTTAATGGCGTCAGCCAAACCCTAAACCGACCGGCGCTGCAGGCGGGGCTGGGCTACGATTTCGGTAATGGCTGGTACGCCGGCAGCTGGACCTCTAATGTCGATTATGACGAAGGCACCAAAAGAGAATTGGATGGCTATCTGGGCTACGTTTGGACGATCAGCGACAGCGTGAGTCTGGATCTGATGTTTTCGCAATATACCTATCATGGCCGTGGTTACAGCTCACAGCTGAATTTTCAGGAGCTGTCGGCTAAGCTCAGTGTCGGCGACTGGGGCTTTAACGCCTGGTATACCTGGGATTATTTTGGTTTTGGCGGTGCGCACTATGTATTGCAGCTACGCCGACAAATACCGCTGACTGAAGATTGGCAAATCTTCGCCGCTATTGATACCTCTATCACCGGCGATAAGTCGGCCTGGGATTGGGAAGGAAAATCCCACTTCTGGCATGGCCAACTGATGCTGCAAGGCAGCTGGCAAAGCTGGCAGCTGGCCTTTGGCTATCATATGACAACGCTAAAAGAGAAATGGGGTCGCGATACCTTGTTATTGCAACTCGGTTATCAATTTTGACCCCATTCGTTGTTGGTAAAACTAATACTTAAAGCGATTCATCTGCTGGCTGATGGCATCGGCAACCCGCGCCAGCAGACTGCTCTGATTCGCGCCCTCGGTGGCACTATTACTCAGTCCGGTTACTGCACTGCTGATCTCGACGATATTCTTGCTGATATCTTCACTGACGACACTTTGTTCTTCAGCAGCACTGGCGATCTGGGTTGCCGCATCTGAGATACTGGCAGCCGCCCGGATCGCCTGCTGTAATTTATCCTGAGCACTGACCACACTGCTCTGACAATCTGAAGTCAGCACCCTATTCTGCTGCATCGCCTGCACCACCGATTGGGTACGTCCGGCCAGATCCGTGATTAACTGCTGAATTTCTCCGGTGGATTGCTGGGTGCGGGATGCCAGGTTACGTACCTCATCGGCAACTACGGCGAAGCCCCGGCCCATTTCACCGGCCCGGGCCGCTTCAATTGCCGCATTCAACGCCAGTAAATTGGTTTGCTCCGAGATATTGCGGATCACCTCGACAATATTGTTGATACTCTGGCTGGCTTGCTCCAGCTCGGCCATCATCGTCGAGGCTTGCTGCATACTCTGATCGAGAGAGCCAACGATACGGCTGGTTTCAGAAACCGCCTGATCGCCATAGGTCACCGCATCGGCAGCGCGCTGCGCCAGATCGGCGGTTAACGAAGCCTGGGTTGCTACTTCCGATGCCGTGCTCGACATCTCAGTCACCGCCGTCGCAACCTGTTCGATGGATTTTTGCTGGAAAGCCACATCCTGATGGGTGCGCTCCGCAATACCGGCGCTGGTACGTGCCGATTGCTGCAGTTCCGTCACTAACTTAGCCGTATCCAGAACTATGCTGTGCGTTTTAACCAAAAACAGATCCAGAGCCCGTGCCAGCTGACCTATTTCGTCCGCCCGCTCACTCTGTAGCCGCTGCGTTAAATCACCGTCAGACTGCGCCAGCTTATCGACTGTTGCCGTCAGTTGTTGTAACGGCTTTGCCAGCTGGCCAGAGAAAAATGCCAGGATCAGGGTTCCCGCCAGCGCAATGCCAACGCCAAGCAGGATCTGCCAACGGATACTGGTTTTAAACTCGCTGCTAAGGCGATCGTTTAGCTGGTTGATCTCGGCCAGCGCTACCGCCAGCGGCAGTTGATACTCTAATAACCAGGGAGTGCCAAATTGTTTAAAGCGGATGGGTACGGCGACCTTTAACAACTCGCCTTGTTGTTGTATCTGGCGCTGGCCCGCCTGAACAAGCGTCCGCAATGCATTCCAGTCCGACTCGGGTAACATTTCCCCCACTTGCGCCGGCGCCTGCGTATCAGCCGCAATAAAGCCGTGATAGGACAACACTCTTAGCTCACCGACGCCATTAAACAGCTGCTGATCGAGTTGCTCCAGCTGTTGCTGCAGAAAAGCCAGCGAGATATCGACGCCGCTAATACCAGTAAAGCGACTGCCCTGATAGGCTGGAAGTACTACCGAAGTCATCAGGGTCGGCACCCCTTGCACCTGCCAGACTGCCGGGTCAACCACACAGGGGCCTTTGCGATCCCGCGGACACAGGTACCATTCGCTGCCCCGTAAACCGCGTTGATTACGTGTTTCGTCATAAAGCCCTTCGGTTTCTACCGGCTGCAAATCAATATTGCCTTTAGGATCGCGGGTCCAGTAAGGGCCAAACTGCCCTTGCGGTGTGGAATGTCCGGGGCTTTGCAGGAAGTCGGCGTCACGGCCATCCACCGCATTCGGCTCCCATACCAGATAAGCACCGAGAATTTGTGGATATTGCCGCACTACCGCCTCCACCAGGCTGCTGTAATGCTCACGGCTATGCGGTATGGCCATCTGTTGCATGGCCTGAGCCGCAACCGCTATCGCCTCGGCGCGGCTTAAGCTCTGGTCAATCAGTTGCTCTAACTGATCCGCCTGCAGCTGCAGCTGATAATCCAGCCGCTGATTGACCTGTTGTAAAAAAAGCTCACTACTTTGTTGCCGGTTCAGGCTAAACAGTTTTTGTGAACTCCAAACGCCAAACACTATGCTGAGCAACACCGCGACAACTAAACAACTCGCTGCGATCAGCGCGATCTGGGTACGCATCGAACGCCACTGCACTACTGCCATAACGACTTCCTCAACTGGCTACTGCTATCAGTATTAGCCTGAAAGATGACAGATACAAGTTGGCACTAAGTTAAAACAAAAAAGTCTGAAAATTAGGTAAAATTTATACCGTGACTGCCGGTATAATCAGGTTACTGCGTTACTCACGGATGCTGCTTTGTCATACGAATATCTGGCGCTATTGGCAGCTGCCTGCTGGGCCTTTGGCAGTTTATTGTCGGCGCAGGCCGCTACCCATTTAGGTGCCTTTGCCTTTACCCGCTATCGGATGCTGATTGCTATGTCGCTGTTATGGCTGCTTAGCTTGCTCAGTGGCAGCTGGCTGACCTTAACGTCAGCGCAAGTTTTGCTGCTGATCCTATCCGGTGCTATCGGGATCTTTATTGGTGATACCGCCCTCTTTGCCGCGATGAATCGTCTTGGCCCGCGCCGCGCCGGTGTGTTGTTCGCAACCCATGCGCTGTTCTCGGTGCTGCTGGCGTACTTTTTTTTGGGGGAAACCCTGTGGGGACTGACCCTGGTTGGCGGCAGCCTGTTAGTCGGCGGTGTGATGATTGCCATCGCTTTTGGTAAACGCAAAGAGGAACAACATCAGTGGGAAAGCAGCCAGCAAGGGCTGAAGATTGGCATAGCGTTGGCATTATTATCGGCTCTGTGTCAGGCCGTCTCAACCCTGATGCTGAAACCACTGATGGTACAGGGCCTGGATGCAATAGCCGGCTCTGCCGTGCGGATGAGCACCGGCTTTGCGTTACACCTGCTGGTTTGGTTACTGGGTTGGCGTATTGCGAAAAGCTATTTACCCCTGACACCGAAAATCTTCGGCTATGTGTTTATTAACGCCAGTCTGTCGATGGTGCTGGGCATGACGTTAATTTTGCAGGCGCTAAAGAGTGGTGACGCCGGTATGGTGGCGCTGTTTTCCTCTGTTAGTCCGGTGTTGATTCTACCTATGCTGTGGTTGGTATACCGCCGTCGGCCAGCCTGGGGCGCCTGGGCAGGCGCCGTGCTAACCGTAGCGGGTATCGCCTTATTGATCCGTTAACTACCGATGATACCGCCATCATCCTTGGTAATAATTACCGTTGCCGAACGTGGCCGCCGGGTACCGCGATCCGGCCAGGTACTGCTAAAGCTGTACGGGCCTGACCCCTCCCCCGGATGCTGAATATTGACAAACATAGTTCGGCAGTCCGGCGTCATCACCACGCCGGTGATCTCACAGCCCACCGGCCCGACTAAGAAGCGTTTCATCTGATGCGTTGCCACATCGGCGACCAGCATCTGGTTGTTACCAAAGGCCCCACCACTGAGCTGACTGCCCGACATATCGGTCTGGATCCACAGCAAGCCATTAGGGTCAAACCAAAGCCCGTCCGGCGAGGCATGGTGATTCTCAGCTGTCAGCATAAACTGATGCTGCGGCGTGTAGGTGAAGACGTCGCCACTTAGCATAAAGATATCCCAGTTAAAACGCTGCTGTGCCTGCTCACGCCAGCGGATAATATGGCCCTGGCTGTTGCTGGCTCGCGGATTGGCGGCATTAAGCTGTGAGCTATGCCGTTGATCATTATTGGTCAGCGTAAAATAGACTTCGCCGGTTTGCGGGTGCACCGCGCCCCATTCCGGGCGGTCCATTTTGGTAGCCCCTGCGATATCAGCCGCTAACCGGGTATTTAACAACACATCAGCCTGATCACTGAACTCGACCTTGGCCGCCTCGGCTTTGGCCCGGAAGCCGGCATCGGCCAGGTCCAGTGGCAACCAATCGCCGCTGCCATCATCATTAAAACGGGCGACATAGAGGGTGCCGCTATCCAGCAGATGCGGACCGGCCGTTGCCGGATCATAGAGCTCCTTCGACACAAACTTATAAATATATTCAAAGCGTGAGTCGTCTCCTGAATAGGCAACCAGCGGCTTGCCGGCTTCTGCTTTGGCGAAAATCACGCCTTCGTGGGCAAAGCGCCCCATGGCGGTGTGCTTAACCGGTACACTGCCCGGGTTAAAGGGGTCAATTTCGACAATCCAACCAAAGGTGTTGGGTTCATGCCGGAAATCCTGCTCTGCCGTTTCGGCAACCGCTGATGCATCAAAACGCGCCAGCAACGGGTCCTGCCGCGCTGCCGTTTCCCAATGCATAATGCTATTAAAATCTGACACGCTATAACGGCGATGCTCACGTGGCATCCGCTGATCGCGGTTTACAAACAGCAGTGCCCAGTTCTCTTCGCAGGTCAGATAAGTGCCCCAGGGGGTGACACCATGCGAACAATTATTCAGCGTGCCGCGGGTGGCGGTGCCATCCGGACTGTACTGGGTGCGCACCTTAGCGTGACCGCGCACCGGGCCGGTCAGCTGCATTGGAGTCATGCCGGTGATCCGACGGTTGTACTGACTGCCACCAACCAGTTGCCACTGACCACTGTCATCCCGTTTGATATGCGCCACACTAACACCGTGTGCCGCCAGCTCCTTATGCACCTCTTCCGCCTGCCGCGGTAAACCGGCACCACCAAAGGCATGCAGGATCATCGGATCACAATATTCATGGTTCATCACCAGCAAACCTTCACCCGAATCCGTGCCACCATCCTTTAAATCAATCGGGAAGAAGTGCATGCCATCATGGTGCGAGCCAATTTGTTTTTCCTGATCGGCGGCGGTATTAGTGCCATCCGCTTTATAGGGCGCCGCGCCGTCCAGCAGCGGTGTGCCCCAGGGTAAAAATGGCTTAGCAGTGTATCCCGTTGGCACAGTGACACTGTCAAATCGGTTTACCGCCACAGCCTCAAAGCCCATTAAACCCTGTTTAACTGCCGAACTGACCGCGCTAACCTTAGTATCGCAACCTACCAGGC
>DAIOUM010000079.1:0-10615 GCA_036759505.1 Alishewanella sp. | reverse complement strand
CGCTACCGCGATGACTATCTGGACTCAGGTAATATCAGTTTACGCCCGGACGAAACCCTGTGGGGTGGCAAAATCAGCCTGAATTATCAGCTAAATCAGCAAGCGATGCTATACGGTTTGTTGTCGCGCGGCTATAAGGTAGGCGGGATAAACGGTGAGGCCCTGGCCAGAGCCGGCGAAGCTCGTTTTTCACAACTAGCTGAAAAAGCGAGCTTTAAATCAGAGAGCTTGCTGAATGCCGAATTTGGTGTAAAAGGCAGCGCCGCCGATGGCAGTTTGACTACCCGGGTTGCTGCTTTTTATATGTGGCGGGCTGATATGCAGGTTAAAGGCTGGCTAAATCCTGATCTGGGCCCGGAGTTTGCCGGCTTTATCGATAATGCCGCCAGTGGCCGTAACTATGGTCTGGAAGCAGAAACTCGGCTGCTGGTGTCACCAAGCACGCAACTGTTTGTCAATCTTGGCTATTTGCAAAGCAAATTGGGTCGTTATCAGACCGACAGTGGCCTGGATATGACCGGCCGCGACCAGGCGCATGCGCCACGTGTTAACTACAGTGTCGGTGCCGACTGGTATCTGACTGAGCAGCTGACGCTGCAAGCTGGCGTGCAGGGCAACAGTGGTTTTTATTACTCGGATGGTCATAATGCGAAAGCCGGTAGCAGCCAACTGCTGAATCTGCGGCTTGGCTATCAGCTGGCACAATGGGAGCTGGCAGTATGGTTGCGTAATGCGCTGGATAAAGATGTTGGGGTACGGGGTTTCTATTTTGGCAATGATCCCCGTGATGAATATGTGCCCCATGTATACGAACAGTTTGCTGAGCCGCGCCGCTTCGGTGCCACTATCAGCTATAGCTTCTAACGGAGGTTCGAATGCAACTTTCAGTTGAAATCAGTAAGTATCCGCTGGCTGAAGATTATAAAGGTCCGATTCTGGCCTTTATTGGCCAGTTAGCACAGGAAGCGGAAATTGAAGTGCTGACCAATACCATGAGCACCCAGATCTTTGGTGAGTACGACGCTGTGATGCAAGCCTTACAGCGTTGTATGCGCTGGTCGATGGAGCGCTACGGTAAGCTGGTGTTTGTCTGTAAGTTTATTCCCGGCGATTTACGGCCATGAATGAACTGCTGAGCAAGCTGATTGCCGACTGGCAACTGTTACACAGTATCGAGCTGGTGGCGACGGTACTGGCGATAGCCTATGTGTTACTGGCCCTGAAGCAAAGCATCTGGTGCTGGCCGGCGGCCTTGCTCAGCACCTTACTTTTCACCCATGTAATGTGGGATTCCGCCTTGTTATCCGATGCGCTGCTGCATCTGTATTATGCCGGTATGGCCTTGTATGGTTGGTGGCGCTGGCAGCAATTAAAGCAGCAACCCGGGCAGGCTCATACCGTGTTTGAATGGGCCTGGCAGCGCCATTTATTACTGATCAGCCTGACCGCCATGGGCGGTCTGGCTTTAGGCTATCTGATGGCCAACTATACCCGAGCCGATTTTGCCTATCTGGATGCGCAAACTACCGCCTTTAGCCTGGTTGCGACTTGGTTAGTAGCGAAAAAGCTGTTATCAAATTGGCTTTATTGGGTGGTGATTGATGCCGTCTCAATCTTTATCTATGCGCAAAAACATCTGTATTTTCTGACCGCGTTGTTTATGCTGTATACCATTATTGCCGTGGTGGGATATTTTGCATGGCGCAGCCATTATCAACCGCAACTGACGCCGCACAGCAAGACGCTGTAAGGCAGCTTTGCGAACAACTGGAGTTTTTCGAGCAGCATCCGCCGCTGGAGATCCGCCCATTGGCCGCAGGCCAGAGTAACCTGAACTATTATTTACGTACTGCACGCGGTGAATATGTGTTGCGGCGCTATGCTCGTCAACCCGGTGTCTGCCGACAACAGGAATTTCGCTGCCAGCAGGCGGCCGCTGCCAAACAGATCGCCGCTACGCCTTTGCTGTTACATAATCATCAGCAACTGCTGATTTCGGAGTTTCTACCCGGTGGTGAGTCTCTGCAGTTGACTGATAGTCGTTTGCTCTTGCTGGCGGACACGTTGGCGATTTTGCATAACCTAAGAGTGCAAACGCCACTATTACAGCCTGCCAGTTATTTGCGGCAACTACTGGCTCAGGGACAGCAGAGTACACTGCAACCCGCTGCTGACCTTTTTGCAGCGTTACAGCGCTGTGCAGAGCAACTAGCAGGGATGGCAACGGATCTGGTGCTTTGTCATCTGGATCTGCATGCCGATAACTTGCTGTGGAATGGCAATAAAATCTGGTTACTGGATTTTGAATACAGTCAGTTGTGTGATAACAGCTTTGACTTGGCAGCGATTATGCTGCATTTTGAGCTGACAGCGGCGCAGCAGCAAAAGCTACTCGCTTTATACAGCATGCGCCGCCGCTATCCTGATCGCCGAACAGCAGAACGCTTGGCGGCAAATTTGCCGCAGCGCTTACAGCTGGCTAAATGCCTGTACAGTGGCTTTTGCTGGCTTTGGTACCAGGCTACACCTGGTCTGCATCAAAGCGCAAACAGCTGGCAGCAAAGATTGCAGCAGTTATTGCAATCAGAGGCCCCCGAGTCGTTCTGCTAATACCTTATAGCGTTTGACATCCTCTTCGGCAAACATTGGCTTACCGCTGGCATCTTTTTCCGCTGGTACCAACAGATGCTCACGGGTTAAGCGTTCAACCCGGATCACTGGAATACCCAACAGGGTGGCAACCTGTTCAGTGGTTAATAAACTCATTTTAACTCTCCTGTTTTTCTTATTATTTGCGAACAACAACTACTTTGCATCAGTATAAGTCATGCTGCAATGGCTGCCAGGTCGGATGTTACAGTGTTTTACATTTTTCTGCTGGCAAAGCGTTAAAAAAACGTGCTAAATGAAAATGTGTTTATTAACGAAAGCAAAGCGAGGTTAAGATGTTTCTGAAGCATCCGCTGCTGTGGTTTGTTGCCATCCTCAGCGTACCGGTGATGGCAAGCTCAGCAGTATTAACGGAGGCGCCACGCGCCGCCAAAGTGGATTTTCAGGTAGTGGCGCCCCATGGTACCCGTAACGACCCTTATTATTGGCTACGAGATGATACGCGTTCTGATCCAAAAGTCCTGGCGTATTTGGAGCAGGAAAATGCCTGGTACCGCCAATATAGTGCGGGTTACCAGCAACTGACGACGCAACTGACCGAAGAAATTATTGGTCGGGTGAAGCAGGATGATAGCTCAGTTCCTTACCGCAAAGGCGATTACCTATACTACAACCGTTATGAAACCGGTAAAGAATACCCAATTTATGCCCGTAAAGCGGCGAGCGGCGGTGCGGAGCAAGTGCTGCTGGATGTGAATCAACTGGCTGAGGGCAAGGATTTCTATCAGGTCGCTAATCTAGCGATCAGCCCAGACCAGCAGTTATTGGCCTACATGGAAGATCTGAATGGTCGACGTCAGTATACGTTGCGGATACGGGATCTGCGCACCGGCAAGGAGTTAGCGGATACATTAAGCGGGCTCTCGGCAGCCATTGCCTGGTCGGCCGACAGTAAACAGCTGTTTGTGGTACAGAATGATCCGGTAACCTTACTCAGTACCAAGGTATTGCGGCATACCTTGGGTCAGGACCCGGCTAAGGCGGCGCTGGTCTATGAAGAGTTGGATAACAGTTTCTATATGTGGGTTAGCAATAGTCAGGATAACCGCTATGTGATGATTCAGCTTGGCAGTACCGTATCTGACGAGATCAGAGTATTGGATGCGGCCAAAACTGAGGGCCAGTTTCAGGTGTTAGCGCCAAGACAGCGTGATTTTAAATATGGTGCCGAGCATTTGAACGGCCGCTGGATTATCCGTACTGACTGGGAAGCGCCGAACTATCGGCTAATGACAGTGGCGGCCGATAAAATCGGTGATCGCGCGCACTGGCAGCCACTGCTGGCGCACAGCGAACAGATTTTTATTCAGAGCTTTGAGTTGTTTAATAACTACCTGGCGATCAGTGAGCGTAGTGACGGTTTACAGCGGATCCGGGTGATGCCATGGCAGGATCCGAGCAAAGCCTATTATATCAGCTCTGATGAAGCGGCGTACGTGACCGGCTTTGACATGAATGCCGAGCAGGATACCACTCTGCTGCGTTATACCTATACCTCTCTGACCACGCCGCCCAGCGTCTATCAGCTGGATATGGCAAGCGGTAAGAAGACCCTGCTGAAACAACAGGAAGTGTTAGGCGGCTTCGATAAAGCCAACTATGTGACTGAGCGGGTATGGGCAACGGCGCAGGATGGTACCCGGATCCCGGTATCGCTGTTGTATCGCAAAGGCTTTAAACGGGATGGAACTGCTCCCCTGTATCAATATGCCTACGGCTCTTATGGCATGTCGATGGACCCCTGGTTCCGGGCTAGCGTGTTATCGCTGGTGGACCGTGGTTTTGTTTATGCCATTGCTCATATTCGTGGCGGGCAGGAAATGGGCCGGCATTGGTATGAACAGGGTAAACTGCTGAATAAAATCAATACCTTTACAGATTTTATTGCCGTTACTGACCATCTGGTAGCCGAAAAATATGCCGCCAAAGATAAGGTGATTGGTATGGGTGGCAGCGCCGGTGGCTTGCTAATGGGCGCAGTAGCGAATATGGCGCCGCAGAAATACCGGGCGCTGGTCGCGCATGTGCCTTTCGTCGATGTGGTGACGACCATGCTGGATGAGAGCATTCCGCTGACCACCAACGAGTTTGACGAATGGGGTAACCCAAAACAGCAGCCTTATTATGACTATATGCTGTCTTACTCGCCCTATGACCAGGTTTCTGCTCAGGCCTATCCGGCTATGCTGGTAACCACAGGTTTACATGATTCCCAGGTGCAATATTTTGAACCGGCAAAGTGGGTGGCCCGCTTGCGCGAGCTGAAAACCGACAACAACCCCTTGCTGTTCCGCACCAATATGGAAGCCGGGCACGGCGGTAAGTCAGGGCGTTTTGCCCGTCTGGCGGAAACAGCGGAAGAATACGCCTTTATTCTGAATCTGCTGGCAAAATAACCGCCGCGTTTTGGGCAACGGCTGCTGAGCCGGTCGTTGCCTTGCATTTCTCGCACCCTGCCTCGCTTTAACCTGCCAGCGATAGACTTTTTGCAAGGCTACAGGTATAACTATAAGCATAATAATAAATTATCTTACCTGTCATGTCGGAAATCCCAGACATCCTCTATGCTGAAATCAAATCGGTACCAGCTACTGTCGCGAGGGTGGCCGGTTGCTGCTGTTACTCAGATCAGCCTACTAATCACTTACAGGAACTTACTGCGCTATGAATGTGTTATGGATTTTGCTGCTACCGATGCTGGGTACCCTGGTGCCGTTGTTGCTGGCCAAACAATCCCGCAGCCGTAATGCCTGGGGTACTGCAGCGGCACCCGCGGTGGCGCTGGCACTGTTGCTCAGCACCACCCAAAGTGTGTTTTCCGGCGAGGTTCTGCTTCAGCAATGGCAATGGGTGCCGCTGCTGGGGCTGGATCTGACCATCCGACTGGACGGCCTGGCTTACCTGTTTTCATTGCTGATCCTGGCTATCGGCCTGCTGATTATTTTATACGCCCGTTATTATCTGTCCGAACAGGATTCGATGCCGCGCTTTTACAGCTTTCTGATGCTGTTTATGACGGCTATGCTGGGTATAGTGCTGTCGGGTAATATTCTGCAAATCTGGTTGTTTTGGGAGCTCACCAGCATCAGTTCCTTTTTACTGATCAGCTTTTGGTGGCATAAGTCTGAAGCGCGCCGCGGTGCCCGCATGGCGTTAACCATTACAGGTGGTGGTGGCTTATGTTTGTTGGCGGCGTTTTTACTACTGGGCAATATTGCCGGCAGTTACCAACTGGCTGATATCTTAGAGCAGGGCGCCTTAATTCAGCAGCACAGCCTGTATCCGCTATTACTGGTGCTGTTCTTACTGGGCTGTTTTACCAAGTCAGCACAGTTCCCGTTTCATTTCTGGTTACCCAATGCCATGGCTGCCCCGACGCCGGTCAGTGCCTATCTGCACTCTGCTACTATGGTTAAGGCCGGTATTTTCCTGCTGGCACGTTTTTACCCGGCGTTGTCCGGCACCGAACTCTGGTTCCTGCTGGTTAGCTTAACCGGCCTGACGACCTTATTGGTTGGCGCCTACCTGGCGCTGTTTAAACATGATTTAAAAGGCCTGCTGGCCTATTCCACCATCAGCCATCTGGGGTTGATTACCTTGTTGTTTGGCCTTAATGCGCCGCTGGCGGCAGTGGCCGGTGTTTTTCATATTATTAACCACGCTACCTTTAAAGCCTCACTCTTTATGGCGGCAGGTATTATTGACCATGAATCCGGTTCGCGCGATATGCGGCGCTTAAATGGTCTTTGGCAGTTTATGCCGATCACCGCGACCCTGATGATGGTAGCCGCGGCGGCCATGGCTGGAGTGCCGCTGCTAAATGGTTTCCTGTCGAAAGAAATGTTTTTCGCCGAAACACTGCAACAGCACCTGCTGGGCGCCTTATCCTGGATTATTCCGCTACTGGCAACGGTGGCAGCGATTTTCTCGGTCGCGTACTCGCTACGCTTAATTCATGACGTGTTCTTTAATGGTCAGCCGAAGGGCCTGACCAAGACGCCACATGAACCGCCGCGCTATATGCGTCTACCGGTTGAGGTACTGGTGCTGCTCTGTATTCTGGTCGGGATAGCACCGGCCTTGCTGGTCGGAGGCTTATTGAATAGTGCGGCCACAGCGGTGCTCGCTGGTAATTTACCTGAGTATAGCCTGGCGATCTGGCATGGCTTTAATCTGCCGCTGCTGATGAGTGCCATTGCTCTGGCGGGTGGGGTGCTGATGTATGTAAAACGCAAGCAACTGTTTGATTTTCAGAGTGCGCTGCCTGGTGTTGATACGCTGAACATTTTCGAGCACTTGATGAAACAACTGACCCGCAGTGCTGAAAAGCTGTATAACTGGATTGATAACGGCTCATTGCAACGCTATATGGCGCTAATGCTGACGGCTTTTGTGATCCTGGCCGGCTTGCCGCTGATCCAGATGGATGCACTGGGCGGCGGCCGGGCGGAAATTCCTATCGATGCCGTTAACGCGACCGGTGCCGCTATGCTGCTGATCAGTGCCTTTGCCACTGTGGTCTGGCATCGCAAACGGGTCGTGGCCTTACTGATGATTTCGGTGGTGGGCCTGATGGTATCTATTGCCTTTACCCGTTTTTCGGCCCCTGATCTGGCACTTACGCAACTAAGTGTGGAAGTGGTGACCATTATTCTGCTGATGCTGGCATTGTTCTTCCTGCCACATAAAACGCCGAAACAATCTGAGCCGTCCAAGGTAGTACGGGACCTGGGGCTGGCCTCTTTGGTTGGTATTATTGTTGGTAGCCTAAGCTATGCCATTATGACGCGGCCCTTTACCACCATTTCTGACTTCTTTATCGCGAATGCCAAAACCGGCGGTGGCGGTACCAATGTGGTGAATGTGATTCTGGTTGATTTCCGCGGCTTTGATACGCTGGGGGAAATCGCGGTGCTGGGGATCGCTGCGCTGGGGATCTTTAAATTGTTAACCCGTATTCCAGTGTTTAAACCGAGCAGCGACGGCGAAGGCCGGCCCTGGGCCCGAGAGCGGCATCCTTTGCTGCTGGCGACAGTGGCCCAAAGTATCCTGCCGCTGGCGCTGATGGTGTCTATCTATATTTTCTTCCGGGGTCATAACCTGCCGGGTGGTGGCTTTATCGCCGGTTTGATTACTGCAGTGGCGATTATCCTGCTCTATATTTCACAAGGGGTGGACTGGGTTAAGGCGCGGATGAATATCGAGTATCAGCGGGTGGTGGCAGTGGGTCTGCTGATTGCCTTTAGTACCGGATTAGCAAGCTGGTTGTTTGGCCGTCCTTATCTGACCTCCTGGTTCGACTACTTCCAACTGCCGCTATTCGGGGAAATCGAACTGGCCAGTGCTATAGCCTTTGATTTAGGTGTTTATGTCACAGTCGTTGGTGCGACCCTGCTGATCCTGGCTAGCCTCGGTAAGATGACTACCTCGTACCGGCCAACTCATAAGGAGCAATTGTAATGGAAACCCTGTTTGCCTTATGTATCGGTTTTTTAACTGCCTGTGGCGTGTTCTTAATGCTGCGAGGCCGCACTTTCCCGGTCGTGGTCGGCCTGACTATGCTGTCATATGCAGTTAATTTATTTATCTTTGCTTCTGGCCGTTTAAATTTGAAGGGCGCTGTAGTATTAGGGACTTCGGATAATTATGCAGATCCCCTACCGCAGGCCTTAGTATTAACCGCAATAGTAATAGGTTTTGCGATGACAGCCTTTTTAGTGATCCTGGCGATCCGGGCCCGGGCCGATTTGGGGAATGACCATGTGGATGGCAGTATGCCGGCGCCACGCCAAGCCAAGCGGGAGCGCACCAAATGAATCATTTGATCCTGGTGCCGATTTTACTGCCGTTTCTGACGGCGCTGCTTATTATGCTGCCGCCAATCCACTATTCACCGCAGCGCCGGCGTTGGCTCAGTATGATCTCCACTGCATTGCTGCTGGTGGTATCCGTCGTCTTATTGCTTACTATTCAGCAGCAAGGTCTCACATTTTACGCCCTTGGGAATTGGCAACCGCCTTTTGGTATCATAATGGTGGCCGATCTGGTCAGCTGCATTATGCTGTGTCTGACTGCCTTTCTGGCTCTGGGCGCCATCAGCTATGGCAGTGCCGGCGAAGATGAAAAAGGCTCATTCTTCCACCCATTATTTCAGTTCCAGCTGATGGGAATTAACGGTGCCTTCCTTACCGGCGATCTGTTTAACCTGTTCGTGTTTTTTGAAGTGCTGCTAATTGCCTCTTATGCGTTGTTGATCCATGCCGGTGGTAAGAATAAAACCCGGGCCGCTGTGCACTATGTGGTGTTAAACCTGACCGGCTCGGCGGTGTTCTTGCTGGCCCTGGCGATCCTGTACGGTACCCTGGGTACGCTGAATATCGCTGATATGGCGTTGAAAGTTGCCCTGTTACCAGATGACAACCTGATGCTGGTTAAAGCCGGAGCGTTAATGTTGCTGATCGTCTTTGCGCTGAAAGCAGCTATTTTGCCGCTGCAGTTCTGGCTACCGGCTACCTATGCTTCCGCCTCGGCCCCGGTTGCCGCCCTGTTTGCGGTAATGACCAAGATTGGCGTTTATGCGTTGCTGCGGGTGTTTACCACTATTTTTGGCGAGCAAGCCGGGCCACTGCAAGGTTTGGCGAACAGCTGGTTGTGGCCTTTTGGTTTAGCAACAATGTTACTCGGTGCTATCGGTGTTTTGGCTAGCCAGGATTTCCGTAAGCTGGTAGCCAATCTGGTGCTGGTTTCAGTCGGCAGCCTGGTGGTGTTGGTGGCCGTGCAAAATACCGCTGCCCATGCTGCGGTTCTATATTACACCGTACACTCGACCTTGATCTGCGGTGCGTTATTCTTGCTGGCAGATTTGATTGCGACCCAGCGTGGCAAGGCACAGGATCGACTGGTGGCCGCGCGGCGGGTGAATCAACCGGTGTTGTTGGGCACGCTCTTTGTGCTGTGTGCTATTTCTGTCGCTGGCCTACCGCCGTTATCAGGCTTTATCGGCAAGGTGATGCTGCTGCAGGCGGCCTTTGGCGCCAATGGTCAATACTGGCTGTGGGCTATTCTGTTGTTATCCAGCCTATTAGTACTGATTGGTCTGTCACGTGCCGGTAGTACCCTGTTCTGGCGGGTAAGTGGTATGCAAAAAGCCGAAGAGCGGGTGCAACCGTTACAATTATTTGCCGTGTTATGGTTACTCAGTGCCAGCCTGCTGCTAATGGTATTCGCCGGCCCACTGACAGAACTCAGTTTTGCTGCCGCCCGCCAACTGGCAGATGTGCTGGGTACCATCCAAAGCATTCTTCCCGGCTCAGGAGTCTTACCATGAGAATGACACCCCGCTTTAGCTGGTTGCCGACGCCTTATCGTAGCCTGCTGTTATTTGTGATCTGGTTGCTGCTGAACCAGAGTCTGGCGCTACTGCATTTGTTTTTCGCAACAGTATTGGCAATTGGTATTCCCTGGATCTGTTACCGCTTCCGCGATCCACAGCCATTAATTGAACGCCCAGGCCTGGCGCTGCGTTATATTCTGCGGGTGTTTGCCGACATTATTACCGCTAATGCACAGGTGGCGGTGTTGATCCTGGGGCCTGTTAAGAAGCTGCGCCCTGCCTTTGTCCGGATCCCGCTGGATTTACAACATAATTTACCGCTGACCATCCTGGCCGCGTCGGTATCGATGACCCCGGGAACGGTAAGTGCCGATATTTACCCCAGCATCGAACATCTGGCACCCGACGAACCGCTGCCACAGCGCTGGTTACTGATCCACGTCTTGGATATGGATAATGAAGCCGAGCTGATTGCCACCATCAAAAGCCGCTATGAAGCACCACTGAAGGAGATCTTCCAATGTTAGCGCAGGTGATATTTTTAGTGTTCGGGATGATTAGCCTGGCACTGCTGCTTAATCTATGGCGGCTGATGCGTGGTCCCAGCCTGCC
>DAIOUM010000078.1:8125-10658 GCA_036759505.1 Alishewanella sp. | reverse complement strand
AGTAAACTGTAAACGCTTGGTGCGATGGACATCGCTGAGCTTTGCAAAATACCAGTAGTAATTAGCAGTGCCAGGGTACCATTTTGTAAGCCTACTTCCAGACAGATGGTCCGCGCTTGTTGCTCGCTATGTAGCAACCAGCGCCCCAACCCATAACCCAGAGCCATCGACAGCAGGTTTAGTGTCAGTGCCGCCGGGCCGCTTAGCAGCAGATAGTGCCAAAGTGTGTCGCCCAAATCATAGGCAATACTGACAATCAGCAGCAGTAATACCAGTACCGAAAAACGACTGATTTGTGGCTGGGCGCGCTCGGCAAAATGCGGAAACTTCGCTTTGACTAACATGCCAATAATCACCGGGATCACGCCAACGACCAGTAGTGTTAACCAGGTTTTGAGTAATGGTAGCTGTAATAAACTCTCGGCGCCTAAAAACTGTTGCATTGCCCAGGCAGCTAAAAAAGGCAGGGTAAAGGGGGTAACGAAACCGACCAGCGCCGTCAGTGATACCGATAAGCCAACATCGGCTTTGGATAAATAGCTATATAAGTTCGACGTAGTGCCACCCGGACAGAGTGCCAGAATAAATAAACCAACCGCCAGCTCGCCCTGAAGTTGAAACACCGCAATCACACCAAGCGCCAGCAGCGGCAGTAGTATCAGTTGTGCCACAGCACCGACGAAAAACGCTTTCGGCTGGGTTGCGACTTGGTGAAAATTCTGCGGCCGCAGGCTCATGCCGACACCGGTCATAATAAAGATCAGCGCTAGCGGTAAACCAATCTGAGTTAAAGTTTCGAACATAAGGCGTTAATGTTTAAAGCAGAATATCGACTAACCTAACCTGTTGTTCCTTTTAGAGCAACCCCAACTTATCCACAGCACTCCGGTACCGGTCTGAGGTCCGAGGTCTAGCCGGTACCGGAGTGCTGTGGATAAGTCAGGGGTGGGGTTCGATATGGACGATAAGCTGAATGCCGAGTGCTGCGAGTTGCTGCTCGGCCTGGTCTGCCAGTTGATGCGCACGCTCAACGCTCCAGTGGCCGGGTACCAATAAATCTGCCTGAGCAAAGGCTTGGGCAGCAGCGGCGCGGGTTCTGATATTGGTAAACTGCACTTGCGGTCCGCCGATTGCTGCCAGTATTTCACTCAGCTGTGCTACCCGTTCGGCAGGCAGGGCGTTATCCATTAAGCCATTAATGGCTTTATGTAAGATACGACCACCTTCGCGTAGAATATGCAGCGCGACAAACATCGCCACCAGCGGATCCAGCCAGTTTTGTTCAAAGAACACGGCCAGTGCCACGCCCAGTACTACGCCTGCCGTGGTCCAGACATCCGTTAGCAGATGTTTGCCATCGCCCTCCAGCGCCGGTGAATGCCAGTGCTTGCCGCCGCGTAGCAATAACATTGCCACGGCCAGATTAATCAGACTGGCCAGCACAGTAAGCAAGGTACCGATACCCAAAGCATTAATCAGTTGTGGGTTGAGTAAGCGCTCGCCGGCCGTGACTAAAATGGCGATCGCGGCCAAAAAAATCATGCCACCTTCAAAGGCTGCTGAAAAATACTCGGCTTTACTATGCCCAAAAGGATGATCATCATCCGCTGGCCGACGGGCGATCGTCACCATCCATAAGGCAAAACCGGCACCCGCAACATTGACCAGTGATTCTACAGCATCCGATAAAAAGCCGACTGAGTCGGTCAGATACCAGGCCAGGGTTTTCAGCGCCATGGTTAAAAAGCCGGCCAATAGTGACAGAGCCAGTAACTGGCGGGGGCGAAGAAGTGGCATGTAAGGCTCCGCTGGATGTGTTAAGTTCAGTGTACGGCGCGTGGCGATTAATGTCAGCTGGCAGCGCGAAGAAATCAGCGCATTCGCCTTTCTACAGCGCAACTTGTATAATACGCGCCCTTGTAACACTCAGGTGCTTGTTTTATGTCCACTGCTACTGCTCCCTTATCCCGTAAATCTGCTCCGGTAGCGCGGATGGCGCCTGAACGCGACCTGTTTTCCTATCCCAAATACTGGGCTGAATGCTTTGGTCCGGCACCTTTTTTACCGATGTCTCGCGCCGAGATGGATAAGCTTGGCTGGGACAGCTGTGATGTGATCCTAGTGGTGGGCGATGCCTATGTCGATCACCCGAGCTTTGGTATGGCGGTGGTCGGCCGCATGCTGGAAGCCCAGGGCTACCGCGTCGGCCTGATTTGCCAGCCTGATTGGCACAGTAAAGACGACTTTATGCGCCTGGGGAAGCCGAACCTGTTTTTTGGCGTTTCTGCCGGGAATATGGACTCGATGATTAACCGTTATACCGCTGATAAAAAACTGCGGCATGACGATGCTTACACGCCGGGTGATATTGGCGGTAAGCGGCCGGATCGGGCGGTGACGGTTTATACCCAGCGTTGTAAAGAAGCCTACAAAGAGGTACCGGTGATTATCGGCGGTATTGAGGCCAGTTTACGCCGTATTGCGCACTATGATTACTGGTCAGAAAAAGTGCGTCGCTCGGTTATTTTTGATG
>DAIOUM010000078.1:3132-8025 GCA_036759505.1 Alishewanella sp. | reverse complement strand
ATTGCGCACTATGATTACTGGTCAGAAAAAGTGCGTCGCTCGGTTATTTTTGATGCCAAGGCCGATATTTTAATCTACGGCAACGCCGAGCGGCCGCTGGTAGAAGTGGCACATCGTATTGCGTCCGGCATACCTGTTAGCGAAATTCAGGATGTACGTGGCACAGCGGTTATCCGCAAAGAGCCGTTACCGGGCTGGCGCGGCGTTGATTCCACCGCTATTGATAAAGTCGGTAAAATTGATCCTATCCCGAACCCTTATGGCGCCGATGATGTTGGCTGTAGCAGCTATTCCGAATTTGCCAAAGCCGGCATTGATTTAACCAAGCCCGCTGAGGTTGAAGCGAAGCCAATTATGGTGCAGGCGCCGCGGCAAAAGCCGTGGGAGCAAACGTACGTTAAGTTACCCGCCTTTGAGCAGGTCAGTGTCAATAAGCCGCTGTATGCGCATGCATCACGGATCTTACATCAGGAAACCAACCCTGGCTGTGCCCGTGCCATTATGCAGCGCCATGGCGATCGGCATATCTGGGTTAATCCACCAGCCTTTCCGCTCAGTACTGCGGAAATGGATCTGGTATTTGGTTTGCCGTATCAGCGGGTACCACATCCGGTGTATGGCAAGGCGAAAATTCCGGCCTATGAGATGATTAAAACCTCGGTCAATATTATGCGCGGTTGTTTTGGCGGCTGCTCGTTCTGTTCGATTACCGAGCATGAGGGACGGATTATCCAAAGTCGCTCGAAAGAGTCGATTATGCAGGAGATCAAGGATATTCGCGACAAAGTCCCTGGTTTTACCGGGGTGATCTCCGATCTGGGTGGCCCGACCGCCAATATGTATCGTTTAAACTGTAAAAACCCGAAAGCCGAGCAAACCTGTCGTCGCCCCAGCTGCGTCTATCCGACGATTTGCGAGCATATGGATACCGATCAGAGCCCTACGGTTGAACTGTACCGTGAAGCCCGGAATTTACCGGGCATTAAAAAGGTTTTGGTCGCCTCGGGTGTGCGTTACGATTTGGCGGTAGAAGATCCAAATTATGTCAAAGAGTTAGTGCAGCACCATGTCGGGGGTTATTTAAAAATTGCCCCTGAGCATACTGAAGAGGGGCCTTTGTCGAAAATGATGAAACCGGGCATGGGCGCCTACGACAAATTTAAAGAAATGTTCGACCGCTTTAGTAAAGAAGCCGGTAAAGAGCAGTATCTGATCCCGTATTTTATTGCCTCGCACCCGGGAACGACCGATCTGGATATGATTAATCTGGCGCTGTGGTTAAAGGCGCGCGATTTTAGGTTGGATCAGGTACAGAATTTCTACCCGAGCCCAATGGCCAATGCCACCACCATTTATCATACCGAAATGAATTCGCTGAAAAATATCAATAAAGCGAATACCGAAGTGGTGCCGGTGCCCAAGGGCGAGCGGCAGCGCCGGCTGCATAAAGCGATCCTGCGTTATCATGATCCCAAAGGTTGGCCGATCATTCGCGAAGCGCTGATCCGCTTGAAAATGCAGCACCTGATTGGCCGGGGTAAAGACTGTCTGGTGCCGCCAGAGACGAAAGACGAGCAGCAGCAAAGACCACAGCGCGGTGGTAAGCCGGCATTAACGCGGCACACTGGCTTAAATCCGGCTGCGCAGGCCACAGCAAGGTCAAAGCACAGCACAGCGAACGGCAAAGCAAACGGTAAAGCCAAAGCAGAACAGGCTGCATCTAAGCCGGCCAGCCAGGCACCGTTAAAAGGTAAGCCGGCAGTCAAAGGTAAACCGGCAGCAAAAACCGGCCGTGCCGGCAGCTGAGCAGTGGAAAGCAGGCGGCTGTTTTTTAGTTTGTGTTTTTCGGCGCAGCAGCAACAGCTATTAGCGCCTTATCAGCAGCGGGCGCTGCAAGCTTGTCCCGGCGCCAAAGCGGTAGCGGTGACAAACTTGCACCTGACGTTATTTTTTCTGGGGCAGGTGACGGCTGAGCAACAGCAGCTGTTGTTGCAATCAGCAGCAAAGCTTCGTTCTGCTGCATTCGAGCTAGAGCTTGATTATCTGGCGGGTTTTAGGCAGCCAAAAATTCTGTATCTGGCGCCCTCATCAATACCACCAGCCTTGCTATTGCTGCAGCAACAGCTGGCGCAGTTTTGTCAGGTACAGGGCTTTACCGAGCCACATGCTGAGTATCGGCCGCATATTACGCTGGCGCGTCAGGCGCTGTTTGAGGGGCAACAGCGCGTCACGCCGCTCAGACTTGAGGTACGGGAGTTTGCGCTCTATCATTCGCAGCGTGAAGGAGAAACCCTTGAGTACTTGCCATTGCAGCGCTTTAAATTAATCAGTTAAGCAAAGCCTGAGGCCGCTTTCGGTAAAGTGCCGGCAATAACCGGCAAAATGTCATGAAGCGGTCAACAAAAATCAGTACACTTAATGGTTTTCTGCCTGAGTTGCTAAGATCAGGCTAATTTCGATCCGGATCTGATACTTATGAAGTTTTTTGTGTTTTTTATCAGTCTGTTACTACTTAGCTGTAGTCAGACCCCAGTGACACAAAGTACGGCTGCTGCCAGTCCAGGTAGTCTGCTGATTATCTCAATTGACGGTCTGCGTCATGACTACCTGAGTTTGCATCAGGCGCCGATGTTAGCCGAACTGGCGGCTGGTGGTGTGCATGTCAAACAATTACAGCCGGTATTTCCAAGTAAAACCTTTCCCAATCATTATTCACTGGTCACCGGTTTACACCCGGAGCGGCACGGTATTGTTGATAACTCGATGTATGATCCTGAGCATCAACGGCATTTTGCGATGAGTATGGCGGATCAGGTGGCGGATGGTTTCTGGTGGCAGGGCGAGCCGATTTGGATCACGGCTGAATTGCAGGGCGTGAAGGCGGCCACTTATTTTTTCCCGGGCTCGGAAGCAGAAATTAAAGGTAAGCGGCCCAGCTACTGGTTTCCCTATCAGCATGAGACACCAAACCGTGAGCGCACCGAGCAGGTACTGGCCTGGCTGGCGCTGCCTGAAGCCGAGCGGCCAAGAGTGATCACCTTGTATTTTAGTGATGTGGATAGTGCAGGTCATAACTATGGCCCGCGCTCAGAGCAGGTAGCTCAGGCTCTGGCCGAGGTAGATGCTGAGCTTACCTATCTGGTGCAAACCTTACGTGAGCGTGGTCAGGCGGAGCAGGTCAACCTGATCATCAGCTCCGACCATGGTATGGCAGAGGTCGATCAGCGCAAGTATATTATTGCTGATGAGTTGTTTGATGGCAGTTTAACGCAGAATGTTCGCTTTTCACGTGAAATTGTCAGCATTTTTCCGAAAGATGGCCAGGAAGAGTTACTGTATCAGCAAATTGCCGGGCGTTATAACCCAGAGCAGATGCGCCTGTACCGCAAGCATGAGTTGCCGGAGCGGTTTCACCATCAACACCATGTCCGCATCGCGCCGATTATTTTGCTGGCGGAGCAGCCCTGGATCTTTGTCCGGCGCAGTTTATTACCCGGTTTAAAGGCTGACCCGTCTTTCCTCAGAGCACGTGGCAGCCATGGTTATGATAATACTGAGCCAGATATGCAGGGAATGCTGATTGCCTATGGACCGGCCTTTAAACAACAGGCGACGGTAGCGCAATTAAGCATGGTCGATTTTTACAATGTGATGGCCAGGGTAGTGGGCCTGACACCGGCGCCCAATCAGGGTGATCCGCGCGCGTTATCGCTGTTATTGCGGGACTAAGCCGGATGCATTGTGCGCACTTTGTTGCTGGCCGTTGTCAGTCCTGCCAATGGCTGGCGATGCCCTATGCCGAGCAGTTGGCATTAAAGCAGCAACAACTGTTGCAGTTAGTCTCTCCTTTGGCGCCGCTGGAGATCCTGGCGCCGGTGGCAAGTCAGCAACAGGCGTGTCGTTATAAAGCCAAGATGGTGGTGCAGGGCAGCTGTGAGGCGCCGCTACTGGGGATCATTAATCAACAGGGGCAGGCAGTTGATCTCGCCGATTGCCCCTTATATCCGCCAGCCTTTGCGGCCGTTTTTGCGGTGATTAAGCAATTGATTAGCCGCGCTCAGCTTACCCCGTACGATATTGCCGCCCGCTGCGGCGAGCTCAAGTATGTGCTACTACAGCAAAGTTACCACAGTGGTCACTTTATGCTGCGTCTGGTACTGCGTTCAAAGAACTGTCTGGCGGCGTTGCAAAAGCATTTACCCTGGTTATTGGCGAGCTTACCGGCGTTGTCGGTGGTCAGTGTTAATTTACAGCCCAAGCCGGCAGCGCTGCTGGAAGGGCCGGAAGAAATCCTGTTAACAGAGCAGGCTTTGCTGCGCGAGCAACTTAATCAGGTACCGCTGTATTTAAGCCCACAGAGTTTTTTTCAGATCAATCCTGAATTGGCGGCCCGGCTCTATGCCACTGCTGCAACCTGGACTGCGGAACTTACGCAACAAGGCGTGCCGATCCGGCACCTCTGGGATCTGTTCTGTGGCGTGGGCGGTTTTGGTTTACATTTGGCCAGCAATCAGATGACACTGACCGGGATTGAAATTGCGCCCTCCGCCATTGCCAGTGCCAAGCAGGCCGCTGCTGAGCTGGGGTTGACTCAGGTCGATTTTAGGGCGCTGGACTCCGCTGCTTTTGCCACGGCGGCGGTTAGCCCACCGGATCTCCTGGTCGTGAATCCACCCCGCCGCGGCTTAGGCGTCGAGCTGGTGACGGCGATTAAACAGCTGGCCCCCGCTTATATTATTTATTCCAGCTGCAATGCCAATAGTCTGGCAGCTGACTTGGCCCTGTTGGACAACTATCAGTTACTGCGGGTGCAACTTTTTGATTTATTTGCCCATAGTAGTCATTACGAAGTGCTGACCCTGTTACAGCAGCGGGCTAAAACCGCCTGATCCG
>DAIOUM010000078.1:0-3032 GCA_036759505.1 Alishewanella sp. | reverse complement strand
CTTACTTGAACAACTGACGCAGCGGCAATGGCTCTGGCAAGGCTCAGCCTTACCCGCTGCCGGTCAGCAGCTAAGTTCCGGTTATGCCGAATTTGACCGGCAACTGGGTGGCTGGCCGGCGTCCGGTTTGCTGGTATTGCAAAGTCAGCCGGCAATTGGCGAGTTGCGTTTACTGTTACCCTTATTCAAACAACTGCAGCAGCAAGGCCTGCTGGGGCTGATTAATCCGCCGCAGTTACTCCAGGCTGAGCCGTTGGCGGCAGAGGGGGTTAACCCGTCACAGTTGCTGTTGCTTTCCGGCCTCAGTGAAACAGATGCACTCTGGGCTGCAGAGCAGTTATTACAAAGTGGTTTATGTAGCCTGGTCTTGCTCTGGCAGGGGACGCTGGCGCGCAAGGCGGCACGTCGTTTACAGCTGGCAGCTCTGGCGCAGCAGGCGTTAGTGCTGCAACTGACCACGCAACAGCCGGAATTAACACTGCCTTTAGCACTAGCGCTACAGTTACTGCCACAGCCTCAAGGTTTGCAGCTTAAAGTGTTAAAGCGCCGTGCCGGCTGGGCCGGGCAACAATTTTATCTTAACTGGCAAGATGAATGGCCTGAGCTTTATCCGGTACTGACCCGCACCCAAGCGGCTTTGGCTGAGACCGCCTGAGGGCTTTGTCATGCGCTGGCTTTATCTGTATTTCCCCAACCTGCAACTTGATCAGCTGGCAGTGCAATATCCGGCACAGCCTATGGCGCTGGCATGTCCGAAACGACATCAATTGCTGGGGGTTAATTCACTGGCAGCGGCAGCCGGGGTCAAGGTCGGGCAAAGTGTGGCAACGGCCGTGTTACTTTGTCGTGAGTTACAGCTGTTTAGTCCTGAGCCTGCACGGGTAAAGCAGCTGCTGCAGCAACTGGCGGAGCGGTTATATCAGGTGACAGCCGATCTGGCGCTGCAGCCGCCGGATGCCTTGCTGATCCGGGTGAGTAGCATGCTTAAACTCTACCCGGATCCTGCCCGTTACTGGCAGCAACTCCAGCTGCAACTGGCAGACTGTCCCTATCAATATCTGGCTGCAGCGGGGCAAACTCCGCTGGCTGCAAAATTACTGGCCCGCTCCGGGCAGGCCGAGCTGTACTTAACGCCAGCGGCAGAGCAGGCCAAGCTGGCACTTTGTCCGTTAACTGCCAGCGATCTGCCGGCGGCTAGCATTGAGCAGTTAGCCCGGTTGGGGATCCGGCAGTTAGGTCCCTTACTGGCATTGCCGGCAGCAGAGCTGGCGCGGCGTTTTTCTCAGGACGTGCTGCAATATCTGGCGGCATTAACGGGCAGAGTACTGCAATTACCACAATTTTACCGACCCCGGCTGCAATTTAACCGTGAATTACAGCTGCATTATGAAATTACTGAAAGTCCACAGTTATTAAAGCCGTTACAGCCATTGTTACAGCAACTGCAGCAGTTTTTACGCCGGGCCAACTTATTGTGTCATCGTTTGCAGCTCACCCTGCAGTTTCGCCAGCACAGCCCCTTACCTCTGCAGATCCGCGCCCGGGCCGGTGAAGCCTGTGCTGCGAACTGGCAGCAATTACTGTCCCTGCACCTGGCGCAGCTGCAGCTGCCAGAGCCGGTGTATGCGCTGCAATTTTCGGCAACAGACTATGTACCCGATCAGCGCGCAAGTTGTAATTTACTGGCACAACGCTCACAGCCGCTGAGCAAAGCACAACTGCTCAGTGTGTTGGTGGCCCGCCTGGGGGAGCAGGCGGTGGTGACACCGGTGCTAAGCCTGAGTCACTGGCCGGAGGCAGAGTCATCAGCATCAGCTGTAGCGGCGCTGCCGGCACTGAATGCGGCGCTTTGTTATCAGCTCAGGCCTATTTTACAACTGCCCAAAGCCCTGCCTTTAACCGAGGCGGTGACGCTGTTAAGTGGTGCCGAGCGTTTGGAGCAACTGTGCTGGCAAAGTGGCACCTTATTGCAGCGGGATTATTATCTGGCCCGCACTGAGCAGGGGCAGCTGTGGTGGGTATACCGCACACCGCAGCAGCAATGGTATCTGCAGGGTTGGTTTAGCTAAGGGGGGCCGATGAGCGAAACGTCAGCGGCAGCGCCGCCATCCGGGGCCGTAGCCTACGCGGAGTTATTTTGTCGCTCGAACTTTAGTTTTTTACAAGGCGCCTCCTCGCCGGAGGAGTTAGTTAGCACGGCGGCGGCTTTGGGCTATCAGGCGCTGGCACTGACCGATGAATGTTCGGTCGCTGGGGTAGTGCGGGCACACCGGCAAATCAAGCAGCAGCAATTACCGTTAAAACTGATCATTGGCAGTTATTTTCAGCTGCCTGGCCTGTCCTTAGTGCTGCTGTGTCCGGATCGGCAAGCCTATGCTGAGTTGTGCCGCATTATCACCAATGCCCGACGGCGCGCTGAAAAAGGCCATTACCAGCTGGAAGAATGGGATTTACGCAGCAGCAAGCATTGCCTGGCACTCTGGTTGCCGCAGGGGGAGGCGGAAGTGGACCAGTACTGGGGGCAATTATTAAGCCGGCACTTTAGTGGTCGCCTGCACCTGGCGCTAGTGCGGCAACTACGTTATCGCGAAGCGCGCTACCTGGCGTATTGCCAGACGCTGGCCCACGATTTTGCACTGCCACAGCTGGCGGTTGGTGCGGTATTAATGCATCAGCGTGAGCGACTGGCATTACAGCAAACCTTGACTGCCATTCGCCTGAAAACGCCGGTCCAGCAATTAGGCCGCCAGTTGCTGAGTAATGCTGAGGCCTGTTTAAGACCCCTGAGCAAACTGGCGAAGCTCTATCCCGCTGCTGCACTGGCGCAGAGCGTGACGCTGGCTGCTGCGTGCCAGTTCTCGCTGGATGAGCTGCGTTATGAATATCCATCTGAGCTGGTGCCGTCTGATCTTAGTGCCAGTCAGTATTTGCAGCAACTGGTGCAAGCCGGAGCCCGGCAGCGTTTTGGTACGACGGGACCGGCAGCGTCGATCCAGGCGCTGATCGATAAGGAATTGGCGCTGATTGCCGAG
>DAIOUM010000077.1:0-10719 GCA_036759505.1 Alishewanella sp. | reverse complement strand
AGACCACTTACAGATATTGATAAGCCTTATCACCCCAACCGGTTAAACGGTTATCTTTAAACACCAAAGGCGTGCATTCGTCTTTGGTGGTTTTACCATCGCTGTGCCGGTGATGAGTGCGATAAAACAAAACTTGCACCTGCTGGCCATCTTTTTGAAACAGCTCGGTGAAATCCGGCGCACCCAGCATATTGCGCACCTCTTCGCTGTTCACGCCCAAGGCCAGTTGATTAATGGTTTGCAGATTAAACTGCTGGGTTTTACGCCAGCCACTCTCCGATGAGGTTTCAGTTTTATCACCAATGGCAACCACACAGCCCGATAGCGCCAGGGTGGCAGCAGTAACGATGAGCAATTTTTGCACGGCGGCAGCAGAAAACATAAAAAACTCCTGAATTATTGTTGTTTTGGCGCTATTAGCACCGACAATGCCAAACTAAGCAAAACTAAGGCCAAAATAAAATAGTGTTACAATACAACGACTTAACAAAACGCCGCTATTCAGCATCAGGCTAAAGTGCTAAATTAAACGAAATTTTAGCGAAAATGACGAAACGAATGAGCAAAGCGCTGCAACTGGTGCAAGTCACCGCCAGACAACTGCAACAAGAGGGTAAAACCGTCAATCTGGCATTGTTACGCGGCCGCCTGGCAGGACAGTTAGCAGGGCCGGATTTATTCAGCGCCTATCAGCAGTGGCGTAATAATCCCGGCTTGCCGCCGGCAGACGAGGCACAGGACGGCGAGACAACACCCGTCGTAGCAGAAGAGCCGCTAAGCGCCCGCCTGACACGGATAGAACAAAAACTCGACCGGCTATTACAGCTGCTGGAACGCCCTGATGTATCTGGCTGAGCTGCGCTTTACGCTGATTGCCGATACTGAGTTCAGCCTGGCCGAGCAAGCCATTCGCCGCTATCTGGAAGCCTTGATTTTTAATGGTCAGATGCTGGGGCGTGAGTTTCCTACTGCCTTTACCGGCGAAGCATTTTGCAGCCGGCTGGTGTTGCCAACTGCGGATGCGCTAAGCGGTCAGCACGCCAGTGCCCGGGTTAAGGCCGCAGAACAGCAATTGGCTGCAGCAGGCCTGGGTTACCCGCAGTGCCAACTGCTGGGCCAGGATCTGATGTCACAGCAAACTGTCACAGAACTACCGGCTGAGCTGGTGCTCTTTACCACCTATGCCGATACCTGCTCGCCACTGCGCTGCGCCGATACACTGCAACCTGTGCCTTTGTTTTGGCTTAAAGCTGCAGCGGCCGATTATGAAGCGCTGATCCGCTGGCAGCTGCAGTTTCAGGCGCTGGATGAAATTCAGCTGCAGCAAGATCGGGTGCTGCACAAAACCGCTGAAAACAGTCTGCAGCAATACCAGAGCAAACTTAACCGCCAGGGCCGGAAGTTGGCGGCACAACTGGCCAAACAAAACCAGCGGCCGATTTGGTATGCGCTCTATAGCGGCAGTAGTGCCGATTGCCAGGCTGAAGCCGATAAATGCTGCCCCGGCTGTGGTGGTAACTGGCGTTTAGCCACGCCGCAAGCCGGAGTCTTCGATTTTCGCTGTAACAACTGTCAGTTGTTGTCGAATATCGCCTGGGAATGTCAGTCAAACAGCGGCGAATAAGCCAGCGGCTTTAGCTCGGCCAGAAAGGCAGCCAAATTGTCAGCCAGCTTTACCTTAACCTCCTGGCCGACACTTTCCTGAAACACTTCGCCACTGCTATTGAGCACCGACAGCATAATATTTTCATCATCGGTTACCGCAAAAAACACCGTTGCCTGCTGACGTAAACGGCGCTTCATCAAAATATGACCGATAATATTTTCCTGTAAGCGGGCGATATCGGCGGCATGCCAGGGCATTAATAATGCCAGCTTACCTTTGGCATGCTCCGCTGCCAGATTGGCGCCAAACCAGCTACTGTAAAAGGCTTTAATGTCAGGGTGCAGTTCCAGCTCCAGTGCCAGCTCGACATTACTAAAATCTGCGGCCGGTTGCTGCGGTACCGGTTGCCAGCTTACCTGCTCGTCATTTAGCTGCGACACTTCACAGGGCGACACCTGAGCCGGATCGCGCCAGGTTTGCATGCTAATACCCTGAGCACTGTGCCAGGCCAGACTTTGTTCGATAAATTTTGCGTAAGCTTGTTCGACAGACACCTCTACTCCCGGGGTTGGTTATGCTAAAATCAGCCCATTGTAGCGAAAAACGCCTGATAGCGAAAAACCTAGCGAAAAAGAATCCGAAATGACCAAAAGCCACACCGATGTTCTGGCCGAGCTCAGTCTTGGCAAAATCACTGAGTATGTTGATCAGTACGATGCTGCGCTGTTACAGGCTGTTCCCCGCAGCCTTGGCCGCGAGGCTATCGGTCTTAGTCAGCAACTGCCCTTTGTCGGGCAGGATATCTGGCATGGTTATGAACTGTCGTGGCTTAATAGCAAGGGTAAACCGCAGGTGGCGCTGGCTACCTTTGTGGTGCCGTTCGACTCACCGAATCTGATTGAATCCAAGTCATTTAAGCTGTACCTGAACAGCTTTAATCAAAGCCGCTTTGCCGACGTTGGTCAGGTTTATCAGACGATGCAACGCGATCTGTCGGCCTGTGCCGGTAAAACGGTCAAGGTTAGCTTGCATAATGTCAGTGAGATCATGACGTTCCAGCCCACCTGGATCCCGGGTGTCTGTCTGGATGAGCTGGACATCAGCGTCGAGCAGTATCAATATCAGCCGGCGTTGCTGGCACTGGATCCCGCCCGTGGTCAGGTGGAAGAAAAGCTGCACTCGCATCTACTAAAATCGAACTGTTTGATCACCTCGCAGCCAGACTGGGCCAGCGTCTTTATTCATTACCGCGGCACCGCCTTGTCACACGAAGCACTGCTAAAGTATCTGATTAGCTTTCGTAGCCATAACGAATTTCATGAACAATGTGTCGAGCGCATTTACAACGATATCTGGCAGCTGGCAAAACCAGACTTTCTGGCGGTATATGCCCGCTATACCCGCCGTGGTGGCCTGGACATCAACCCGCTGCGTAGCAGTGAGCCTTACAGTCCGCCCAATATCCGCTTAAGCCGGCAATAAACTGTAACGCACGCTGTAGCAATACAACAAAAAGCACCTTTTTCAGGTGCTTTTTTGCTTTTCTCCGCTATGAAACCGCGAAATGCCCGCCAAAAACTGAAAACTAAACGGTAGACTTTCATAACCACTTTCATTTTTGCGCTTTTTTTGCTCTAATAGCGGCGCCTGTCCCAACAGGCGCTGACTAACAGGGAAGCCCAACTATGTTACATCTTACCTCTACCGAAGAAAGCAGCTGGCTGCCGTACTATCTGACAAAATAAGTCAGAATCGTAGCAAGCTCAGCTCAAAAACAGCGCCATTGGCGCTGTTTTTCATGTTGAGCGAAGATTTGTTAATTCTTTATAAAAAAGGTCCAGCTTTTATCGGCGAACACTATTACATTCACGCTAAGGCAAGATATACTGGAAATATCAGGGACTTTCTGAATACTTCGAGTGCAGATGAATAATCAACAGCCGGATCTGAAACTGCAACTACAGGACGCCATTGGCGCACGCAAAGCGTTGGAGCAAACTTACGAGCGGCAATTTCAACTTTTAGCCCAATTTGTGCAACGTTTATCCTATCTGTGCAAAGGTATCGATCTGGATCTTGACAACAGGCTAGCTAAATTACGCGCAGAACTGGCCCGTAGTGCTGACCTGGAGAAACTGATACCCTTTATCGAAGAAACTAGCCAGCAAATTAAACTGCTGGAACAACGCCAACAACAAGGTATCCGTCAGGTTCAGTCAGAACTCACCGAAGCAGGCCGGCTGTTGCAAAAACAACGCGGCTTACCGGATCAGTTACGCCGCGATCTACGCCAGTTGCTGACTCAGGTTGAACAACCTGCAGCGACACTGCAAGCATTTCTGCCTCATCTCAGTCATCTGACGCAACTGTATCAACTGGCGCTAAAAGCCAAACAACAACTTGAGCAACCTGATGCCGATGAAGATCGCTATGCCCATATCTGCCGACAAATCACACTTGAGCTAACTAATTTACTTAGCGAGTTGTCCTTTGCTGGCCGAAGTGCCGTCGAAGTTGATCAGATTAAAGCAAGCTTGATGGGCAATCTTAGTGTTGAAGCGCTGCTCGATGCATGTTTAAGAACCATTGGCATTATCGTACGAGGCATCAACGAAGAACGCCTGTCTGCTGAAAGCTTCTTACTGCGGCTAAATGAAGCCCTTAGCGGGGTCCAGCAAGCCGTTGAAGCAACCTTGCATGGTTCAGATCGACTAGCTGAAAAGCTATTGCATCTGAATCAGAAAATTGATGCCCAGATTGATCATCTTGGAAAACAGAGCCAGCAGGCTGAAAATCTGGAACAACTGAAAAAGCTGGTGATACAACGAATGGGTGAGCTTACTCTGTCGTTGCAGGAAAAACAGCTGCTGGAACAACAGCAACGGCAGCAAATCCAACTGACGCTGGCTACGATGGAGACTAAAGTTCGCGAACTGGAACTGGAAGCCAGAAGTTTCCGCGAACGTTTAGCAGAACAAAACTTCCGTAGCTTGCGGGATAGTTTAACTGACATTCCAAACCGTGCCGCCTATGACGAACGCTTACAACTGGAGTTTAAACGCTGGCAGCGTTTTGGCTCGCCGCTTTGCATCGTGCTGGCCGATGTCGACCACTTTAAAACGATTAACGACAACTATGGGCACAGTGCCGGTGATAAAACGCTGAAAATTATTGCCAAAACTTTGCAGCAATCTATCCGTCAAACTGATTTTATCGCCCGCTACGGTGGTGAAGAGTTTGTGATCCTGTTACCGGATTCCAAACTGCAGGATCTGCTGGAGCCGCTGAATGCTATGCGGGAGAAAATTAAGCAGATCCCGTTCAAGTTTAAAAACAAACGGGTGCCAATCACCATTTCATTTGGCGTAACTGAACTTAAAACTGGTGATACGCTGAAACTCGCTTTCGAGCGGGCAGACGAGGCACTCTATCAAGCAAAAAAGGCAGGCCGCGATCGGGTCGCCACCCGCTAGTTGGCTGCTTTTTGCCAAGGAGTACCATTATGCAAGTACATTTAAACCCGCTTGGGGCTATGGACTTATTATCACAGCTGGAAGTCGAGCGACTGCAGCAAAACACCCAACAGGAAACCTTTCAATTATTTAGAAACTGCGCGCTGGCGGTGCTGAACGTCGGCAGCGAAACCGATAGCTCTGCCGAGATCTACGACCAATACCGTGACTTTACCATTAACCTACTCAGCCGTGAACGCGGTATTAAAATTGAGCTCAACAATCCGCCGGCGAGTGCCTTTGTTGATGGCCAGATTATCAAAGGTATTCATGAGCATTTGTTCGCAGTTTTGCGTGATATTCTGTTCTACCATACCCGCCACACTGCAGATACCAACCCACTTGATCTAACCAATGCGGTGCATTTAACGCATACAGTGTTTGATATACTGCGTAACGCCCGGGCTATCGATGCCACCAGCGAGCCAAATATGATTGTGTGTTGGGGTGGCCACTCGATTAAAGAAGTAGAGTACGATTACACGAAAGAGGTTGGCTATCAGCTTGGTCTGCGTGGTCTGAATATCTGTACCGGTTGTGGTCCAGGCGCCATGAAAGGCCCGATGAAAGGCGCCACCATCGGCCATAGTAAACAACGGATCCGTAACGGTCGTTATCTGGGTTTAACCGAGCCAAGTATTATTGCTGCCGAACCACCGAACCCCATTGTGAACGAACTGGTGATCCTACCGGATATCGAAAAGCGCTTGGAAGCCTTTATCCGGGTGGCGCATGGCATCATTATCTTCCCAGGTGGCGTCGGCACTGCTGAAGAACTGTTGTACCTGCTGGGCATTATGCTGGATGAGCGCAATCAGGCGCAGCAGTTACCAGTGATCCTAACCGGCCCGGCCAGCAGCGCGGCCTACTTTACCGAAATTGCCCACTTTGTCGAGCAAACCCTGGGTAAGGCGGCTTTAGATCTGTTCGAGATCATTATCGACGACCCGGCGGCAGTCGCGAAACGGTTAAAAACCGGCTGCCAGGATGTACGAACTTACCGTAAAGCGGTCGGCGATGCTTACCACTTTAACTGGACCTTGCAAATCCAGCCGGAATTTCAGCAACCCTTTATCCCGAATCATCAGAATATGGCCGCACTGGACTTGCATCTGGATCAGGATAAAGCCAAGCTGGCAGCAAACTTACGCCGGGCGTTCTCGGGCATAGTGGCAGGTAACGTTAAAGATGAGGGCATTCGGGCAATCCGCCAACATGGCCCCTTTATCCTCAGAGGTGAACCGCGGTTAATGCAAATGATGGACAATCTGTTACAGGCCTTTGTGGAACAAGGACGAATGAAACTGCCTGGCAGCAAATATGAGCCATGCTACCGGATTGAGCGCTAACACATGGCCAGGGTTGTGCTGATCGATGCCTTAAATCTGATCCGGCGCTTATATGCGGTGCAGGAGCGCCCCTATTTGCCGCTGGCAGAAGAAGTTGCAGACACAACCCGGGCGCAGATCCAACGCAATACCCGCCAGATGCTAAAGCAGGCGATAGCCCGTTTACGCCAGGAACTACAACCCAGTCATGGCCTGATGGTATTTGACGGCGGCGGCAGTCAATGGCGGCAACAACTTTGCCCTTGCTATAAAGCGAACCGCAAACCGATGCCGGCGCTGCTGGCTGAGGTGCTACCCGAGCTACAGCAGGACACCGAGCAGCTTGGCCTGCGCTGTTTTAAGCAAAATGAATATGAAGCCGATGATGTGATTGCGACTATCGCCTGTAAAGTGCGTTTACATCAGCATGAAGCCATTATCGTCTCAACCGACAAAGGCTACTTCCCCCTGCTAAATCAGGGCGTACAGATTTATGATGCCTTTGGCCGCCACTTTGCCAGCGTTGCCAGCGTAAAAGAAAAATTTGGCGTAGCCCCGGAGCAGCTTGTCAGCTGGTGGAGCTTGGTGGGCGACAGTACCAATAATATTCCGGGCGTAGCCGGCATCGGGCCGAAAAGTGCAGAGGAGCTGATGCAGTTAGGCAGCAGCTTAAATCAGGCACTGCAGCATCCGGATTGCCCGAAAAAACTGAAACAGAAAATTATTGATCATAAACAGGATATTTTGCTCTATACCCAGGTACTGGCGTTACAAACCAACCTGGAACTGGGGATTAATCTGCAGGATATCCGCTTGTCGGTACAGGAACCGGGATGAAACTGAAGTTGTTAATGCTGTTAATTGGCGGAGCGCTGCTATATGTGCTGGCGACATACAGCGTATTGCGCTTTTATCCTGATGATCCGGCGCAAATGAACTGGATGGATCGTGAAGCCTTTAATGCCCGCTTTATCGGTCGCCTGCAACCGGATGCCAGCTTGCGGCAGGAGTTTCTGATCAGTCGTTTGGGTAGCCCGGATATCACCGAAGCCTTTCGCAGCGAGCAACAAATCTATCAGTTACTCTATTATCGCACGCACCGCAAAGCGGCAGATGGCATTACCACCGCAGATGAGTGCACGGCCCTGTTGTTTGTCGACCGGCAACTGGTTGCGGTGGGCGAAGCAGCCGTAATCCAGTATCAGGCAGCAAAAGCCGATGTCAGCGGTCGCAGTTAATTGGCTTAACGCCTATCAACAACTCAGTACCCTTAGTGAGCGGCTGCGCCAACCTGCCGACAACGAGCTGCATCAATGCCTGCGCCAGGCGGCAGAGATCAATAAAATACTTTGTGAACTGCTTAGCGTACAACCGGCTGCCGCCATCGCACAACTCTCTTTTATTCCGGCAGATACCCCGTTGCTTGCCGCACAAGCCGTCAAAAGCTGGGTGTTGCTGGCGCTATGGGCTCGCCTGAAGCAATGGCCGGCACAGCGTCGCGATACCCTCTGTACTGCTGGCTTACTGGCAGCCTGTTACCCCGGCAATGCTAAGGCGCCAGCCGCCTTGTTATTGGCCAATAAACTAAAAAAACAACAGGTCGGTGGCATTACTACCAGTATCCTGGCTGGCAGCTACACCGAGCTGCAGCATCGCCGCCCCTGGCAGGTACATCATGATAGCCCCTTATTAACTCTGGCATTACAGCTGGCACAGGCGGTGCAACCGACGGTGTCTTCGGCTCAGGCACTGTCTACTGTGATTAGCTCTCTGATCCTCGATCCGCCGTCAGAGCAAGTACTGCAGCAGCTGAATCAACTGGCAAGGCTGGCACCAACGCTGTATTTATGTGGCCGGCTAACCCGGGATCAGGTTGGCCGTTACTGGCTGATTTGCCAGGTCGAGTACAGTGACTTTCTGACATTGCAGTATTGGCCGGAGCAACAACGCTTCGCCGCTGAGCTGCACAAAATGCCGCGCGAAGCGCTCGAGTTACTCCCCCCTGCTGTACTGTTGCCAGAGCATTGGCTGGACTGGCTACAGATGCCCGCACTGGCGGAAGCCGTGATCCCAACTCCGAAGCAGTTACTGGAGCATTCGGTATTACAACGTTTACCTATTCAGGATCTGGATGCCCAGGTGCAGTTACTACAAAAGCAACCCGTGCTGGCACAGTATTTACTTGACAACGCCAGCCACAGTAATCGCCGGCAAACATTGGTACACAGGCTGCGCCATGCCTTAGCGATCTTTGGTCAACAGCAGCTACCGCTGGCCGTAGCCCGCGCCGAATTGCTGCAATACCTGCAGCTACAAGCCAATAGTCAGCAACCGTTTCTGCGTGATTTACAGCAATTGCTATTCGAGGCGCTGTTGCTACTGGGGCACTATTTGCCGCAGCCACTGACGCCACAACAAGCCGGCGTGCTAGCAGCCTGTTTAAGTGCGCCGCTGTGGCACCATCCAACATTAAATGCAGTGCCGTTAAGCCGCTGTACTGACCAAGGTTGGCTACTGCCGGAGCTGGCGCAGCAGTATTTATTGGAGCCACAACGCAGCCAGCGGCTAAGTGCCGCTCTGCTGCATCATTATCAGCTACCCTTCTGGGCCGAAGCGGCCTTATGCCAGTACCTGCCTCTGGATAGCGCCAGGCAGCAGGTCCGCGGTCAGCATGGCTTTTTTCTGCGCTGCTGCTGGCAACTTTGCTTTAGCCTGCTGCGTTATCCCGATGCCCAACCGGCAACAGCGCAGTTATTACAACAACTGCAGCAGCTATTTGCACTACCTGAATCGTCAGTTGTCTATTGGCAGCAGGAATTACTGGCTGCCGCCACGCCACACTGCTCGCTCTAACTAACCACTATTCACCACATTTATATTCCTTATTCGCAAACCGACGAAAGTCTAAGTAGCCTAATCTGGCTGCAAACTGGCATTTTTGCTATAATCCTGCCGTTAAGCGCCAGCCAGCCTGGCCATAAATTAAAAAAATGTTGCAGCTAAGGATCCCCATGAGTAAGCAAACGATTACCGTCATCAAAGGTGATGGCATTGGCCCAAGTATTGTTGAAGCCGCCATTCAGGTATTAGAGAAGGCCGGTTGTGATTTCAACTACGAGTATGTCGATGCCGGTTTAACCGCGCTGGAAAAAACCGGTGAGTTATTACCACAGGCGACACTGGATGCCATCGCCCGCAATAAAATTACCTTAAAGGGCCCGCTAACCACGCCGGTAGGTGAAGGTTTTACCTCAATTAACGTTACGCTGCGCAAAAAATTCAACCTGTACGCCAACGTACGGCCGGTAATTTCCTTTAAAGGCACCAAGGCGCGTTACGAGAATATCGACATTATCACTATCCGGGAAAATACCGAGGGGATGTACTCAGGTCACGGCCAGACCGTATCAGAAGACGGTCAAACGGCAATGGCATCCAGCATTGTTACCAAAGAGGGTGCGCGCCGCATTGCCGAGTTCGCCTTTGAAACGGCCCGCCGTGAAAAACGCAAAAAAGTCACCATCGTACACAAGGCGAATATCCTGAAATCAACCTCAGGTTTATTCCTGAAAACGGCGCGCGAAGTGGCACAGCAGTATCCGGATATCGAAGCCCAGGAAATGATCGTTGATAATACCTGTATGCAGCTGGTGATGAACCCGCAGCAGTTTGATGTTATCGTGACAACCAACCTGTTCGGCGATATTTTATCCGATCTTTGTGCTGGCTTAGTCGGTGGCCTAGGTATGGCACCGGGCGCCAATATCGGCAAAGATTGCGCGATTTTTGAAGCCGTGCACGGCAGTGCGCCGGATATTGCCGGTAAGAACCTGGCCAACCCCAGCTCAGTGATCCTGGCGTCAATCCAGATGCTGGAATATCTGGAAATGAAAGATAAGGCTGAGAAAATCCTGACCGCACTGCGGGATGTGATTGCCTCCGGCGACCGTACTACCCGCGATCTGGGCGGCAGCTTCGGTACCACCGACTTTACCCAGGCGGTACTAGAGCGGCTGTAACAGCACTTTGGTAATACCACCTGAACTGTTAAGATAGCCACCTTGAGTGGCTATTTTTTTGGAACGAATATGACCCAGGCCAATAATCCGCTACACGGCGTAACACTGGAACAGATTGTGACGGCACTGGCCGCGCACTATGGTTGGGATGGCTTAGCCCGACAGATTGATCTAAATTGCTTTAAAAAAGATCCCTCGGTAAAAAGCAGCCTGAAATTTCTACGTAAAACCCCCTGGGCGCGGGAAAAAGTCGA